>RBWT01000038.1 GCA_004010275.1 Streptomyces huasconensis
CTCCTCAAGGGCCTCGCCCAGCTCACCCGCCCCCGCCCTGGCCGACGACGAGGACCCCACCGCGCCCCCCCGGCAGCACCACCACCTCCCCGCCCCCCGAGGTCGACTCCAACAGCCCGGGGCTGAAGCTGGCCGACGGGGCCACGCTCGCGCCCGCCAAGGTGCTGGACATCAAGTCCGTCGTCGAGGACCTCGGCGGTGAGGAGCGCCGCGAGGACACCAATACGGACGTCAAGTTCGCGCTGCAGGCGGAGGTCCTGTTCCCCAAGGACAGCGCGAAGCTGAACCCGGAGGCGAACGCCCGTATCAAGGCCATCGCCGAGGAGGCCAAGGCGCAGAAGGCGACGGACGTAAGGGTGTTCGGCTTCACGGACAACCTCGGCTCCTACGGCCACGGCAAGAAACTCTCCCGGCAGCGCGCCGAAGCGGTGCACGACGAACTGGCGGGGCACCTCGGCCCCGAGGTCACCTTCTCCGTACGCGGCTACAGCGAGGACTACCCGATCGCGGACAACGGCTCCGAGGAGGGCCGGAAGAAGAACCGTCGCGTGGAGGTCTCCTTCCCGCGCGGAACAACCGGCAACAGCACCAGCAACGGCAACAGCGCCAGCGACATCAACAACACCAGCACCAGCACCAGCAACGGCGACAGCGTCAGCTACAGCGAGACCACCAGCCCCACCCTCTGACACGCCTCCCCCTCCCGCCCCCACCAAACCCGCCGCGCCGACCCAAAACCCGCGACGTACAAGAACCGCACCAATGCCACGATTGCCCCATGAACAACAGCCCCAGCCACCCCACAGAGCCCGCCGACGGCGACCGCACCCCCTCGCCCCGCACCTTCGACGACCTCGTCGCCGAAGCCGAGGCCGCGCCCACCGCCGGCTGGGACTTCTCCTGGTTCGAGGGCCGGGCCACCGAAGCACGGCCCTCATGGCGCTACTCCGAGGCGATGGCGGAGCGCCTCGCGGCGGCGAAAGCCTCGCTCGACATCCAGACCGGCGGCGGTGAAGTGCTGGCCTCCGCGGCCACGCTGCCCCCTCTGGCCGTCGCCACGGAGGGCTGGCCCGCGAACGTCGCCAAGGCCACCGCCCTGCTGCACCCGCGAGGCGTGGCCGTGGTCGCCTCGCCCGAGGACGCCCCGCTGCCGTTCGCGGACGCCGCCTTCGACTTGGTCACCAGCCGCCACCCGGTCCAGCCCCGCTTCGCCGAGATCGCCCGCGTGCTGCGCCCCGGCGGCACGTACTTCGCGCAGCACGTCGGGCCCGCCAGCGTCTTCGAACTCGTCGAGTACTTCCTCGGGCCGCAGCCGGCGGAGGTGCGGAACGGCCGCCACCCCGACCTGGAGCGCGCCGAGGCCGAGGCGGCGGGCCTGGAGGTCGCGGACCTACGGGCCGAACGGCTGCGGATGGAGTTCTTCGACATCGGAGCCGTCGTCCACTTCCTGCGCAAGGTGGTGTGGATGGTGCCCGACTTCAGCGTGGAGAAGTACCGCCCGCGGCTGCGCGAGCTGCACGAGCGCATTCAGGCCGAAGGCCCCTTCGTGGCGCACAGCTCGCGCCACCTCTTCGACCTCCGCAAGCCCGCCCGGCCCTGCTGACACCCGCCGCCCCAAGGCCCCCATCCACTCCATCCATCCGTACGTCCAATAAGTACGGGGCCCGCCTCATGAGTTGGCCGTGCGCAGGGCACGGTGCGCGTACGCCTGCGGGCTCGACCCGCGGTGGACGTCACCGGCCCCGGCACCGGCACCCGTCCGGCACCGACAAGACCGACCCGGCGAACAGGACGGAGAACACCGCCTGATGGGGCGATCCGGGCAAAGTCCGCCTCCGTGCCGCACCGCCTCGCAAGCCCCAGACCGCCCCTCAAGCCCCAGAATCGAAGCCTTGATTCCGCATCGTTATCAATACTGGCTCGATCTGCCCCTAAGCGTCACGTAAGTTCAGACCAAGGCTAATTCACGTGAGCAAAGCCACGCGTGCGGTGCCGCGCGGTGGAGGGGGCCGCGCGGCGCCGCGAGCCGTCATTCCGGGCCGTGCACGGCGAGCCGCGTGCCCCGGCGCACGCCCCACCCGGCCAGCGACCCGGCCGCCGCCTCGATCACGTGCCGGGCCCGGGGGCGCGGCAGCCCGATCCGTCCCGGGCGCATCGTCCGAACGGACAGCACGCGCCACTCGCGGTCCAGATAGGCCACATCAACCGCGAACCGCATCCCCACGGTGTGCACGCACCACGCCGGCGTCAGCAGCAGCACCCCCGTGATGCCGGTACGGCCGAGCAGTCCCCGCCGCCGGGCCCGCGCCGAGTCCGCGATCTCCACGGGAAGCTCCAGAGGGGCCGCAGTGGAGATCCCGGAGACCTCCGTGGAGATCTCCCCGTCGGGCCCCGGAGGCGGGCCGAAGACCCTCAACGTCGCCATCCGGCGAAGTTACCGGCGCGCACACCCGGCGCGTCAAGCACGCGCCCCGCCGCCGGGTCCCCCATGTGGAGTACCGCCGCGCGCGGCCGAAACCCGCCGCAGAACCCCGGATTCCGCCGGGAGAACGGGCTCTCGGAGTCGTCGCGCGGTCTCGGAGAGTAGTTGTGGCACGCCGATGCACGCCAAATCCCTCACGAAGGGTTATGGTGGAAACCCCCCCTCGGGCCGGTCCGTCCTCCCCCCCACGGACGGCCGTTTTTTTGTGCCCGCGTTCAAGCCGGGGCCGGGTGACGGCAGGGCAAGATCAACTCCCCGTTATGGTCAGGTACATGTCTGACCACTTCCCCCCACCGCCCAGCGCCCCGAACACCCCGCAGCCGGGCCTCCCCGCGTACCCGGGCCCCGCGCAGGACCCCGGCCACGCCTACGGGCAGTACGGCTTCGCCCCCGGCCTGCAGGTCCCGCAGCGGATGCCCGGCGTCGTCCGCGCCGCGCAGATCGTCATTTGGGTCCTCGCCGGGCTCACCGTCCTCGGCTCGGCCATGCTGATCGCCGTTGTCAACCCCGAGACGGCGGGCGCCGCGCTCGGAGTGAACCTCTGCCTCCTGGTGACGGCCGGCATGGCCTTCCGCTTCGGGAGCGTCGGCAACGGCATCCGCATCACCTGCATCGTCCTGATGAGCGTGCAGATAGCGATGGGCCTCGGTGGAGCGGCCAACGGCAACCCGGTGGGACTCCTGCCCCTGCTCGGCGCCATCGCCGTCGTCGTCCTGCTCTCCCAGGGCGCCGCAGGCGCGTGGTTCAAGCGCCCACGCGCCCACAGCTGACCCACACGCCCACAACCGCTCCGACGCGCCTCAGCCCGCCCCCGCGCTCCTCAGCCCGACCCCGAGCGCCCAAGCCCGGCCCTGCACGCCCCCACAGAACCGCCGCGGCGCACACATACACCGCGTACGTCGCCTACACCACGTACGCACGTACGCCGCCTCAGCCGCGCCCCGCCCAAATGTTCGTGCCCGGCGTCGACACCGCGAAGGTGTCGATCGCCGCCAGCTCCTCGTCCGTGAGCTTCGGCCCGGCCAGGGCCGCCACGTTCTCCTCCAGCTGCGTGACGCTTGATGCGCCGATCAGCGCCGATGTCATCCGCTCGTCGCGCAGCACCCAGTTGAGGGCGAGCTGGGCGAGCGACTGACCGCGGCCCGCCGCGATGTCGTTGAGGCCGTTCAGCCGGCGCACGACCTCGTCGCTCAGCAGGTCCGGGTCGAGGGACTTGCCCTGCGTGGCGCGCGAGCCCTCCGGGATGCCCTTCAGGTACTTGTTCGTCAGCAGGCCCTGGGCGAGCGGCACGAAGGAGATGCAGCCCATGCCCGCCTCCTCCAGCGTGTCGAGCAGCCCGTCCTCCTCCGTCCAGCGGTTGATCATCGAGTACGACGGCTGGTGGATGAGGGCCGGGACGCCCATCTCCCGCAGCAGGCGCGCGGCTTCGGCGGTCTGTTCGCTGTTGTACGAGGAGACGCCCACGTACAGCGCCTTGCCCTGCTGGACGGCGGACGCGAGCGCGCCCATCGTCTCCTCCAGCGGGGTCTCCGGGTCGAAGCGGTGGGAGTAGAAGATGTCGACGTAGTCGAGACCCATCCGCTTCAGCGAGGCGTCCAGCGACGACAGCAGGTACTTGCGGCTGCCCCACTCGCCGTACGGGCCGGGGTGCATGAGGTAGCCGGCCTTGGTGGAGATGACCAGTTCGTCGCGGTACGCGGCGAAGTCCTGCGCGAAGATCTTGCCGAAGTTCAGCTCCGCGGAACCGGGCGGCGGACCGTAGTTGTTCGCCAGGTCGAAGTGGGTGACGCCCAGGTCGAAGGCGCGGCGCAGGATCGCGCGCTGCGTGTCCAGGGCCTTGTCGTCACCGAAGTTGTGCCACAGGCCGAGGGAGACCGCGGGCAGCTTCAGGCCGCTGCGGCCCGTGCGCCGGTACTCCATCGAGTCGTAACGGCCCGGGGCCGCGCGGTACGAAGACGTGTCGTTCATGAGGAGAAGCTACTTCAGCGACCTGCACAGAGACCGTCAGCGGCCGGGAACCGACCGCGTCACCCGGGCCCGACTTCGGCGGGCGGGCCCCGCAGCGGTAGGGTGTCGCCCTCGGGGACTGCCCTACGCACACCCCTTGAGACCACCATCTGCTGGAGGGGCTGACAGACGTGAACCTGCGCGACCTGGTGTACGGACTTTACGCACGCCGGGTGGAAGGCCGTCTCGACCACGCCCAGGTGCCCAAGCACATCGGGGTCATCCTCGACGGCAACCGCCGCTGGGCCAAGGCGTCCGGGGGGACCACCGCACAGGGCCACCAGGCCGGCGCGTACAAGATCGAGGAGTTCCTCGGCTGGTGCGCCGAGACCGACGTCGAGGTCGTCACGCTGTGGATGCTCTCCACCGACAACTTCGACCGGCCCGAGGAGGAGCTGACCCCGCTCCTCGGCATCATCGAGGCCACGGTCCGCTCGCTCGTCGCCGACGGCCGCTGGCGCGTGCACCACGTCGGCGCCCTCGACCTGCTGCCCGCCCGCACCCAGGCCGTCATGAAGGAAGCCGAGCAGGCCACCCACGACAACACCGGGATACTGGTCAACGTCGCCGTGGGGTACGGCGGCCGCCAGGAGATCGCCGACGCGGTCCGCTCGCTGCTCCTGGAGCACGCGGACAAGGGCACCAGCCTGGAAGAGGTCGCGGAGAGCGTCGACATCGACCTCATCTCCAAGCACCTCTACACCAGCGGCCAGCCCGACCCCGACCTGGTGATCCGCACCAGCGGCGAGCAGCGCCTTTCGGGCTTCATGCTCTGGCAGTCGGCCCACTCCGAGTACTACTTCTGCGAAGTCTTCTGGCCGGCGTTCCGCAAGGTCGACTTCCTGCGCGCGCTGCGCGACTACGCGGCCCGCCACCGCCGCTACGGCGGCTGAACCGCGTACCGCCCCTGAGGCCCGGGTCACCGGGAGTTAACCAACGCGTCGTCATATGCCCTGGCATGGCCGCGCTGGTTGAAGGGAATAAAGCCTCCAGGTCGACGTCCGAGCAGTGTCCGAAAGGGACGTCGTATCTCAGCGGGCGGCATGGGCCGTCCGCCCGGGAGGCCCTTTGCACCAGGACGACCGTGTGCTCCACGCGGGCGACGTGGAGGGCCGGCGCTCGGCCCGCGCATCGCGGCCGCGTCCGGTCCGGTTCACACCCGCCGGCCCGCCCGGCATCCCTCCCGTCGCTCAGCGACCTCATCCGAGGGGGTACGTCCTTCCGTGGTGACCAGCACAAAGCGCCGCATGCCCGACAGGCGCACCTATGTTCTCGACACCAGCGTCCTGCTGGCCGACCCGAAAGCCCCGACCCGCTTCGACGAGCACGAAGTCGTGCTGCCCGTCGTCGTGGTGACGGAGCTGGAGGCCAAGCGGCACCATCCGGAGCTCGGCTACTTCGCCCGGCAGGCCCTGCGCCTGCTGGACGACTTCCGCGTCCGGCACGGCCGCCTGGACGCCCCCATCCCGATCGGGGACCTGGGCGGCTCGCTGCGCGTCGAGCTGAACCACTCCGATCCCGGCGTGCTCCCGGCCGGTTACCAGCTGGGGGACAACGACTCCCGCATCCTCGCCGTGGCCCGCAACCTCCAGGCGGAGGGGTACGACGTCACGGTCGTCTCCAAGGACCTGCCGCTGAGGATCAAGGCGTCCTCGGTCGGGCTGCTCGCCGAGGAGTACCGCGCCGAACTCGCCGTCACGGACTCCGGCTGGACCGGCATGTCCGAGCTGGCCCTCTCCGGCGAACAGGTGGACCTCCTCTTCGAGGAGGACCAGTTGTACGTCCCCGAGGCGGCCGACCTGCCCGTGCACACCGGACTCACCATCCAGTCCGCGAAGGGCAAGGCGCTCGGCCGCGTCACCGCGGAGGGCAACGTCCGCCTCGTACGCGGTGACCGGGAGGCCTTCGGCATCAAGGGGAGGAGCGCGGAGCAGCGGATCGCGCTCGACCTCCTCCTCGACCCGGACATCGGCATCGTCTCGATGGGCGGGCGCGCCGGCACCGGCAAGTCGGCGCTCGCGCTCTGCGCGGGCCTGGAGGCCGTCCTGGAGCGCCGCCAGCACCAGAAGGTGATGGTCTTCCGCCCGCTGTACGCGGTCGGCGGGCAGGAACTGGGCTATCTGCCCGGCACCGAGGCCGAGAAGATGGGCCCGTGGGCGCAGGCGGTCTTCGACACGCTCGGTTCGGTGGCGGGCAAAGAGGTCATCGAGGAGATCAGCGCGCGCGGGATGCTGGAGGTGCTGCCGCTCACCCACATCCGCGGCCGCTCGCTGCACGACGCGTTCGTCATCGTGGACGAGGCCCAGTCCCTGGAGCGGAACGTCCTGCTGACCGTGTTGTCCAGGATCGGGGCGAACTCCCGTGTCGTACTGACCCATGACGTCGCCCAGCGCGACAACCTCCGCGTGGGGCGGTACGACGGAGTGGTCGCCGTCGTCGAGAAACTGAAGGGTCATCCGCTCTTCGCGCACGTCACCCTCACGCGGTCCGAGCGTTCGCAGATCGCGGCCCTGGTGACCGAAATGCTGGAGGACGGCCACATCTGAGGCAGTTCACGGCAAACGTACGGAAGTTGACGCCGTCCGGCGAAGCGAAGGAGCCTAGCCGGGCGGCGTCGGCGTGCGCGGCACTTTCCGCAAAACACCTGGGGCAAACGGGGTGTGAGCTTTCCCACGCAACGGAGAATTGCCTTGCGGTGTCCGGCTGCGGCAGAGTCTCAGTCCTGTCAGGCCCCGCATGCGACACACCTGTACCCCCAGCGGTACCGAACCCCAGAACTTCATAGTGGCCGTCGCATGCCGCCCGAAGCACCACGCGGCGCTCCCCTCACGGGAGTTGCCCACCGGGTCCGTGCCTCCCGTGACCGATCGCAAGCGGAGGCCAGCGTCAGGGGCACGATTGCGTCCGCGAGGTCACCTATGCGGGCGATGCTGGAAGGAAACCGTGTGAGCCGGATTTCGGTCCGGGGATTCGCCGTGGCGTCAGCCACCGCGGTCACCACCGTCGGAGCTGTCGTGGGTGTCGCCTCGGGCAACACCCAGCCCTCGAACACGAACGACTTCGAGGCAGCGGCCAGCGACGCGACGCTCCTCGCAGAGATCCCCGCGGGTCAGCAGGCCCAGGTCCAGACCGCGTCCCTGACGCAGCAGGCCGACGCGCAGGCCATGGCCGCCGACACCGCCGCGAAGAAGACCGCCGCGGAGGAGGCCCGCAAGCAGGCCGCCGCATCGGCGATCGAGAAGCAGCGGGCCGCGGAGAAGGCGGAGGCCGCCGAGAAAGCGCAGAAGGCCGCCGCCAAGAAGGAGCGCGAGGACAAGGCCGAGACCAAGGCCAGCCGCTCCTCGGCCCGCGACGCCTCCAGCTTCACCCCCCAGGGCTCCTACACGGTCGCTCAGGTCCAGGCGATGGCACGGCAGATGGTCCCCGGCGACCAGTTCCAGTGCTTCAGCAACATCGTCAACCACGAGTCCACGTGGAACTACAAGGCCGTCAACGCCTCCTCGGGTGCCTACGGCCTCGTCCAGGCGCTGCCCGGTTCCAAGATGGCCTCGGCGGGCGCCGACTGGCAGACCAACCCGGCCACGCAGATCAAGTGGGGCCTGAACTACATGAACGACCGCTACGGCAGCCCCTGCGGCGCCTGGGACTTCTGGCAGAACAACAACTGGTACTAGCCGCACCCCGGTTCTGCCGCGCTCAACCCCGGGAGACCCCCCACCGTCCTACGGTGGGGGGTTTCTCCCGTGTACGGTCGGTGCGGACGGCTCCAGGGGGGAGTGGTGGAGAAAGACCGGGGTAGAGGACGGATCATGTCGCGAGTGCCAGGGTGGCTCGGCCGGATCGGTGCCGGACTGAGTGAGATAGGCGAGCGGTTGAACGAGAAGCGGGCCAAGGACGACGAGCCGGACGCCCACGAGCCGGACGACGTCGCGGGCGAGGAACTCGACCACGTGCCCCCGCCGCCGACGTACGCACCGGCCGTCGCCGCCAGACCCGACCCCGCCGCCGCCGTGCCGTGGGGCATGCGGGTCGCCGCCGAGGCCGGGTGGCGGCTGCTCGTCCTCGCGGGCACGCTCTGGGTCCTGATGAAGGTCATCAGCGCGGTGCAGCTGGTGGTGCTCGCCTTCGTGGCCGCGCTGCTGATCACCGCGCTGCTCCAGCCCACCGTGGCCCGGCTCAGAAGGGTCGGCCTGCCGCGGGGTCTCGCGACCGCCGTCACCGCGATCCTCGGCTTCGTCATCATGGGGCTGGTCGGCTGGTTCGTGGTCTGGCAGGTCATGGAGAACGCCGACGAGCTGTCCGGTCAGGTCCAGGACGGCATCGAGGATCTGCGCAAGTGGCTGCTCAACAGCCCCTTCCACGTGACCGAGGACCAGATCAACGACATCGCGACGAGTCTGCGCGACGCGGTCGGCGCCAACACCGAGGAGCTGACCTCCGCGGGCCTCGAAGGCGTCACCGTCATCGTCGAGGCACTGACCGGCATCCTGCTCGCGATGTTCTCCACGCTCTTCCTGCTGTACGACGGCAGGCGCATCTGGCTGTGGTTCCTGAAGCTGGTGCCCGCCCAGGCGCGGCCCGGTATCGCGGGGGCGGGGCCGCGCGCCTGGCGCACGCTCACCGCCTATGTGCGCGGCACGGTGATAGTGGCCATGATCGACGCCATCTTCATCGGCCTCGGCATCTACTTCCTCGGGGTGCCGATGGCGGTGCCGCTGGCCGTCATCATCTTCCTGGCGTCGTTCGTGCCGCTGGTGGGTGCCGTGGTCTCCGGGGCGCTCGCGGTGGTCGTCGCGCTGGTCACCCAGGGCGTGTTCACGGCGGTGATGGCGCTGGCGGTGGTCCTCGCGGTGCAGCAGATCGAGGGGCACATCCTGCAGCCGTTCATCCTCGGCCGCGCGGTGCGCGTGCATCCGCTGGCGGTGATCCTGTCGGTCGCCGCGGGCGGCATGGTCGCCGGGATCGGCGGGGCGGTCGTGGCGGTGCCGCTGGTCGCCGTGACGAACACGGTGGTCGGCTATCTGCGGGCGTACTCCCGCGAGGCCGCGCTGAAGGCGGCGCCCAAGCCGCAGCCGCAGGGAGCGACGGACGCGGACGTCGCGCCGCCGGCGGAGCCGCAGCAGCAGCAGTAGTACGCGGTCGTACGGCACGCTCGGCGTGCCAGGCATACGAGAAGGGGCCCGGAACCAATGGTTCCGGGCCCCTTCTCATATGACCTAGGCGAGGTGCGCCTCGGAGTCCAGCGTGACGCCCACGGCCTGGATGACCGCGGCGATCTTGAACGCCTCCTGGATGACCTCACGGTCGACGCCGGCCTTGCGCAGGACCTGCTCGTGCGAGTCCAGGCACTGGCCGCAGCCGTTGATCGCGGAGACCGCGAGGGACCACAGCTCGAAGTCGACCTTCTCGACGCCGGGGTTGCCGATGACGTTCATCCGCAGACCGGCGCGCATCGTCCCGTACTCCGGGTCGGAGAGCAGGTGACGCGTGCGGTAGAAGACGTTGTTCATCGCCATGATGGCGGCGGCCGACTTGGCGGCGGTGTACGCCTCGGGGGAGAGGTTCGCCTTCGCCTCGGGCTCCAGCTCGCGCAGCACCTTCGGGGAGCGGGACGCGATGGCGCAGGCCAGCACGGTGCCCCACAGCTGCTGCTGCGGCAGGTCGCTGTTGCCGATGACCGAGCCGAGGTTCAGCTTCAGGTCCTTGGCGTAGTCCGGTACGGCGGACTTCAGTTCGTCGAGTGCCATGTCAGAGCCTTCCGTTCACTCGCCCGAGAGCAGCGCGACCGGGTCGAGGGTCTCGTCGCCCTTGCTCCAGTTGCAGGGGCACAGCTCGTCCGTCTGCAGGGCGTCGAGGACCCGGAGGACCTCCTTGGGGTTACGGCCCACGGAACCGGCGGTCACCATCGTGAACTGGATCTCGTTGTTCTGGTCGACGATGAAGACGGCGCGCTGCGCGAAGCCGTCCTCGCCCTCGATGCCGAGCGCGCGCATCAGCTCGTGCTTGGAGTCGGCCAGCATCGGGAAGGGCAGGTCGGTCAGGTCCGGGTGGTCCTTGCGCCAGGCGTGGTGCACGAACTCGGAGTCACCGGAGAAGCCGAGGATCTGGGCGTCACGGTCGGCGAACTCGTCGTTCAGCTTGCCGAAGGCCGCGATCTCGGTCGGGCACACGAAGGTGAAGTCCTTGGGCCACGCGAAGACGATCTTCCACTTGCCCTCGTAGGTCTTGTGGTTGATCTGCTCGAACTCCGCGCCCTTCTCCAGGGAGACACAGGCGGTCAGGTCGAACTCGGGGAACTTGTCACCGACAGTGAGCACACGTACTCCTTGCGACGAGGTAAATCCCTTTTGGGGACTTTCCTGCGGGTTGGACGGATCTCGATGGTGGCACAGGGTGCATTGATTAGGGAAATAGCTAGACTGGGTCATGTTGATCGGAGGTTGCTATCAGTGCGAGCCATAAATAGGGGCAAGCAGAGCAACGGCAAACAGCCCAGCCTGGCGCAGCTGCGCGCCTTCGCCGCGGTGGCGGAACACCTGCACTTCAGGGACGCGGCCGCGGCGATCGGGATGAGCCAGCCCGCCCTGTCCGGCGCCGTCGCGGCCCTGGAGGAGGCACTGGGTGTCCAGCTCCTGGAGCGCACCACCCGCAAGGTGCTGCTCTCCCCGGCCGGGGAACGCCTCGCCGTGCGCGTCCGGGCCGTCCTCGGCGAGGTCGAGGCGCTCATGGAGGAGGCCGACGCCGTGAAGGCGCCGTTCACCGGGGCGCTGCGGCTCGGCGTGATCCCCACCGTGGCGCCGTACCTGCTGCCGACGGTGATCACGCTGGTCCACGAGAAGTACCCGGACCTGGACCTCCAGGTGCACGAGGAGCAGACCTCCTCGCTGCTCGAAGGGCTGGCGGCCGGGCGGCTCGACCTGCTGCTGCTCGCGGTGCCGCTCGGCATGCCGGGCATCACCGAACTGCCGCTCTTCGACGAGGACTTCGTGCTCGTCACCCCGCTGGACCACTGGCTCGGCGGCCGCGAGGGCATCCCGCGCGAGGCGCTGAAGGAGCTGCACCTGCTCCTGCTGGACGAGGGGCACTGCCTGCGCGACCAGGCCCTGGACATCTGCCGCGAGGCGGGCCGCGCCGACGCCCCGGTGACCACGACCGCCGCCGGGCTCTCCACCCTCGTCCAGCTGGTGGCCGGCGGGCTCGGCGTGACGCTGCTGCCGCGCACCGCCCTGCGCGTGGAGACCAGCCGCAGCAACCAGCTGCTCACCGGGTACTTCGCCGACCCGGCGCCGACCCGGCGGATCGCGCTCGCGATGCGGACGGGGGCGGCGCGCGCGGCGGAGTACGAACAGCTGGCCGAGGCGCTCAGAGGTGCGGTACGGCCGCTGCCGGTGCGGGTGGTGTGACACCCCGCACCGGCGGCGGACGTACCGCTTCAGGGGCTACTCCGAGCGCAGGCCCTCCGGCCGCATCATGCGCCACAGCGGCGGCAGGCTGAGCAGCGTCACGGCCGCGACGAGGACGGCGCCCGCGCCGGTCAGGGGCACGAACTTCCACCAGTCGGTGACCGGCTTGTCGATCATGCGGACCATGACCCAGCCGAGGCCGAGGCCGCCCGCGACGGCGAGCGCCAGGCCGACCGCGACCGGGATCGCCGTCTGCCACAGGACCGACCACGCCATCGAGCCGCGACGCGTGCCGAAGGCCGTGAGCACCGCGAGGAGCCGTTTGCGCTCGCGCAGTTGTTCCAGCATCGACACCAGCATGGAGGCCGCGATCAGCGTCATCGTCGCCAGTGCGCCGACCTGGAGACCGGTCTGGACGGTCGCGTACTGCTGGTCGCGTTCGACCGCGCGCAGGGTCCGCACGTCCAGGAACGGGTCGAGGCGGGCCGCGGTGTTGCGGACGTACTCCTCGGCGTCCGGGGTGTCCGGGTCGACCTGGATCATGGCGCTCGTCGAGGCGTCGACCAGCTTGGACTTGTCGACCGCGCCGGGAGTGGCGTAGACGCCGTCGTGCAGGTCGCCGCCCGGGTCGGGACGGGCGGTGACCACGCGGGCGTCGGCGGGCAGCGTCCACAGGACGTGCCGGTGGCCGGGCTCGTCCCAGCTGATGGGGTTCAGGTCGAGCGGCTTGCCCGGGCGGGCCGCCTCGTCGACCCAGCTGTTCATCCGCTTGTCCTTGGTGTGGACGACGAAGGTGTCGCCGTCCTCGCACCGGCCGATGCGGGCCAGTTCGCGCAGGTTGGCGCAGGTGCCGACCGTCAGCTCCGTGGTGGGACGGAGGTCCTCGGACTTCTTCAGCCGGCCGGGCTTGACGGCGTACGTGGAGACCGTGGCGATGACCCGCTTGACGCCCTTGGTGGTGCGGAAGCCGTCGATCATCTTGTCGGCGAGCGCGGCGTCACCGATGTCGGCGCGCACCGAGATCTTGGCGCGGGCGGTGTCCGCCCCCGTCATCCGGTTGAAGTCGTCGTGCATCGCGCCGAACAGCATCTGCAGGGCGACCGCGCCGGCCACCGCCACCGTGATGCCGCTCACCGCGCGGGCCGCCGTACCGCTGCTCAACTGGAGTCTGCGGCTGGCCAGTTGCCAGGGCACGGGGCCGCCGCGCAGCCGGGACACGCTCGCCTCGACGAGCCAGGGCAGCAGCGCGGCCAGGCCCACCAGGGTGAGCGTGGCGCCCGCGCCGATGGCGTACACCGGCGGCCCGTAGTCACCGCCGACGCGGCCCGCGGCGAGCAGGATGCCGAAGCCCGCGAGCGGCATCAGGACACGCCACCACAGCCGCCGCTTGCGGACCTTGGTGCTGCGCATGACGCCCAGCGGTTCGATGGACACGGCCCGCAGCGAGATCAGCGTCACGACGACGGCCGTGACCGGGACGGCCACCAGGACCAGCGCGGCGAGGGAGGCCACCGGCGTCAGGTCGGCGGGGAAGGCGCTGATCTGCCACATGTCGATCGTGCCGATCAGCTGACGCAGCCCCAGGAAGAGGGCGCCGCCGACCGCGAGGCCGAGCAGCGCGCCGAGATCCTCGCCCGCCGCGATCCGGCGCACCGCGCGGGCGTCCGCGCCGACCAGGCGCAGCGCGGCGAGACGGCGGTCGGCGGCGGCCGCCGAAGCGGACGGCCGTGCCGATGAAGATGACGACCGGTGTCAGCAGGACCACGCACATCAGGACGACGAGCACGACCAGCAGCGGATCGAAGGGTTCCGCGGGCGTCTCGTAGCCGAACTCCGACACGCGGTGGCCGCCCTTGGCCTGGGTGAGGGTGTCGGAGCCCGCGTAGAAGTAGCGCTCCTGGGGGTGGACCAGGCCCGCGTCGCCGATGGTGCCGACGATCCGGTAGCCGCTGAACCGGTCCTTCAGCAGGGCGCCGTCGGAGCTGTTCAGGAGGTCGCGCAGGGCGGGCGAGACGACCATCTCGCCGTCCGCCGGAATCTTCTCCAGGCCGGGCGGCAGCACCGGGCGGTCCCCCTCGGCGCGCAGGACGCGGCCGCCGATCGTGGAGTCGCGGAAGTCGGTCGGGGCGTCGCGCTGCAGGACGGTCGACTCGCTCCGCTTGACGCGCTTGCCGGAGAAGTCGTCGCCCGAGCGGGCCGCCGTGTGGTTCTCGCGGCTCTGGAGCAGGTGGGGCACGGAGGAGGCGCCGAGCAGCAGCGCCACGCCGAGCCCCACGCCGACGGCGGTCAGCAGCGTGCGGGTCCAGCCCTCTCGGCCGCCGCCGACGGCGAAGCGCAGGCCCATGCCGAGGTCGCGGACCCAGGCGCGGACGCCGGTGGGCGCGGTGTGCCCGGCGTCCGGCGGCCCGGGCCGGGTGGCGGCCCTGGCGCGGGTGTCGAGGCTCATACGACGCGCTCCATGTCGCGGGACCTGCGGTCGCGTACGACGATCTCGCGGTCGGAGTAGGCGGCCACCCGCGTCTCGTGGGTGACGAGGACGACGGCGGCGTTGGTGGAGCGGGCGGCGTCGGTCAGCAGCTCCATCACACGCTCGCCGTTGAGCGAGTCCAGGGCGCCGGTCGGCTCGTCGGCGAAGACCACGCGCGGGCCGGTGGCGAGCGCGCGGGCGACGGCGACGCGCTGGCCCTGGCCGCCGGAGACCTCGCCGGGCCGCTTGGCGGCGACGTCGTCGACCTCCAGGCGCTCCATCCAGGTACGGGCGGTGGCCTCGGCGTCCTTGCGCCTGGCGCCGTTCAGCCGCAGCGGAAGGGCGACGTTCTCCACGCAGGTCAGTTCCGGCACGAGCTGCCCGAACTGGAAGACGAACCCGAACTCGCTGCGCCGCAGGGCGCTCAGCGCGGAGTCCGGCAGACCGGTCAGCTCACGGCCGTTGTACGTGATGGAGCCCTCGTCGGGCCGGACGATCCCGGCGAGGCAGTGCAGCAGGGTCGACTTGCCCGAGCCCGAGGGGCCCATGACGGCGACGACCTCGCCGGGGTGGATGGAGAACTCCGCGCCGTCGAGCGCGGTGGTCGGACCGTAGGCCTTGCGCAGTCCTCGGGCCGTGAGGAGGGAACCGGCGGGGGTCATGCGGGGCGCACCTCCTGGGCGAGCCTGCCGAGGCGCGCGGCGGCCAGCTCCAGCCAGCGCAGATCGGCTTCGAGATGGAAGAGCGCGTGGTCGCAGATGAGCTGGTCGGCGAGGTCGCCCTTGCGCTTGCGGTCGGTGAGGATGCGCATCAGGCGCAGGTGCTCGGCGCGCTGCACGTCGAGGAGTTCGGCGGCGTCGCGGCCGGTGAGGAGCGCGAGGACGACCTTGGTGTACAGGGTCGACTGGAGGTACGGCTCGGGCTTCTCCGGAGTGGCGAGCCACCGCTGGACATCCGTGACGCCGGCCTCGGTGATCGCGTACCGCTTGCGTTCCGGACCGCCGCCCGCCTCGATGCCGTCGACCTCGACGAGGCCGTTCTTCAGCAGCCGGGACATGGTCGAGTAGACCTGTCCGTAGTGCAGGGGCTTGTCGTGCCCGAACTTCTCGTCGAAGGCGCGCTTGAGGTCGTAACCGTGCCGCGGCCCGGACTCCAGGAGACCCAGAAGGGTGTGGCCAATGGACATGCCGAGCACTCTACACGGTGTGTATACCCGCGATGTATACGCGGGGTGCAGAGATCATGAGTTCGAGAAAGCGGGCAACCTTCCGGGCGTTGAGACAGTCGGTTCCTAAGGGGCGGGTGCTCATTCTCACGTCCGGAAAAGACCGGATCGGATGACCTTTGTCCCCAGGTGCGGTGTTAGCTTCATGAGCTGACTTAGCGACCAGCTGACTTGCCAGTGAGAAGACGAGGCGTACGAGAAGTACGAGTCGTACGAGACGGAAGCGGAGCACTCTCAGTCATGGGCCGAGCCGAAGCACGACAAGCGCGGCAGCGCGGTGCCCGCCGGGCAGCGCGGGGGCGCCCGTCCGGCGGCAAGCGCACCGGCATACGCCGCTTCTTCACCTGGAAGAAGCTCCTCGGGACGTTCTTCGGGCTCTGCCTGCTCGGCATGCTCGGTTTCGTGATCCTGTACATGGTCGTGGACATCCCCGAGGGGAACGCCGCGGCCAAGAAGCAGAGCAACGTCTACAAGTACAGCAACGGCGAGATCATCGCCCGAACCGGCGACGTGAACCGCGAGATCGTCGACCTGGACAAGGTCCCCGAGAAGGTGCAGAAGACCTTCGTCGCCGCCGAGAACAAGTCCTTCTACAAGGACGAGGGCATCGACTTCAAGGGCACCGCCCGAGGCGTGCTCAACACGGTGACCGGCAAGGGCAAGCAGGGCGGCTCGACGATCACCCAGCAGTACGTGAAGAACTACTACCTCAGCCAGGAGCAGACCGTCAGCCGCAAGCTGAAGGAACTGGTGATCTCGCTGAAGGTGGACCGCGAGAAGAGCAAGGACGACATCCTCGCGGGCTACATCAACACCAGCTACTACGGCCGCGACGCCTACGGCATCCAGGCCGCCGCCCGCGCCTACTACGACGTCGACGCCAAGAAGCTCAACGTCGCCCAGGGCGCCTACCTCGCCGCCCTGCTCCAGGCCCCGAGCCAGTACGACTGGGCGGTGGCGACGCCGACCAGCAAGAAGCTCGTCAAGCAGCGCTGGAACTACGTCCTCGACAACATGGTCGAGGAGGGCTGGCTGGACTCCGCCAAGCGCGACGCGATGACGTTCCCCGAGCCGAAGGACCCCAAGGCGCCGCCCGGCCTCGAGGGCCAGACCGGCTATCTCGTGGATGAGGCCAAGCGGGAGGTCCTGCGCAACAGCGGCCTCAGCGAGGCCGAGTTCGCGGCCGGTGGTTACACGATCACCCTGAACATCGACCCCAAGAAGCAGAAGCAGCTCGAGAAGGCCGTCGACAAGAAGCTGAACGACCGGCTCGACCGCAAGAAGAACAAGGCGGACGCCCGGGTTCAGGCGGGCGCGGCCTCCGTCGACCCGAAGACCGGCAAGGTCCTCGCCATGTACGGCGGCGAGAACTTCGTGAAGCACTACACGAACAACGCCACGCGCCGCGACTACCAGTCCGCCTCCACCTTCAAGCCGCTGATCCTCGCCGCGGCCCTGGAGCACGGCGCGACGACCCAGGACGGCAAGCCGATCACGGCGGGCACGATCTACGACGGCACCAGCGGACGCCCGGTCAAGGGAGGCGATGTCGCCTTCGCGCCGCCGAACGAGGACCACGTCGACTACGGCCCTGTCACCGTCCAGAAGGCGATGAACAAGTCCGTCAACTCCGTCTTCGCGCAGATGGGCGTGGACGTCGGGATGCCCCGGGTCATGGAGATGGCGAGCACGCTCGGCATGGACGTCAAGGGCCTGCCCGCGGTGCCCGCCCAGACCCTCGGCTCCATGGGCGCGAGCCCGCTGGAGATGGCGGGCGTGTACGCGACGCTCGACAACCACGGCAAGAAGGTCACCCCGGCCCTCGTCGGCTCCGTGGAGCACAAGGACCGCACGGTCGACCTGCCCGACCCGATCGGCGAGCAGGTCGTCAAGCGCACCACGGCCGACTCGCTGACCTCCGTCCTGACCGGCGTGGTCGACGACGGCACGGGCCACGCGGTACGCCACCCCGTGCAGGACGTGGCCGGCAAGACCGGTACCTCCGACGACAACAAGTCGGCCTGGTTCACCGGCTACACGCCGAAGCTGGTCACCTCCGTGGGCCTCTTCGGCGAGGGAGCGCCCGGCACCAAGGAACAGGGCCAGCAGGTGTCGATGAAGGGCGCCGGCGGCCGGCCGCGCGTCGACGGCGGCAGCTTCCCCGCCGAGATCTGGGCGGCGTACACCTTCGACGCGATGGGCGCGCCGAGCAGATTCGACCTGCAGACGGACATGGGCGCGGCCGTCGCGCCGCCCCCCGAGCCGACGCTGTCGAAGGAGCCCAAGGAGCCGTCGAGCACGCCGTCGAAGCCGGAGAAGGACCCGACGTCGAAGCCGCCGTCGCAGTCCCCGTCGCAGTCGCCGTCGTCGTCCCCGCCGACCTCGTCGCCGTCGCAGTCCCCGACGTCGAAGCCGCCGACCCAGGAGCCGGAACCCACGCACACGATCGAGATCCCCGAGGACCCCGACGACCGCGTGCCCGGCCGGGACTGAGGTCTCGTCCAAACGCGGAGGCGCCGACCCAGGCTCGGGTCGGCCCGCTCCGCCGTTGTCAGGCGCTCAGCTCCGGTTCAGCTCGAACCAGACCACCTTGCCGGTGCTCAGCCGCGTGGCGCCCCACCGCCGGGCCATCTTGTTGACCAGGTACAGCCCGCGGCCGCCCTCGTCCGTGGCACGTGCCTGGCGCAGCCGCGGCAGCTGCGGGACGTCGTCGCCGACCTCGCAGCGCAGGAACTCGGCGCGCAGCAGCCGCAGCGTGATCGGCCGCGACGCGTACCGCACGGCGTTGGTGACGACCTCGCTGACCAGCAGCTCCACCGAGTCGGTCAGCTCCTCCAGGCCCCAGCGGGCCAGCGCGCTGCGGGCCAGGCGGCGGGCGCGGGACGGCGTCGCGCTCTCCGGCTCCAGGAACCAGTAGGCGAGGTCGCTCGGCGCGATGCCGTCGAAGCGGGCGGCGAGCAGCGCGATGTCGTCGTCCCGGTCGCCCGGGCCGAGCATGTCCAGCACCTCGTCGCAGAGGGCCTCCAGCGGCGGCGGATGGTCCGGGCCCGTCAACTGGGCGGTGGCGGCGAGACGTTCCCGCAGCTGCTCTATGCCGGTCCACACGTCCCGCAGCCGGGACTCGACGAGCCCGTCCGTGTACAGCAGCAGCGTGGCGCCCGCCGGGGCGTCCAGCTCCACGGCCTCGAAGTCCACGCCGCCGACGCCGATGGGGGGCGCCCGGCGGCACGCGCAGCACCTCGGCACGGCCGCCCAGGTGCAGCAGGACGGGCGGCGGATGCCCGGCGTTGGCGATGGTGATGCGGTGCGAGACCGGGTCGTAGACCGCGTAGAGGCAGGTCGCCATGCGGTCGGAGCCGAGCCGCTGGGCCTGCTCGTCCAGGTGGTGCAGGACCTCCTGGGGCGGCAGGTCGAGCCCGGCGAGGGTCCTGCGCGGGTCGTCCGCAGCTGGCCCATGATGGCGGCCGAGGTCATCGTGCCCATGACGTCGCCGACGACCAGCGCGACGCGGCTGCCCGGCAGCGGGATCGCGTCGTACCAGTCGCCGCCGACCCGCGCCGTCTCGCGCGGCCGGCAGATAGCGCGAGGCGAGCCGCACCCCGGTCGGGCGCGGCAGCGTCTCGGGGAGCATCGTGCGCTGGAGTTCGTCGGCGATGTACGCCTCGCGGCCGTACAGGACGGCCTTGTCGATGCCGAGCGCGCTGTGCACGGCCAGCTGGGCGGCGACCAGCAGGTCGTCCGCCTCGAAGGCGGGGCGGTCCGGGCGGCGCAGGAAGACGGCCGCGCCGATCACGCGGCGCCGGCCCCGCAGCGGCGCGAGGATCGCCCGCCGGCCGGTCGGCACGGTCCGCCCCTCGCCCAGCAGTTCGGGCAGGGCGGCCCGGGCCGCCGCCGAGTCCTCGAAGACCGGGCGCACCCCGCGCAGCACCTCGGCGAGCGCGCCGCCGTGCCGCACCTCGCACAGCTCGGCGGTGCCCATCACGTCGGTGATGTCGGGCTGCACCACCTGGAGCGAGGGCAGGGTGCCGCCTGCGGTGTCCGGTTCCTCGGCGCCCTCCTCGATGGAGCGCAGCCGGCGGTGCGGCGCAGGCGCAGCACCAGCGGGCCGGCCGGCCGCTCGTCGCCGACGGGCAGCGGGTCGCGCAGATAGACGAGGATCGCGTCGGAGAACGTCGGGACCGTCGCCCGGCACAGCCCCATCACGATCTCGTCGAGGTCGATGCCGCGCGCGATGGCGTCGCGGCGCCCACGAACCGCAGCCGGTCCCCGTCGCGCCGCATCGCCCACGGGACCCGCGCCCGGCGGCCGCGGCCGCCCGGTGCGCCGCTCCTCGCCCGTCGGGCGGACCCGACGGGGCCGGGCTGCGCCGGTACGCCGTCGGGGGCGGGGCGCGGCCTGCCCGGGTCCGGCTCGGAGGCGGACGGCTGGGAATGTTCACTGGTCGGCGGCACGAAGCTCCCGGGGAAGTGTCACGCGCGCCCTGTGGCGTCTGAGGGGAACGCAGCAGCGCCCCGCGGGGCTCCGCGGGGGCGGTCGGCCGGGCAGCTGGTGCCTTGCGACCCTCGTGGGGGGTGAGGTGCTCCGTCACGCGTTTCGAATCCGTCCGTCCGGGGCCGCGCGCCGTGCGCGCCGTCCAGCGTTGCACGTCGCTCAGCCGCGTCGGCAGTGCAGAAAGACCTGGTGCTCGGGTGGTACGTCGCTGCTGGCGGGGGCGTACGCGTACGTGTCCTCGCCGGTGATCTCGAAGCCCGCGTCCCGCACGACCTGGCGCAGCTCGTCCCGCAGGTAACCCGATACCCGGATTGTGTGCCCCAGGAACGGGATCGTCGCGTCGTCGAGGTCGGCCTCGACCATGGACAGCTCCATCAGGCCGCCCGGCCGCAGCAGTCCGTGCAGCCGCCGCAGCGCCTGCGGGATCTCGGGGCGCGGCAGCATCAGCAGGGCGAAGAAGCAGGCGATGCCGTCGAACCGGCCGATCCCGTCCGGGCCGTCGGCCGTCAGGTCCGCGATGTCGATGAGCCGGAACTCCGCGGCCGGGACGTTCTTTTCGGCCAGTTCGAGCATGCCCGACGAGATGTCCGTGCCGAGGACGGTGTGGCCCTTCTCGGCCAGTTGCAGAGCGGTGGGCAGTCCGGTGCCGCAGCCCACGTCCAGGATGCGGGAGCCGGGCGCCAGCGCGTCGGCCAGGTGGCGCCCGGCGGCGAGCTGGCCCTCCTTGTGCGGGAAGGCGTCGTCGTAGTGCCGCCCGATGGCGTCAAAGGCCTCGGCCTGGCCCCTGCGGTCCTCGCTCACGTTCTGCCGCCCCTCGATGACTTCCTGTCAGACAGCGCGCAGACCCGCGGAGTTGCTGCTGTGCGCCCTTGCGGAGGACGATCCTACGTTTGAACCACGGGGGCGCATCAAGGGTCTCATGAGGACACGCGCGCGGGCGTACGGTCCCAGTCATCCGGAAGGGTGGGTACGACCCAGGACGGATCGGGACGCCAGTGCTGCCAGCCGTCCGAAAACGGTGCACCCCAGGCCTCGATCACGTCAAGGGCGGCCCGGCCGGCGGCGCGTACGTCAGCGGCCTTCCCGGCGTCCATCAGACCCACCCGCAGGGCCTGGGCGAACTCGTCCTCGTCGTGCCAGCGCCAGCTGCCGTCGGGGCGCACGGAGATGTCCAGAAAGTGATCCTCGGAATCCATCCCGCCCGCCCAGCGGGTCCGCGGCTCCTCCAGGTTCACGTACCAGTTCTTGAACCGCCAGCCCGGCTCCCAGAACAGCCACACCGACCACGGGTCGCCGGGGCGGGCGAGCTTCAGGACGCCGGTGCCGAACCAGTGGTCCCTGCGGACCGTGCGCGGTTTGGTGTAGCGGGTGGCGAGCGGCTCCTGGTGCAGCGGGGTCCCGTCGGCCAGCACCGGCCTCACGCACTCGGTGCCGGGCGCCATCCACACGGCGAGCAGCTCGTCGCTGTCCTGGACGACGGTGACGGGACGGCAGATGTGGACGTGCTTCCCGGCGTTCTCCCGGTAGCGCCACAGGATGTGGTCGCCGGGGGCCCACCGGGCCGCTGAGCCGCCTGCCGTCGCCGTCTTCCCGTCGAGGTCTGTCATGCACAGATATTAGACGCCCGTCCCGTGGCGCATGGGGCGGTCGCTAGGGATGCGTCATGCGCAACACGTCCAGCGCCTCGTCCAGTTGCTCCAGGGTGAGGTCGCCCCGGTCGACGTAGCCGGCCTCCAGGACGACCTCGCGGATCGTCTTGCGTTCGGCCAGCGACCTCTTGGCGACCTTCGCCGCCTCCTCGTAGCCGATGTACTTGTTCAGCGGCGTCACGACGGAGGGCGAGGACTCGGCGTACTCGCGGGCCCGTTCGCGGTTGGCGGTGATGCCGTCGACCGTCCGGTCGGCGAGCAGGCGCGCGACGTTGGCGAGCAGCCGGATGGACTCCAGGACGTTCTTGGCGATGACCGGCAGCATCACGTTCAGCTCGAAGTTGCCGGCGGCGCCCGCCGCGGCGACCGTGGCGTCGTTGCCGGTGACCTGCGCGGCGACCATCAGCGCGGCCTCGGGGATGACCGGGTTCACCTTGCCCGGCATGATCGAGGAGCCGGGCTGGAGGTCGGGGAGGTTGATCTCGGCGAGGCCGGTGCGCGGGCCCGAGGCCATCCACCGCAGGTCGTTGGCGATCTTCGTCAGGCCCACGCCGATGGTCCGCAGCTGCCCGCTGGTCTCGACGATGCCGTCCCGCGCGCCCTGCGCCTCGAAGTGGTCGCGGGCTCGGTCAGCGGCAGCCCCGTGGCCCGCGCGACCTCGGCGATGACGGCGGCGGAGAAGCCGGGCGGGGTGTTGATGCCGGTGCCCACGGCCGTGCCGCCGAGCGGCAGTTCGGCCAGGCGCGGCAGGGAGGCCTCCAGGCGCTCGATGCCGTACCGCACCTGGGCCGCGTACCCGCCGAACTCCTGGCCGAGGGTGACCGGCGTGGCGTCCATGAGGTGTGTGCGCCCGGACTTCACGACGTCCGCGAACTCCTCCGCCTTGCGCTCCAGGGCGGCGGCGAGGTGGTCCAGGGCGGGGATGAGGTCCCCGGTGACCGCGCCCGTGGCCGCGATGTGGATCGAGGACGGGAAGACGTCGTTCGAGGACTGCGAGGCGTTCACGTGGTCGTTGGGGTGGACGGGGCGTCCGAGGCGCTCGGTGGCGAGCGTGGCGAGGACCTCGTTGGTGTTCATGTTGGACGAGGTGCCGGAGCCGGTCTGGAAGACGTCGACGGGGAAGTGCGCGTCCCAGCGCCCTTCGGCGACCTCGGCCGCCGCGTCGGCGATGGCGTCGGCGATGTCCTTGTCGAGTACCCCGAGGCCCGCGTTGACCTTGGCGGCGGCCGCCTTGATCCGCGCGAGGGCGGCGATGTGGGCGCGCTCCAGGCGCTGGCCCGAGATGGGGAAGTTCTCCACCGCGCGCTGGGTCTGGGCACGCCACTTGGCGTCGGCGGGGACCCGTACCTCGCCCATGGAGTCGTGCTCGATGCGGTACTCGCCGGTGTGCTCGGTCCGGTCGTCGCCGGTGTGGTTGCCGGTCGCGTCGCTGGCGTCGCTGGTCATGCTCTCGAACCTACCTCTCCGTCCAAACCCCGTGGAAAGTTGAGCACTTGTCTTGTCCGGGGTATTCCCAAGCGTGCTACCCACCAGTAAAAACCCTGGGTAACACCACACCGGGGAGGCGCAATGAAGCGCATCAGACGCAGTGGCCGGGCCGCGCTGCGCAGTTCGTTCGCGGCGGCCGTCGCGATGGCGGCCGTACTCGGCACGGCGGCGATGCCCGCCCAGGCGGCGGAGGGGGGCGGGTCCCGGGTCTCCGGAGCGGTTCCCCTCCCGCCCGAGCTGGAGAAGATCCGGGCGGCCGAGGCGACCAAGCTTTACGGCAGCCGGCCGAACGCCCCATGGCCGAGCGCAAGACCAGCCTGATCTCGCTCGGCGACAGCGAGATCTCCGGCGAGGGCGTCGGCACGTACGAACCGGGCACCGACGGCCCCGACAACTGGTGCCACCGCTCACCGGACGCCGCGATCCACCGCACCGGCATCCCCGCCGACGTGACGTACAACGTCGCCTGCTCCGGGGCCCAGACGGTCAACATCAGGATCGGTGGCCAGAAGCAGTACGCCGACGAGCTGGTGCAGAGCGACAACCTCGCCGTCAAGGCGCGCAACACGCGGATCAAGACGATCCTGCTCGTCATCGGCGCCAACGACGACCTCCAGTTCGCCCCGGTGATGACGGACTGCGTGACGCGCTATCTGCTCAGCCAGGGCGCCTGCGCGGGCAAGTACCACGACGGCTGGCAGGCACGCGTCGACGCGCTCGTGCCCAAGGTCGAACAGTCCATCCGCGACCTGAAGACCGTCATGAAGGACGCGGGCTACCAGGAGGGCGACTACCGGCTCGTCGCCATGGGCTACCCGAGCCCGATCGGCCCCGACTTCCGCGACAACCCGAAATTCCCCGGCAAACTCGCCTGCGGCGGGCTCGGCTACGACTCCGACACCGAGTGGGGCCGCAACTACGCGGTGCCGACGTTCGAGAAGGGCATGCGCAAGGCCGCCAGGAACGCGGGCGCGACCTACCTCGACAACTCCCGCCTCTTCCACGGCCACGAGGTCTGCATGGAGGACACCTGGGCGCGCGGCCTCTACGTGGACGTGACCAATCCCTTCCCGCCGGACTCCAACTCCGTACGCCAGTCCTTCCACCCCAACGCGCGCGGCCACGCCGCCTTCGCGTCCTGCCTGACGCAGCTGCACGAGTCCGGCAAGCGGGAGGCCAGCTGTGCCGACCCCGCGAGCACGGGGAGCCCGAAGCTGTATGAGCTTGCCTGGGACGACGTGTTCACGCCCCTGAAGAACGAGGGCACCGGTACGTGTGTGGACGTCGACGCGTCCAAGAGCCGTAACGGGACGAAGGTGCAGGGCTGGGAGTGCACGGGTAATCGCAACCAGACGTGGTGGTACGACGGCTCGCGGGGGTCCCTGCATACGGGGCTGACCCAGGACCGGTGTCTGGACGTGCCTGACGCGCCTATAAGGAAGGCGCCGCCGTGGTGTTGTGGAACTGCCACGGGGGTGGCAATCAGAAGTTCGTCCGGGAGGGCGGGACGGTGCGGGCCGCTGCCGCGAGTGGGCTGTGTCTGACCCTGGCCGGGGCGAAGGAGCCGGTGCGGCTGCAGAAGTGCACGGGGGCGGCGAACCAGCGGTTCGCCTAGGAGCCCGCCTCCGCGGGAACTGCGCGATCTTTCACTGCGAGTGCGTCGTGGCTGGTCGCGCAGTTCCCCGCGCCCCTAAAAGATCAGGCCAGGCCCGGGCCCCGTACCGGGATGTGGGTGAACGTCGGCTCGGGGGCCGGGTTCTGGAAGAAGTCGTTGCCCTTGTCGTCGACGACGATGAAGGCCGGGAAGTCCTCGACCTCGATCCTCCAGACCGCCTCCATGCCCAGCTCCTCGTACTCGACGACCTCGACCTTTTTGATGCAGTCCTGGGCGAGGCGCGCGGCGGGGCCGCCGATGGAGCCGAGGTAGAAGCCGCCGTGCGTGCCGCACGCGTCGGTGACCTGCTTGCTGCGGTTGCCCTTGGCGAGCATCACCTTGGAGCCGCCGGCGGCCTGGAACTGCTCCACGTAGGAGTCCATGCGGCCGGCCGTGGTCGGGCCGAAGGAGCCGGAGGCGTAGCCCTCGGGGGTCTTGGCGGGACCGGCGTAGTACACCGGGTGGTCCTTCAGGTACTGCGGCATCTCCTCGCCCGCGTCGAGCCGCTCCTTGATCTTGGCGTGCGCGATGTCGCGGGCGACGACCAGCGGGCCGGTGAGCGACAGGCGGGTCTTGACCGGGTACTTGGTCAGCTCAGCGAGGATCGCGTCCATCGGCTGGTTGAGGTCGATCTTCACGACGTCGCCCTCTTCGGAGAGGTGCTCGTCCGTCGTGTCGGGAAGGAAGCGCGCCGGGTCCGTCTCCAGCTGCTCCAGGAAGACGCCCTCGGCGGTGATCTTCGCGGTCGCCTGGCGGTCGGCCGAGCAGGAGACGGCGATGGCGACGGGCAGCGAGGCGCCGTGTCGCGGCAGCCGGACGACGCGCACGTCGTGGCAGAAGTACTTGCCGCCGAACTGCGCGCCGATCCCGATCTTCTGGGTCAGCTCGAACACCTTCTCCTCGAGCTCCTTGTCCCGGAACCCGTGCCCGGTCGGCGAACCCTCGGCGGGCAGCTCGTCCAGGTAGTGCGCGGAGGCGTACTTCGCGGTCTTCAGGGCGAACTCGGCGCTGGTTCCGCCGACGACGATCGCCAGGTGGTACGGCGGGCAGGCGGCCGTACCCAGGGAGCGGATCTTCTCCTCCAGGAACTTCATCATGGAGGCCTCGTTCAGGACGGCCTTCGTCTCCTGGTAGAGGAACGACTTGTTGGCGGAGCCGCCGCCCTTGGCCATGAAGAGGAACTTGTAGGCGCCGCCGTCGGTCGCGTACAGCTCGATCTGGGCCGGGAGGTTGGAGCCGGTGTTCTTCTCCTCCCACATGGTCAGCGGGGCCATCTGGGAGTAGCGGAGGTTCAGCTTCGTATACGCGTCGAAGATGCCCCGGGAGAGCGCCTTCTCGTCCTCACCTTCGGTGAGGACGTTCTGGCCGCGCTTGCCCATGACGATCGCGGTGCCGGTGTCCTGGCACATGGGGAGCACGCCGGCCGCCGCGATGTTCGCGTTCTTCAGCAGGTCCAGCGCCACGAACTTGTCGTTGGACGACGCCTCGGGGTCGTCGATGATGCGCCGCAGCTGCGCCAGGTGCGCGGGGCGCAGGTAGTGCTGGATGTCGTGGATCGCCTCGGCGGCGAGCTTGCGCAGCGCCTCCGGCTCGACCTTGAGGAACGTCCGCCCGTCGGCCTCGAAGGTGGAGACGCCCTCGGAGGTCACCAGCCGGTACGGGGTGGTGTCCTCTCCCAGGGGGAGCAGATCGGAGTACTCGAACTCTGGCATTGCGGCCATTCCTCACTCGGCAGACAGCGGCGCGGCCTCCATTGGCAACGCGCCAACCAGCGTAGAACGCGCGCCGCGGGCCCGGTCTGTGAGGTAAGGCTCAGTAGGCCGCTGCCGCCGCCACACCACGGGTCGTCGGGGTTGGTCGGTTGTGCACAAGAGCTAGTCGCGATCTATCGCGATTGGGTACGCTGCTGCCGTGGACCTCGAAAAGCGCCTCCCGCAGCCCGCTCCCGCCACAGCCGAGGAGTCGGGGTCGCTCCGCGCCTCCGACGCCGACCGGGACCGCATCGCGGACATCCTCCGTGAGGCCGTGGCCGAGGGCCGCCTCACCGCCGAGGAGCACGCCGAGCGCGTCGAGGGGGTGTACCGCGCCAAGACCTTGGGCGAGCTGGAGCCGCTGATCGCGGACCTCCCCGCCGCCCACGGCGAAACCGCCGGCCCCTCGTCCGGGTACGCGCCCGCGCCCGGCAGGCCCTCACCCGGCGCGGTGCCCGCCGTAGCCGACGAGAACCTGGTCGCGGTCCTCAGCGGCTCCGTCCGCAAGGGCCGCTGGCGCGTGGCCCGCCGCACCCATGCGTACGCGGTCTTCGGCAGCGTCGAGATCGACCTGAGCGAGGCGATCTTCGAGCAGCGCCAGGTGGTCATCAAGGCGGTCGCGATCTTCGGCTCGGTCGAGATCCGCGTCCCGGAGAACGTCTCGCTGCGCGGCAGCGGCGCCGGCGTACTCGGCAATTTCGAGGTCGACACGCTCGACTCCGCCGAGCAGGACGCCCCGGTCGTCTTCGTGGACGGCACGGCGATCTTCGGCAATGTCGAGGCGCGCCCGAAGCGCGGCAAGCTCATCCGTGACCTGCACCGCAAGGTGCGCGGGCACCTCGGGCACTGACGGTCCGCCCCCGCCGGGGGGCGCGCGAACCGCCACGCGTCGGAACTCAGTGCATAGGCGCGCACACAGCGGGTAGAGCTGCTCCATCGTCTCTCGCTCGCGAAGCCGTCGTCAGGAGTAGACCGTGCAGCAACCGTCGCGTCAGTCCCTGCAGGTCGCCGCTGTTCCGGCTCAGCGGGGGGCAGTGCGGGATCGGACCGATGACGCCCCCTGGCACACGGAGGCCGTGTGCCGCCGCGACGAGGCCGGGCTGTTCTTCGCCCCCTCCAAGGAGCCGACCGCGGCCCGGCTCTCGCGCGAGGAGGCGGCCAAGCGCGTCTGTGCCCGCTGTCCCGTGATGGTCGAGTGCCGCGAGCACGCCCTCCTCCAGCCCGAGCCGTACGGCGTGTGGGGCGGCCTCACCGCCGCCGAGCGCCGCGTGGTCCTGGCCCGCCGCCGCAGGCGCGACCTGGAGCTCCAGAAGGCGGCTCACGCGACGGGCATCGCCGCCGCGGGGTGAGGTGTCGGATGTACGAGAGGGGCGTCCCCGCACGGGACGCCCCCTTCGTCGTACGAACCCGCATGGGCCCGTATGAACCTTCTGCTCCTACTTGGCGCGGTCGAAGTCGATCGCGCTGTAGGCACGCAGCTTCGAGAGCCGGTGGTCGGAGTCGATCTTGCGGATCGTGCCCGACTTGGAGCGCATGACCAGCGAGGACGTCGAGGCGGTGGCCGCGCGGTAGCGCACGCCCTGGAGCAGCTCGCCGTCGGTGATGCCGGTCGCGACGAAGAAGACGTTGTCGCCCTTGACCAGGTCGTCCGTGGAGAGCGTGCGGTCCAGGTCGTGGCCGGCGTCGAGGGCGCGCTGGCGCTCGGCGTCGTCCTTGGGCCACAGCTTGCCCTGGATGACACCGCCCAGGCACTTGATCGCACAGGCCGAGATGATGCCCTCGGGGGTGCCGCCGATGCCCATGAGCAGGTCGACGCCGGTGCCCTCGCGCACGGCCATGACCGAGCCGGCCACATCGCCGTCGGAGATGAACTTGATGCGGGCGCCGGTCTCGCGGATCTCCTTGACGATGCCCTCGTGGCGGGGGCGGTCCAGGATCATGACCGTGACGTCCTCGGGCGAGGAGTTCTTGGCCTTGGCGACGCGGCGGATGTTGACCGACGCGGGCGCGTTGATGTCCACGTAGTCCGCGGCTTCGGGGCCGGTGACCAGCTTGTCCATGTAGAAGACGGCGGACGGGTCGAACATGGCGCCGCGGTCGGCGGCGGCGAGCACGGCGATCGCGTTGGGCATGCCCTTCGCGGTCAGCGTCGTGCCGTCGATCGGGTCGACGGCGATGTCGACCTCGGCACCGGTGCCGTCACCGATGCGCTCTCCGTTGAAGAGCATCGGGGCTTCGTCCTTCTCGCCCTCGCCGATGACGACGACGCCGTTCATCGAGACGGTGTGGACGAGGGTCCGCATGGCCCTGACCGCGGCGCCGTCCGCGCCGTTCTTGTCGCCGCGGCCGACCCAGCGGCCGGCGGCCATGGCGGCCGCCTCGGTGACCCGGACGAGCTCCAGGGCGAGGTTGCGGTCGGGGGCCTCGGGAGAGACCTCCAGCTCGGACGGAAGGTGATGCTCGGTCATCGGGACGCACCTCTCTGCTGATACGACGACGGCCGGATGAGGGATTGCGCATGACTCTATCCGTAGGCCGACAAAATGAGCAGTGGACCCCACGCATGAGCGGCTCGGGTGGCGGGATGCGGCCGCAGGAGGCACCGGGGAACGGCGCGTGTCCGACGCCTGAGACCATGGGGGCGTGGCAGGCAGACAAGGCAACCAGACCGTCAAGAACATGCTGTGGTCGTTGGTGGTGATCGCCCTGGTCGCGGGCGTCATCTACCTCTTCATCCCGCATGACGAGTCCAAGACCCCCGTCAAGCGGGTCGACTACCGCGTGGAACTCCTGACGGCCCGGCGGGCCGCCGCGTACCCCGTGGCGGCGCCCGAGGGGCTGCCCAAGGAGTGGAAGCCCACGTCCGTGCGGTACAACGGCGCCGACCACGACAAGTGGCACCTGGGCTTCCTCGACCCGGACGGCGAGTACGTGGTGATCAAACAGTCCACCGAGAAGCCGGCCCGCTTCATCGACGACGCCACCCGGGAAGCGGTGCGGACCGACACCGTGGAGAAGGTCGGCGGCCGCGACTGGCGCCGCTACAAGGGGACGACGTACGACGCCCTGGTGAGCACCGAGAAGGGCGCCACGACGGTCGTCGCGGGCACGGCCTCGTTCGGGCAGCTCACGAAGATGGTCGAGGCGCTGAAGACGTCCTGAGCGCGGCGTGCTCACGTCGCCGCGAGTGCGCTCCGGCGTGTACGAGAAGGGCCCCCGGCGGGTGTGCCGGGGGCCCTTCTCGCAGGTGCGGTCGGCGCGTGCGGCGTGCGCTGTGCGTCATCCGATGTGCGTCATGCGCTGTGCGTCGTCGCTCAGATGGTGGTGACGACGTCCTCGTAGGCGAGGCGCGGGGAGCGCGGGAACCAGGCGTCGTCGCCCGGCTTGCCGATGTTGACGATCATCAGCGGGGTGTGGTCGTCGTCCAGGAACTCCTTCTGGACGCCCGCGAAGTCGAAGCCGGTCATCGGGCCCGCGGCGAGGCCGGCGGCGCGCACGCCCACGATGAAGTAGCCGGCCTGGAGCGTGGCGTTCACCAGCGCAGCCTGCTCACGGGCCGGGCGCTCGGCGAAGAAGACGTCCTTGGCCTGCGGGAAGTGCGGGAAGAGCGCCGGCAGCTCCTCGTGGAACTCGTTGTCGGCGGAGAGGATCGCGACCAGCGGGGCGGACGCGGTCTTCAGGCGGTTGCCCTCGGCCATGTGCGGGATCAGGCGCTCGCGGGCCTCGGGGGAGCGGACCAGGGTGACGCGCAGCGGCGACTGGTTGAAGGCGGTCGGGCCGTACTTGACCAGGTCGTAGATCGCCTGGACCTGCTCCTCGGTGACCGGCTCGTCGGTGAAGGTGTTCGCGGTGCGGGCCTCGCGGAAGAGCAGGTCCTGGGCGGCGGGGTCAAGGGCGAGAGACATGGATCAACCTTCTCGATACGTGCTGTGGATCAGCTGGCACGTCCGACCCTACGACAGGCGACGTTTAAGATTCAACAAAAGTCGCCCCGTCGTGATCCGCTTCACAGGTTTCATGGAGCTTTACAGGGCTTCGCCCGTTCAGTCCGTTGTGTCTGCTCTCTGTGTCGCCGCGCGGTCCGAGGCGACGGAGACGTCGTCACCGGCGCTCTCGCCCGCGAGGGCCGCGTCCAGGCGGGCGCGCGCGCCGTCCAGCCAGCGGCGGCACACCTTCGCCAGCTCCTCGCCCCGCTCCCACAGGGCGAGCGACTCCTCCAGTGTCGTACCACCGGTTTCGAGGCGGCGTACGACCTCGATCAGCTCGTCCCGCGCCTGCTCGTACCCGAGGGCGTCCGCCGGGCCCGTGGCCTCGTCCGTCTTGCTGGTCATGCGCCCACCCTAAATGTCGACTCGTACGGTGAATTCGCCCTCGGCGACCCGCGCCCGCAGCTCCTCGCCGGCGCTCGTGTCCTCCGGGGCACGGACGACCGCGCCGTCCGGCTTCTGCAGCACCGCGTACCCCCGCTGGAGGGTCGCCGCGGGGGAGAGGGCCACCACGCGCGCGTGCGTGTGGGTCAGCTCGGAGGCCGCCCGGTCCAGCAGGTGCCCGACCGTGCGGCGGGCGCGGTCGGTGAGCGCCGCGACCTGCTCCTCGCGCTCCTCGACCATGCGGTGCGGATGCTCCATGGAGGGGCGGCCCAGGGCGTGCGCGAGGCCGCGCTCCTCGCGGTCCAGGTAGGCGTCCACGCACCGCCGGGCACGGTCGCGCAGCCAGCGCACGCGCTCGTACTCCTCGCCGACGTCCGGTACGACCTTCTTGGCGGCGTCCGTGGGCGTGGAGGCCCGCAGGTCCGCCACGAGGTCGAGCAGCGGGCTGTCCGGCTCGTGCCCGATCGCGGAGACCACCGGTGTACGGCACGACGCGACCGCCCTGATCAGCTGCTCGTCCGAGAACGGCAGCAGGTCCTCCACGCTGCCGCCGCCCCGCGCCACGATGATCACGTCGACGTCGTCGAGCGCGTCCAGGTCCTTGACGGCCTGGACGACCTGCGGCACCGCGTGCACGCCCTGGACGGGGACGTTGCGCACCTCGAAGCGGACGGCGGGCCAGCGGTGCCGGGCGTTCTCCAGGACGTCGCGCTCGGCGGCCGACGCGCGGCCGGTGACGAGGCCGATGAGCTGCGGCAGGAACGGCAGCGCCTTCTTGCGCTCCGGGGCGAAGAGGCCCTCCCCGGCGAGGCTCTTCTTCAGCTGTTCGATCCGCGCCAGCAGCTCACCGACGCCGACCGGCCTTATCTCGGCGGCCCGCAGGGACAGCTGCCCCCGCGGCGCATACCACTCCGGCTTGGCGTGGACGACGACGCGGGCGCCCTCCGAGACGACGTCCGCCACGGCGTCGAACACCTGGCGGTAGCACGTGACGCTCACCGAGATGTCGTGCGACGGGTCGCGCAGCGTCAGGAAGACGACGCCGGCGCCGGGTCTGCGGGACAGCTGGGTGATCTGCCCCTCCACCCACACGGCACCGAGGCGGTCGATCCAGCCACCGATGAGCCGCGACACCTGCCCCACGGGGAGCGGGGCGTCCGCGGACGTGTTGAGAGCCATGCGGCGAGCGTAGCGGGAGGGTGTGACAGCGCCTCGCGCCGTGTGCGTACGGAGGGCTGCCGTGTACGTACGGATGTCTGCGTGTACGTACGGAGATCTAGAGATCCGCCCGCCGCGCCCGCTGCACGAAGAGCACCACGAGCCCGACCGCCAGCCACACCGCCCCCACCACCTGCGCCGACCCCGACGCCTCCCAGATGACGGCCACCACGATCGCCGCCCCGAGCACCGGCACCAGCAGATGCCGCCACCAGCTGAAACCGTCCTCCCGGTGCCGCACCGCGAACCACCCCACCACGCTCGCGTGCAGCAGCAGGAACGCGGTGAGCGCGCCGATGTCCACCACCGAGACCAGGTGGTCCATGCCGTCGTCGCGCCGCGCCGCCCAGACCGCGGCGACCAGCGTCACCACGGCCGCGCACAGCAGCGCGATCCGCGGCGTACCGGAGTCCGTCCGGGACAAGGCCTTCGGCAGCCGCCGCGCCCGCGCCATCGCGAACAGCAGCCGCCCCGCCGCGGCCTGCCCCGCCAGCGCCGCGAACGCCGCGCCGATCGCCTTGCTGACGGCCACCAGGTCGTGCAGCCACGCGCCCGCCGCCGAGTTCACGGCATCGTAGAAAGCGGTCCCTTGCTTGCCGGGCTCGGCGGCCAGTTCGGCCGACGACACCGGCTCCAGGAGGGCCACCAGGTACGTCTGGGCGATGAACAGCACGCCCGCCAGCGCCAGACAGAACAGCACCGCCCGCGCGACCTTCGCCGAGCCGCCCGTCACCTCCTCCGCGAAGGAGGCGATCGCGTCGAAGCCCAGGTAGGACAGGACGGCGATCGACACCGCGCCCACCACCGCCGAGAGCGCGAACGCGCCCTGCGAACCGTCGCCCGTGAGGGGCGAGAGCCAGTCCCGCTGCGCCCCGTCCCGGACCAGGACGACCACGGCCGCGACGACGAAGACCAGCAGGACCACGATCTCCATGGCGAGCACCGCGAAGCCGACCCGCGCGGCCGTGCGCACGCCCCACAGGTTGAGGGCGGTCGTGATGAGCACCGCGAGCGCCGTCCACACCCACCGCGACACCGAGGGGACCAGCGAGTTCATGGCGATGCCGGAGAACAGGTAGGCGACCGCCGGGATCAGCAGGTAGTCCAGCATCGCCATCCACCCGGCGATGAACCCCGGACCCTTGCCGAGCCCCACGCGCGCGTACGCGAAGACGGACCCCGCCTGGGGGACCACCCGCACCATCTGGGCGTAACTGAACGCGGTGAAGGCCATCGCGACGGTGGCGATCAGGTAGACGAGGGCGACGGCGCCGTGCGACTTCGCGTCGAGCGTCCCGAAGACACCGACCGGGGCCATCGGGGCGATGAAGAGAAGGCCGTAGACGACGAGGTCCCGGAAGCCGAGACTGCGCCGCAGCTCTGTGCCCCCGGCAGGCTCATGCCCCGCGGAGTGGACTCCCTTGCCGGAGGGCTGGGCTCCCTGGCCGGCGGACTGATCGGACATCGTGCCTCCGTAGATCAACGCATGAGATCAACGCGGGAGATCAACGCAGCCTCCAGTCTCCCCAACCGGGCGATCCTTGACGCGCTGGACGCGGCCTAACGATGCCCGGACGCGGCCTTACGATGGTGGGCATGACTGCAACGCCTGGCTCCCGCCGTGTCCTGCTCGCCGCTCCCCGTGGCTACTGCGCGGGCGTGGACCGTGCCGTGATCGCCGTCGAGAAGGCCCTGGAGCAGTACGGGGCCCCGATCTACGTACGCCACGAGATCGTCCACAACAAGTACGTGGTGCAGACGCTGGAGAAGAAGGGCGCCATCTTCGTCGACGAGACGGCGGAGGTCCCCGAGGGCTCCATCGTCATGTTCTCCGCGCACGGCGTGGCCCCGACCGTCCACGCGGAGGCCGCCGAGCGCAAGCTGGCGACGATCGACGCGACGTGCCCGCTGGTCACCAAGGTCCACAAGGAAGCCGTGCGGTTCGCCAAGGAGGACTTCGACATCCTCCTGATCGGCCACGAGGGCCACGAGGAAGTCATCGGCACGTCCGGTGAGGCGCCCGACCACATCACGCTCGTGGACGGCCCCGAGGACGTGGCGAACGTCGAGGTGCGCGACCCCGACAAGGTCGTCTGGCTCTCCCAGACCACGCTCTCCGTCGACGAGACGATGGAGACGGTCGACGCCCTGAAGAACAAGTTCCCGAACCTCCTCTCGCCGCCCAGCGACGACATCTGCTACGCCACGCAGAACCGCCAGATCGCGGTCAAGAAGCTCGCGGAGGACGCCGATCTCGTCATCGTCGTCGGCTCCAAGAACTCCTCCAACTCGATCCGCATGGTCGAGGTCGCCCTCGACGCCGGCGCCCCCGCCTCCCACCTGGTGGACAACGCCGACGAGATCGACGAGGCCTGGCTGGAGGGCGTGACCACGGTCGGCCTGACCTCGGGCGCCTCCGTGCCGGACGTCCTGGTCGACGGCGTCATCGAGTGGCTCGCCGAGCGGGGTTACGGCGACGTGGAGACGGTGAAGACCGCCGAGGAGTCGATCACCTTCTCGCTGCCGAAGGAGCTGCGCAGGGACCTGCGCGCGGAGGCGGCGGAGCTGTCACAGCGCTGACCCTCCCCGTAACGTGGGGGCCATGCAGATCTTCGGTGTGGACATCGGCGGTTCCGGGATCAAGGGTGCGCCCGTAGACCTGGACCGCGGAGACCTGGCGCAAGAGCGGCACAAGGTGCTGACCCCGCATCCGGCGACGCCGGACGCGGTGGTCGAGGGTGTGTGCGAGGTGGTGGAGCACTTCGGCTGGACGGGGCCCGTAGGGGCCACGTTCCCCGGCGTGATCACCGACGGCACGGCCCGCACGGCCGCCAACGTCGACAAGAGCTGGATCGGCACGGACATCCGCAAGCTGGTCTCGGACCGGCTCGGCGGCGCCCCCGTGACCGTCCTGAACGACGCGGACGCGGCGGGCGTCGCGGAGATGCACTTCGGCGCGGGCCAGGGGTGCACGGGCACGGTCCTGATGCTCACCCTGGGCACCGGCATCGGCAGCGCCCTGTTCACCGGCGGCCGCCTGGTGCCCAACACCGAGCTGGGCCACCTCGAACTGCACGGCCACGACGCGGAGAAGAAGGCCTCCTCCAAGGCGCGTGAGGACGAGGAGCTGAGCTGGGAGCACTGGGCGCGGCGCGTCCAGAAGTACCTCGCGCACGTGGAGATGCTGTTCTCGCCCGAGCTGTTCATCATCGGCGGCGGCGTGAGCCGCAAGGCGCACAAGTTCCTGCCGCTGATCGAGGGCATCCGGGCGGAGATCGTCCCCGCCCAGCTCCAGAACAACGCGGGGATCGTGGGGGCGGCGATGGCGGCGGCGGGAGAGGCGTAAGGGCTCGCACCTCCCCGTTTCGAGGCGGGCGGGTGCTCCGATGGTCATGCGGCGGGGACGCGTTTCTCGTCCGGCCGTCGGGGCGCCGGCCGCGGGGTCCTGCGGCGTTCGGTCATCAGCCGGATCTTGCGTACGGTCACGATGAGCCCGGCGACGAGCGTGCCGCCGTAGAGCCATCCCGCGTGCAGCGCCAGCGCGGTCACGAGCCCCATGACGTGCCCGCCGATGCCGCCGGAGCCCCCCGAGATCGGCATGATCCCGGCGGCGAAGGCGATCGGCACGGCCACCGGCGCGGCGACCAGGTCCGCCGGCCGCACCCACAGCGCGGTGAGCGCGGCCACGGGCACGAACAGCACGCCGTACGCGACGAGGGAACCGTCGAACAGCAGCCACAGCAGGCAGGCGAGCAGGAACATCACGGCCGCGCAGAACAGCCCGCTGCCGAGCCCCGTCAGGCGCGGGTTCGGCATCCCCCGCAGTCGGCGGTAGAGCGGGGAGCGGCGCAGCGCCCGTACGAACGGCGGGACGGGATGGCGAGGACGAGCCGCGGCCCGGTACACCGGTCCGGGCTCGGCGACTCTGCCCTGCGGGGGCAGCGGTGCGGTCCGGCGGGGCCGGGCCGCCGCGGCGGCCTTCGGGTCGGGCTGAGGGGGACGCGTCCTGTGTTGCTCCACTGGACCAACCTAGGTCGGCCGCCGCGCGGAATCAGGCACGGGACACGCCCTTTGGGTGACCTTGGCCATGCGTTCGACAGGGCGGAGCCCGGCGGACGGCCGACCGGAGGAGCCGGTTGCGGCACGCCGTAGACTGGTGGATCGGCCCACGTACGAAGCGCACGCACCAAGCGCGGGTACGAAGGGACCGCCCCACCCAGCCCTGACGTACGGGAAGTCGCAACGTGTCGCTCACGATCGGAATCGTCGGTCTGCCCAATGTCGGCAAGTCGACCCTGTTCAACGCCCTGACCAAGAACGACGTGCTGGCGGCCAACTACCCGTTCGCCACGATCGAGCCGAACGTCGGCGTGGTCGGCGTCCCCGACCCCCGCCTGACGAAGCTCGCGGAACTCTTCTCCTCGCAGAAGGTACTCCCGGCGACGGTCGACTTCGTCGACATCGCGGGCATCGTGCGCGGCGCGAGCGAGGGCGAGGGCCTCGGCAACAAGTTCCTCGCGAACATCCGCGAGTCGGACGCGATCTGCCAGGTCATCCGGGCCTTCAAGGACGAGAACGTCGTGCACGTCGACGGCAAGGTCTCGCCCAAGGACGACATCGAGACGATCAACACCGAGCTGATCCTCGCCGACCTCCAGACCATCGAGAAGGTCCTGCCGCGCCTCCAGAAGGAGTCGCGCATCAAGAAGGACATCGCGCCGAAGGTCAAGGCGGTCGAGGAGGCCAAGGAGATCCTGGAGCGCGGCGACACGCTGTTCTCCCAGGGCATCGTCCAGGGCTCGGGCAACGAAGAACTCCTCCACGACCTGCACCTCCTCACCACGAAGCCGTTCCTGTACGTCTTCAACGTCGACGAGGACGAGCTGACGGACGACGACTTCAAGGCCGAGCAGCGCGCGCTGGTCGCCCCCGCGGAGGCGATCTTCCTCAACGCCAAGCTGGAGGCGGACCTCGCCGAGCTGGACGACGAGGAGGCGCTGGAACTCCTCCAGTCGGTGGGCCAGGAGGAGCCGGGCCTCGCCACCCTCGCCCACGTCGGCTTCCGCACGCTGGGCCTGCAGACGTACCTGACGGCGGGCCCCAAGGAGTCCCGCGCCTGGACGATCAAGAAGGGCGCGACGGCCCCCGAGGCGGCGGGCGTCATCCACACGGACTTCCAGAAGGGCTTCATCAAGGCCGAGGTCATCTCTTTCGCGGACCTGGTCGAGACGGGGTCGGTGGCGGAGGCTCGGGCGGCGGGGAAGGCGCGTATGGAGGGGAAGGATTATGTGATGCAGGACGGGGATGTGGTGGAGTTCCGCTTCAATGTTTGATTGATGATGCAATCAAATTTCCATCCTGCAGAGTTGCATGTCAGCGGGGCCCCTTAGTCCGAGATGGGCCCCTCTGGTGGCTCAATGAAGGTCTAGTGGCGCTTTGAGGCTGGCTGCTGCCCCAGGGGCCGGAAGTGATCACCTGTCGGCACCTGGCGGCCACCCCGGGATGCTGCCCCGTGCTGACATTGTGATTTCGGTACTACCTCTGGAGCTAGCTCGCGGTAGTGAACGCAGGTCTGGCGCTCGAGACGGGCACGCCAAACTGTCCTTGCACGGGTGGTGGTCGCGAGGCAGTGGATCTTGCCGTGAAGGGTTTATTTGCCAGATCAGAGCCCTTAGTTGGGCATAGGCTGAGAGGTCTTGTCACAGGTAGGGGCCCGATGTGGCCTGGTCAGGGAGCAGCAGCGTATGAGCGGGCATGAACGGCGTCGTGAGCAAGTCCCGGAGTCGTTGAAGGCAGCAGCCCGGAGGTCTCCCAACTTCGGGCGGCTCTACGCGATGCAGCCCCTGCTGGCGATCTACGGCGCACAGGCCGAGCAGTCCGTCTTCACCAACCCCAACGTCTCGTACGTCGCTTCCGGCCAGTTCGGCGAGGTGCTTGCCGAGGAGCTGGTGCAGCGGGCCGGGGTGCGGGTCGAGGGAACCCGGCAGATCGACCGGCTGGCCGGACTCCAACGCGCTGGTCTGCTCCCTGGTCGAACTCGGGATGCCTTTGACACGCTCCGCCGAGGGCGCAATGACGCCGCGCATAATCACCTCTTCGACACCAGCAAGGCCCTCAAGGCCGTCGAACTCTGCTTTCACCTCGGCCAGTTCTTCTCCCGCGCGATCGACGACGTGCGAGAGATCGCTGCGTTCGTGCCGCCCCAGCTGCCTAGTGAGGTGGCGGGCGGATCCGCCGAGCTGGCCGAACTCCGCGAGGCGCTCGGTCGCTACCAACGCACCCTCGCCGAGTCCCGAACTCGCCTCAGCGAGGTTGGTGACCGGCTGGAGGCCGAGCGGCGCGGCCGGGAGGAGGCCGAAAGGCTAACCGAGGCCGCTGAGCGGGCCCGTGCTGAGTCCGAGGCGGAGGTGGCCTGCCACCGGGACGAGATCGAGCGGCTCCGGCGCGCCCACCAGGACCGTTACGACCAGGAGCGCCTCAAGCCCCGACCGGTCAGCGTCAACGCCCGTGAGGCGATCGTCGCCCGCGCCCAGCGGCCCGAGCCGCTCAACGAGGTACAGGCTCGCGTCCGCATCGACGAGATGCTCACCCAGGCTGGCTGGACGGTCCAGAACTACGCCGACCTCAACCCGCTCGCCTCCCAGGGCGTCGCGGTCCGAGAGTTCAGCCTGGCCACCGGCCGCGCCGATTACGTCCTTTATGTCGATGGCATGATCGTCGGCGTCATCGAGGCCAAGCGTGAGGGCACCCCCTTGGCCGGCGCCCTCGCGCAGAACGAGCGGTACGCGGGCGGTGTCCTCAAGGAGCACTCCATGGCGGTCTGGCGCGAGGGGGAACCGTTTGCCTTCCGCTACGCCACCACCGGCGCCGAGACGTTCTTCCTCAACCTTCTCGACCCGCACGCCCGCTCCCGCTCGGTTTTCGCCTTCCACCGCCCGGAGACCTTCGCCGCCTGGATGAAGCGGGCCACAGAGCGCCCGAACACTCCCACCTTTCGGGCCGCCCTGCGCACCGCGCTGCCGGTCCTTGAGTCGCACGACCTGCGGACGGCACAGGAGGAGGCGATCGTCGGCCTGGAGAGTTCACTCGCCCAGGACAAGCCGCGCGCCCTGATCCAGATGGCCACCGGGGCGGGCAAGACCTACACCGCGGTCACCGAGTCGTACCGGCTGCTCAAGCACGCGCGTGCGCGCCGCATCCTCTTCCTCGTCGACCGCAACAACCTCGGCCGCCAGGCCAAGGCCGAGTTCGATCGCTACAAGACGCCGGACGAGAACCGCAAGTTCACCGACCTCTACAACGTCGACTCGCTCGGCCGGTCCGGTCTCCAGGAGACGTCCTCCGTTGTCATCTCCACGATCCAGCGCATGTACGCGCTCCTTAAGGGCGAGCCGCTGGAGGACACTGCTGAGGCAGAGGACCGCGAGGACACCTCCACTCTCGACGAGAACTACATGACCGACAGCCCGGTCACCGTCGAGTACAACCCGGCCGTCCCGATCGAGTCCTTCGACTTGATCGTCATCGACGAGTGCCACCGCTCCATCTATGGCCTGTGGCGTGGCGTCCTGGACTACTTCGACGCCCACCTGGTCGGCCTCACCGCCACCCCTACCCGGCAGACCAAGGGTTTCTTCGACGGCAACATGGTCTCCGAGTACACCTACGAGCAAGCCGTCGCTGACGGCGTCAACGTCGACTTCGACGTGGTCACCATGGACTCCTCCATACGGGAGGACGGCGGCGCGAAGATCGACAAGGGGACGACGGTCCGTATCCGCGACCGTAAGACTCGCGCCCAGCGTTACGAGGAGCTGGACGAGGACTTCGTGTACACGGTCGGCCAGATCGGCCGCACGGTGATCGCCGAGGACGAGATTCGGGCCGTCCTCACTGCGTACAAGAACAACTGGCAGCGCTGGTTCCCCGGCCGGACCGAACTGCCCAAGACGCTAATCTTCGCGGCGAGCGATGACCACGCGGACGAGGTCCTCAAACAGGTCAAGGAGGTCTTCGGGCGAGGTGACGCCTTTGCCAAGAAGATCACCTACCGCTCCCGGGACAAGGGCGACGACCCCGAGCAGCTCGTCAACGACCTGCGGAACTCGCCGCTGCTACGGGTCGCCGTCACGGTCGACATGATCGCCACAGGTACGGACGTCAAGGCCCTGGAGTGCGTGATATTCCTGCGGGCCGTTCGCAGCCCCGTCCTCTTCGAGCAGATGAAGGGACGCGGCGCCCGCACGATCGACGCCGACGACCTGAAGGCGGTCACCCCGGATCCGGCCGCCGACCTCGCCAAGGACCGTTTCGTCCTGGTCGACGCAGTGGGCGTCACCGCCTCGCCGTTGGTCGACACCCGCCCGATGCTGCCTCCGGACGGCGCAGTCTCAGCCTGGCCAAGCTGATGGACAAGGCGGGCAGCCGCTCGCTGACGGCTGAGCAGGCTGAGACACTCGGGCGCAGGCTGGCCCGGCTTGATCGCAAGCTCACCAAGGAGGAGCGGGAACGGATCGAGCAGGCGTCGGGTGGTGTGCCACTGGCGGACATGGTCCGGAAGATCACCGACGCGGTGGACGTGGACACCCAGGACCGGGCATACCGGGAGGGCGGCGCGGACCACGCGCGGCGACTGGTCCACGACTCGGTCGCGACTCTGACCACCCACCCGGAACTACGGAAGCTGATCATCGGCATCAAACAACAGCATGACCTCACGTACGACGCGACGACCGAGGTCACGCTGAAGATGAACGAGGTCCCGAGGGAGGAGCGGGCAGCGAAGGAACTGGCGGAATGGCGCCAGCTCCTGGACAGCCGCAAGCGCGACGAGACGGCGGCGGAGGCGATCGCCCTCCAGGTGATCCTCGGCAGCGGATCTCGGGTCCGTCCGCAAGAGGCGCGGGCCCACCTGAAGGAGCTGATGGCCTCCATCAAGGCGACCAAGAGGACCTGGACACCGAAGGTCATCTGGGACCACTACGAGCTGGTCGGCGAGGCGGCTGAGTCGCTGTCGAAGACGGCCGGCCTGGGCGACCTCATGAACCTCGTCCGCTACACGCTCGGCGCGGACGACCAGCTTCGCCCGTACCGTACGGTGGTCGAGGAGCGCTTCGAAGGCTGGCTGCTGCGGCAGAGTCAGGCGGGTGCGGAATTCACGGATGACCAGCTGTGGTGGCTGCACCGAATCAAGGACGCGATCGTGGTCGACCTGGGCATGGAACGTGAGGACTTCGGCCACATGCCGTTCTCAGAAAAGGGCGGCGGCTCAGGCTTCGTGAACGCTTTCGGTGGCAGGAACCAGGCACTGGAACTGTTGGACGAGCTGAATCGGGAATTGGCTTGAGCGAGGGCATGGGCGGGTTGCCGGATGGGTGGGCTTGGGCGCGCCTTAAGGACCTTGGTGACTGGTTCGGTGGCGGCACACCTTCGAAGAAGGAGCCTGACTACTGGGAGGGGGGAGACGTTCCCTGGCTCTCCCCGAAGGATATGAAGTCAGAGCGGCTTGCGGATGTCCAGGATCGCATTACAGAGCGAGCTGTAAACGAGTCCTCTGTCAGAATGGTGCCACGCAACTCTGTTGCGATCGTAACTCGTTCCGGAGTTCTCGAGCACTCGGTTCCGGTTGCTTTGGTTCCTTTCGCCACGACGCTCAACCAAGACGTGAAGGCTGTAGTTGCGCATTCAGGCGTGCTACCGGAGTGGATTGCGTGGGCCCTTCGCCGTTACGAGCGGAAGATTCTTGGTGAATGCCGAAAGGCGGGCACTACGGTCGCATCCTTGTCGACGCCGGCACTGATGGGCATGCGAGTGCCGGTTCCACCCCTCGCCGAACAGCACCGCATCGTCGAGGCCCTCGAAGAGCAGTTCTCCCGCCTCGATGCGGCCGCCAGGTCCGTCGAAGCTACGACACGGCGGGCTGAGGCACTCGGGAAGTTGCTTGATAGTCGTGCGGTAGCCGATCCTGATTCCAGGAGTGAGTTTCCTCTCCCATTGACTGTGGGCGAGGTGCGCAGCAGCACTATAGGTTCAGCTGACAGGAAATGGAAACCTACGGATCCGATCAACATTCCTGGCTTCGTTGGGTCATCGCGATGGCCGACGGTCAGTCTCGGTGACCTTGCCGTTGGTCGGGGGTATGGGACGTCCGCTAAGTGTTCCTATGAAGGGGCGGGGACTCCTGTTCTGCGAATTCCGAATGTGCAGAATGGGGTTGTTGACCCTGAGGATATGAAATTTGCCGAAGACTCCACCATGGATCTCTCGGATTATTTTGTGCGCTCCGGGGATGTTCTCTTCGTGCGCACCAATGGAAGTCCGAGCCTCATTGGGCGAGTAGGTGTGGTTGAAGAGGATGCTAACGTTGCGTTTGCTTCTTATCTCATTAGGTTTCGGCTTAACCTGAAGGTCGTAGATCCCCGTTGGGTGCGACTGGTAACGCAGAGCAAGATTTGGCGGAGGCATCTCGAGCGAGTTGCGGCGTCTTCCGCCGGTCAGTTGAATCTGAATTCATCACGCTTGGCAGAGCTTCCGATTCCGCTTCCTTCACTCGACGAACAGAGGTCGATCGTCGAGCGGGCGGAGTCGCAGTCGGAGGAAGTCCAGCGGGTTAAGGACGTTCTCCGGCGTTCCGATCGCCATGCGCACCAACTTCGCGTGAGTCTTCTGCGTAAAGCCTTCGAGGGGCGGCTGACGGATCAGGACCCCAACGACGAACCGGCCACGACTCTCCTTGCCCGCATCGCTGCCGAGCGCAACACCGCCAAGCCCGCCCGGACGACGAAGCGCGCCGCGCGTCCCCGAAAGGGGGTCGCCGAGATCAAGGCAACCGAGTCCGCCGCCCCTGGCCCAACCCCCGCCCCCATCACCACCGTTCAGCAGGAGCTCTTCCAGTGACCGCCACCGCTACAGACGACGCCGTCACGACCTCCTTCGAAGGCGTCCCCCTCACCGAGACGCCCAAGTCGAAGAAGGCCGCTGCGCAGACCAACACGCTGGTCGCGAAGCTCTGGAACTACTGCAACGTCCTCCGTGACAACGGCATGTCCACCATCGAGTACGTCGAGCAGCTCTCGTACCTGCTCTTCCTGAAGATGGTCGACGAGATCGAGAACGACGAGTGGGGTGGCCGCGACCTCAGCGACCTTGTGCCCGCTGACTACAACTGGAAGTCGCTCGCCAGCAAGCGCGGTGCCGAGCTCGAAGCGCACTACCGCGCCATCCTGGAGCACTTGGGTCGCAAGCCCCACACCACCATCGGCACGATCTTCGCCGACGCGCAGAACCGGATCACCAAGCCCGCCCTGCTCGAAAAGCTGGTCGTCGAGCTGATCGGCCGCGAGGAGTGGACGGTCACCGGCACCGACCTCAAGGGCGATGCCTACGAGGGGCTGCTCGCCAAGGGTGCCTCGGACACCAAGACGCGCGGCCGCAGCTACTTCACCCCGCGCGCGCTCATCGATGCCATGGTGGACGTGACCCGCCCCGGCCCGGACGACACCATCACCGACCCCGCCTGCGGCACCGGCGGATTCCTGATCGCGGCCCACGCGTACGTCACCCGGCACCATGTCCAGGACATGGATATCGACGCCCGCAAGGCGTACGACAGCGGGTCCAAGATCTGGGGCAACGAGCTGGTCACCGGCACCGCCCGCCTTGCCGCCATGAACATGTTGCTGCACGGCATCGGCAAGAGTGACGGCCCGAGCCTGATCGAGGTCGGCGACGCGCTCGCCGAGAAACCGAGCGGACGGCACGCCTCTCTTGTCCTCGCCAATCCGCCCTTTGGCCGGAAGTCCGCGATCACTGTGATCGGCCAGGACGGCGAGCTGGAGAAGGAGGACGTGCAGTACGACCGTGACGACTTCACGGCCACCACGACCAACAAGCAGCTCAACTTCCTTCAGCACATCATGTCGTTGACGGCAGTCAACGGCCGGGCCGCCGTCGTTCTCCCCGACAACGTCCTCTTCGAGGGCGGCGCCGGTGAGAAGGTCCGCCGCAAGCTGCTCGACGAATTCGACCTGCACACGATCCTGCGCCTGCCCACCGGCATCTTCTACGCGGGCGGTGTCAAGGCCAACGTCCTGTTCTTCGACAAGAAGCCCCCACGCGCCGACGGCAAACCGCACACCACCGTCACCTGGGTCTACGACTTCCGCACCGGCCAGCACTTCACTATGAAGCAGCGCCCGCTGACCCGTGCCCATCTGGACGACTTCGTCGCCCGGTACAAGGCAGGTGAGCCGCTGACCGCCCGCGTCGCGGACGCGGACGAGAACGGCTGCTGGAAGCCGTACACATACGAGGACTTGATCGGGCGCGACAAGGTCAACCTCGACATCACGTGGATGAAGGACCCGGCTCTGGAGGATGCGGACAGCGACCTGGAGCCGGAGGTCATCGCCGAGGAGATCGTGCGCGATCTTCAGTCCGCCCTGGCCGAGTTCACGGCCATCGCGAAGTCCTTGGGCGCGGATGTTGACGTACCGGAGGCAGAAGAGGTCTGACGACGACTGGAAAGCCGGCGTCACCGCGCCGAGGGCCGCAACGCCCAGTGCCTTACGGCCCTCGGCATTCGCACACGGACTAGATCCGGAGCTGAACCGATCAGATCGAGCCACAAACCGACCGTGATCCGAAAAGCCGCTTGACCGACCTCTGTGCAGTACAGGGAACATCAGGAGTCCACATTCCGGAGTTCTCCATCCTCCCTACGCGCCGTACAGAGGTATGCATGGCCATCGCGCACCCTCAAACCCGTCAGTTCGAATCGTTCGTCACGAACTTGTCGTACGCACGCCAGATGGTGCGAGCCGGGCAGGCGCTGGAGGTGCTCAGCCCCAAGGGCATCGACACCGCCGATTTCTACCGCGCCGCCTGGGTGCAGTCCATCGCCGCCCTCGAACACTGGGTACAGGAAGAGGTGTTGCGCCGGGTCGCCGAGGAAGCCGCCAAGGACGATCCGGACATGCCGCGTAGGCTGCGTGATTACCCGTTGCCGCTGCACTGCGTGGAGCAGGTGCAGCGGGGCGAGACGACCACAGCCGAGGTGGTCGCGGAACGGGTGCGCCAGGACATCGCCCACCAGACCCTGCAGAACCCGGACGCCATCGCGAAGGTGATGGCGCTCGTCACCGACGTCAAGGTGTGGCGGGAGGCGGCGAAGTGGGTCAACCGGTGGAGCCAGTACCGGACTTCATACGACGACAGGCGGCTGCGCGGCCAGTACGTCTTGCTGCTGCGCCGCCGAAACCAGATCGCACACGACGCGGATCTGATCGACGGCGACCTCAAGCAGCGCCGCCCGATTGGCGAGGCTGATGTCACGGATGCGCTGAACTGGATCGAGCGGATTGCGCTCGCGCTCGCATATGCGCTGGAGGGGGACGCGTCCAAGCCCTCAGCACATCCGAATCCGGCCCCGGTTCTGGCCGAGAATTCGGAAGCGCAAGTGGAGATCAACCAGGCGTCGAACGAATAATCGCGATCTCGATCCCTGCGAATTCGCCTTCGGGTGCCTCAGCTGCGAAGGTGCGCGCTGTGAGCCACACGGGGCGAGTAGCTGATGCGCGAGCCGACCTGGCGGGCATCAGCCCTTGCCTCTCCGGATGCCCTCGCAGGCTGGTCGAAGGAGCTCATTGGTTGCTAGACCGTGCGGATGACCGGGGCGGGTTTGATGTCCTGGGCGTCGATGAGGGTGCGGATGTCGTCCGGGTCAGAGGTCCAGATGATGACGCCGAGGCTGGCTGCCATGGTCACGACGGTGGCGTCGACGATGTCGGAGGTGCCGGCCTTGCCGCAGAGGATGCCTGCGGTTTTGGCGGTTTCGAGGCCGACTGGTACGACGTGGCATCCGGCGAGGAACTTGCCGAGTCTGAACTGGCGGCGTGAGTCCCGCCATGCCTGGGCGACGACGACAGACGGGACGTGGATGTCTCGTCCGTCTTCCAGAGCCAGGCTGTGTCGGGCCCACATGCGCCGGTCGTCGTTGTCGATGGCGATGAGGACCCCGGCGTCGTACAGGTAGGGGATGTTCACGCGGCTGAGGCTCCCGAAGTGCTGAGGTACTCGGCGTCGGCGGCGGCCAGATCCGCGCGGGCGGCGGCAAGCTCTTCCGGGGTAAAGGCGCCGTGCTCGGCCTGCCACTCCTGGATGACGGCGCGCCCGGCCCGCAGGCGTAGCTCGCGTTCGGCTGCCCCAGCGACGAGGCGGGAGAGTGGGATGCCTTCTTCCTCGGCGGCTCCGGCCAGGGCTTTGACCAGGGATTCGTCGAGGGTGATAGTCACCTTCTTGGTAGCCATACATCAACCATAGTGCGATATGGCCTCCGGTGTCGATGTGCGCTTCACGCGCCAGCGAGCGTTAGGGCGCGAGCGCGTGCGGTGAGGCTGGGGGGCTCATGGTTGACCGGGCAGTGCTGCATGTTAATGTAATGGTCTGCATGTTTATCGATCCAGTGGGCGTCGGCGCTGGTCAGACTTCGGAGGTAGTGCCGTGACGATTTCGAGCCTCAAGGGGCGCAGCCTGCTGTCCCTGCGCGAGCTCAGCGGCGACGAGATCCGGGAGCTTCTCGGCAAGGCGGCCGACCTCAAGGAGCGGACGGCTCTGGGGCAGGACGTGCCCGCTCTGGCCGGCAAGAACATCGCCCTGATCTTCCTGAAGCCCTCCACCCGTACGCGCGTCTCCTTCGTCGTCGCCTCGACGCAGTCCGGCGCGCACCCGGAGGTCTTCAGCCGCGAGGACATCCGGTTCGGCGTCAAGGAGTCCGTGCGGGACATCGCGCGTGTCTTCGGCCGCGTCTACGACGGCATCATGTTCCGCGGCTACGAGCACGCCACTGTCGCCGAGTTCGCCCAGTACGCGGGCGTCCCCGTGTGGAACGGTCTGTGCGACAGCTACCACCCCACCCAGGTCCTCGCCGACCTGCTCACCCTCCGGGAGAACTTCGGCGACGACCTGGAGGGGCTGCCGCTGACGTACGTCGGTGACGGGCGCAACAACATGGCCGTCACCCTCGCCGTGGCCGCCGCCAAGCTCGGGCTCGATCTGCGCATCCTCGCCCCGAAGGCCCTCCAGCCGGCCCCCGAGCTGATCACGGAGCTGCTCGACGGGCGGGAGTCGGAGCAGGCCCGCGTGCTGGTCACGGACTCGGCCGAGGAGGCGTTGCGCGGCTCGGCCTGCGTCTACGGCGACGTATGGGTCTCCATGGGCGAGGAGGACCAGACGCAGGAGCGGATCGAACTGCTGCGCCACCTGAAGGTGACGAGCGACCTCATGGCCCTGACCGGCCGGGAGGACAGCATCTACCTGCACTGCCTGCCGGCCTTCCACAACCTCGCCACGGAGACGGCCCGCGCCAACCCCGACATCTGTGAAGTGGATGACGACGTCTTCGAAGGGGAGCGCAGCCGGGTCTTCGACCAGTCGGAGAACCGTATGCACACCGCCAAGGCCCTGATGCAGCTCACCATCGCCGGCTGATCCGGCATGACAGTGGCGCGCCCCCTGAGGGGCGCGCCACTCGGCGGTGCCGGTCGCCTCGGTTCAGCCCTGCCAGCTGTGCGGGGCCAGGAAGTTGTCGCGGCGCCAGGCCGTCGTGGACGCCGGGGTGCCGGTGGCCGCCCCGGGCGGGGGCGCGGTACGCGAGAGCAGCAGTACCGTGACGGCCGCCAGCTCGTCGTCGGTGACCTCGCCCTTCTCGATGCGGATGTCGACGGGGCCGTCGGCTGTGGTCTCTGTCGCGGTGTCGGCTGCGGGCATGGGGCCTCCCATCGTGTGGGGCCTTACTGCGGAGGGTTGCCGTGCTTGCGGGCGGGGCGGTCGGCGTGCTTGTTGGCGAGCATCGCCAGGGAGTCGATGAGGACCTCGCGCGTGTGTACGGGGTCGATGACGTCGTCCACCAGACCGCGTTCGGCGGCGTAGTAGGGGTGCATCAGTTCGGCCTTGTACTCCTTGACCATGCGGGTGCGCATGGCCTCGGGGTCCTCGGCCGCGGCGATCTGCCGGCGGAAGATCACGTTGGCGGCGCCCTCGGCACCCATCACCGCGATCTCGTTCGTCGGCCAGGCGTACGTCAGGTCGGCGCCGATCGACTGGGAGTCCATGACGATGTACGCGCCGCCGTACGCCTTGCGCAGGATCAGGGAGATGCGGGGGACGGTGGCGTTGCAGTACGCGTAGAGCAGTTTCGCGCCGTGGCGGATGATGCCGCCGTGTTCCTGGTCGACTCCCGGGAGGAAGCCCGGGACGTCCAGGAGGGTGACGATCGGGATGTTGAAGGCGTCGCACATCTGGACGAAGCGGGCGGCTTTCTCCGATGCCTCGATGTCCAGGACGCCCGCCAGGGCCTGCGGCTGGTTGGCGACGATGCCCACCACCTTGCCGTCCAGCCGGGCCAGGGCGCAGATGATGTTCCGCGCCCAGCGCTCGTGAACCTCCAGGTAGTCGCCGTCGTCGACCAGTTCCTCCATCACCCGGTGCATGTCGTACGGGCGGTTGCCGTCCACCGGGACCAGGTCCAGGAGCGGTTCGCACGTACGCGTCGGCGGGTCGTCGGTGGCCGCCGCCGGGGGGTTCTCCCGGTTGTTGGACGGCAGCATCGACAGCAGGTAGCGCACTTCTTCGAGGCAGGTCTCCTCGTCGTCGTACGCGAAGTGCGCGACGCCCGACGTACCGGCGTGCACGTCCGCGCCGCCGAGGCCGTTCTGGGTGATCTCCTCGCCGGTCACCGCGCGGACCACGTCCGGGCCGGTGATGAACATCTGTGACGTCTCGCGGACCATGAAGACGAAGTCCGTGAGCGCCGGCGAGTAGGCGGCGCCTCCCGCGCACGGGCCCAGCATCACGCTGATCTGCGGGATCACGCCCGATGCCCTGGTGTTGCGCTGGAAGATGCCGCCGTACCCGGCGAGCGCGCTGACGCCCTCCTG
>RBWT01000388.1 GCA_004010275.1 Streptomyces huasconensis
ACCACCCACATACAACTCACCCACCACACCAAACGGCACCACACCCAACCCACCATCCAGCACATACACCCGCGTATTCCACAACGGACCACCCACCACCACAGGGCCGTCGTCGAGAGGTGTTCCCGCGGGGATGGTGTGATCCAGGCAGCCCACGGTGGTCTCGGTCGGCCCGTAGTGGTTGACGACATCCGCCTCGGGGTGCGCGGCGCGCCACGCGGCCAGCTGGTCGGCGCGCAACGCCTCGCCGCCGATGACGAGTTGGGCGGTGGGCGCGAACGCCTCCGGTGTCAGTTCCAGGATCGGCAGGTGTGACGGGGTGACCTTGGCGAAGGTGAGGCCGCCGGGTACGTCCAGCCGTTCGTCGAGGTCGGCGACGTACAGGCAGCCGCCGGCGAGCAGTGTGCCGTACAGGGCGGTGAGTCCGAGGTCGAAGGAGAGCGGGGAGTGCAGCAGGGTCCGCCCGGAGAGGCCCGGGTAGCAGGCCGCGCAGTGCAGCGCGTAGTTGACCAGGGAGCGCTGTTCGATCACGACGCCCTTGGGGCGGCCGGTGGAGCCCGAGGTGTAGATGACGTATGCGGCCTCGTGTCCTCGCCCGCTCCTCAGCGGTGGGGCGTCGGGCCGCCCGGACGGCGCGGCAGCCGGGTCCGTGACGCCGGCTTCCTCCACCGCGCCCTCTGCGTCCTCTGTGACCAGAAGGTTCTCTGTGTCAAGAAGGTTCTCTGTGTCCAGGAGCAGCAGCGGCACGTCTGCCTCGGTCAGCGCGGGTGTGCCGGCCAGCGTCCCGGTGGTGGTCACCAGGAGCGCCGGCCGGGCGTCCGCGAGGATCATGGCCAGTCGGGAGCCCGGCTGGTCCACGTCGAGCGGCAGATACGCGGCACCCGCCTTGCCCACGGCCAGCATCGCGGCCACCGCGTCGGCGGACCGCGGCAGCGCGAGGGCGATCAGTGTCTCGGTGCCGGCGCCCCGCCCGGTCAGCTGCCGGGCGAGCCGCTCGGCGTGCGCGTCGAGCTGGGCGTACGTGAGGCGCAGTGGGCCGTCCACGACGGCGGGGGCGTCCGGGGCGAGTGCCACCCGCTCCTGGAACAGCTGCGCCAGCGTGGCGTCCGGCACCGGGTGGGCGGTGTCGTTGCGGGTCACCAGCAGGTCATGCCGCTCGGCCGTGTCGAGGATGTCGAGGGCGCCGAGCCGGATGCCCGGGTCGGCGAGAACGGCCTCCAGGAGACGGACCAGGCGGGACGCGAACGACTGGGCGGTGGAGCGGTCGAACAGGTCGGCCGAGTAGCCCAACGCCCCCTCCACGCCGGAGGGTTCGCCACGCTCGTCGTACGTCTCGGATAGGCTGAACTGGAGGTCGGCCTTGGCCGTGTCCGGGTCGTGGTCCAGCGCCTCGGCGGCCACGCGCGGCAGCGTGAAGTCGGCGCGGGTCAGGTTCTGCAGCAGCAGCTTCACCTGGAAGAGCGGGTGCCGGTTGAGCACGCGCGGCGGGTTGAGGGCCGCGACCAGCCGTTCGAAGGACACCTCCTGATGGGCGAAGGCGGCGACGTCGGTCTGCCGGACCCGCTCCAGAAGCTGCTCGAAGGTGGGGTCGCCCGCGCTGTCCACGCGCAGCACGAGGGAGTTGATGAAGTAGCCGACGAGGGGGTCGAGGGCCTCCTCGCCGCGTCCGTGCACGGAGGTGCCCACCGGAATGTCGGTTCCGGCGCCGAGCCGGGAGAGCAGCGCCGTGAGCGCGGCGTGCAGGACCATGAACGGGGTGGCACCGCGGTCCCGGGCCAGCCCGAGCAGCGCGCGGTGGGTCTCGGCGGTCAGCCGGAAGGCGACGCGCGCCCGGTAGTCCGGTACCGGTCGGCCGGGGCCGGTCGCAGGGCAGCCGGAGTTCCTCCGGCAGATCCGCCAACGACTGCTCCCAGTAAGCGAGTTGGCGGCTGATGAGGCTGTCGGGGTCCGACTCGTCGCCGAGCAGCTCGTTCTGCCACAGGGCGTAGTCGGCGTACTGGACCGGCAGCGGCTCCCAGGCGGGTGGCGTCCCGTCGAGGGCGGCGGCGTACGCCTTTGACAGGTCGTCGGCCAGCGGCGCCGCCGACCAGCCGTCACCGGCGATGTGGTGCACGACGACGACCAGCACGTGTTCGCGCTCGCCCGTCCTCAGCAGGGTGGTGCGCAGCGGCGGTTGCGTGACGAGGTCGAAGCCCTCCTCGGCGGCCCGGGCGATCGGCGCGGCCGGGTCTGTCCGACGGCGTCGACGACGCTCAGGACGGGAGCGGCCTCGGCGGGGTCGAGGACGACTTGGCGGGGTTCTCCGTCGACCTCCGGGAAGACGGTCCGCAGGCTTTCGTGGCGGGCCACCACCGCGGCGAACGCCGCTTCGAGCGCCCGCGTGTCCAGCTCGCCGGTCAGCCGCACCACGAAGGGGATGTTGTAGGTGCCCTGCGCGGTCTCCAGCCGGTTGATGAACCACAGCCCGCGCTGGACGGGCGAGAGCGGCAGCGCCTCGGGCCGCTCGCGGCGCGCCAGCGCCGGGCGGGGCGCGCCGGTCGCGCCGAGGCCTACGTCGACAACAGCCCGCCGCC
>RBWT01000389.1 GCA_004010275.1 Streptomyces huasconensis
GACGATGACTGAGATCGGCAGGGGGCACTGCCTCGCGGCGGCGGTGAACGACGGGGATGGCCATCTGCCCCTCCACCGGCTGGACCGCGGCTCGCTCCCTGCCCGAGGCCGAGCCGGTCGGGTCCGCTGAGGACGGCCTGCGGTCCAAGTGTGACCAACCAGGCCGCGCGGTCGAGGTTTCGCGCGCTGCGTGCGGACGAGGAGCCCGAGTCCTTGGCCCGGTTGGCGGCAGCCGTCGCCGTCGAGAGGCAGGCCACCTGGCTCCCGGTACCCACGCTGCGCCCAGGCACCGTCGAAGCCATCGTCGGTGCCGCCGGACTGCTGTTGCTCCGCCGGTCCGAGTGGTTCATGACGACCGATCTGACCGAGCACCCTCAGCACGCTGCCCGCCGCGCCGTACGAGCGCGAGATCCGCACGGAGGGACCAGTCACGGTCGTCTCCCTCCATGACTCCTCCGGAGAGGTGGCGGCGCGCGGCACCATCGCCGTGGCCGGAACCGATGCGATCGCCGATCGCGTCGAGACGGACGCGGCACACCGTCGCCGCGGCCTGGGCCGCGCCATGATGAGCGCTCTGGCGGAGGCCGCTGTGGCCCAGGGCGACCGTACTGCTGCCGACGGCCTGGCGTAGGGGAGGGCGGCGCCTCCGGGTAGACCGCCTCCCACGCCGACCTGGTGTCCCCCCCCTCCCCGGGAGGTGACGTCATCCAACTGGCACACGGAGGTCTACTCCCCATCTCACCGGGGCCTGCGGACTCCCCGTCTCGCCGGGGCCTGCGGACAGACGAGCAGACCGCAATGCTTCGATAAAACTCGCTCGACCGGGACGCACCACGAAGGTGACCATGACCGGGTGACGTCGATCGAAGCAGCAGCACTCGCTCTACAGGACCATGCCACCCTCTGGAGCATGGGCGAAGTCCGCGCGATCGAGGTCGTCGACGCCGCCTGTGGCGCGCTCGTCGCCGGACTCGACACCCCCGGCCTTCGAATGCTCGCCGCCTGCACGCGCGCCGAAGCAGACTACGACGTCCACGATTTGCTTCCCGTAGCACTCGCCGAACTCGGCCTCACCCTCTACCAGGTCGACAGCGAGGCCGGCCAAGAAGCCGTCGCTCGAGCCCTCGCACGCTACATGCTCGCCGGTCAGCTCACGCCTAAAGAGTTCGCTTTCCGGATTCACCAGCGCTATGGACACGAGCTACCTCTGGTCGAGCGGCTCGCCGAACTCGACGATGAGTACGACATGCTTGAGTACAGCGACAGGTCCATGGGCCAGATCAACACGGATGTCACGGCCGAAGCCCGCCGCCTCGCGGCCCACCACATCGATTTCAGGCTCCACGGGCATGGGTGACCAAGAGGCGGTTGGCGGCTTTGCCGCGAGAGCCGGGCGCCGCTTTGATGACGGGAACGAGCTCGAAGCGGCGGTGCGGACCTGCAAGGTCGCGAGGGGGGGGGAGTGATGCCAGCTCCTCCACACCCCTGTCTCCGACACGGTACGGACCCGCCGGCAACCGTTGGCGCAAGCGTCGGCAGAAGCAGGCCGCGACCACCGTTGGGAGCACGGTAGCCTCGACCACTCCGTTCAAGCTGTACGCCTGCCCCCGTGGCCCCAATTACCCGAGTCTTTGCAGAAGTTGGCGCTCGCGCTCGCTGCTGAGGCCGGCCCGGCGGGGCCGGTCCAGACCCTGCTCCCGTTCCCAACGCAGGGTGTCCGCCAGCATCTCCGCCCGCGGCCGGTGTCGCAGACCCGCCGCGCTTGCCGCAGCGCCGTTGCGGGCGCTGAAGCCAATCCAGTTCGGGTCGGCCACCCACAGCGCGAGCGACTCCGGGCCCATGGCCTGGACCACGTTCTCTCCGAGCAGCCAGGCATCGTCGGCCTCCATCACAGGGCCGGTATGCCCGCCAACCTGCCGCGACAGCGCAACCCATTCCCCGAAAGGAACAATCGGGCCGACAGCGTTGTAGGTTCCAGTCGTCCCCTTCTCCGCACAACTGAGCAGCCATGCCGCGAGGTCTCGCGCATCGACCACCTGCGTCGGATTTCCTGGGGAAGCCGGCACCAAAAGCGGTGCCAGCGGCTCGCGGCGCGCGGGCGACCCAGTAGCTGGAGCGCCCACTGTGATCACCGGGACCGCCGATCAGCCCCGCTCGCGCGACGAGGAGCCGGTCGCCCACCGCGGCCGTTGCAGCCTCCTCGCAGGCCACCTTGGCCTCCCCGAACTCCTCGTGGCCGACCTCGTCCTGCTCGGCTGCCGGAAGCAGTTCGGCCGACTCGTCAGCGTGTGGCTGCGCATGCGAGGCGTACGCGCTGACCGACGACACGTACGACCAGTGGCCCGCCCGCTTGCCGAGCGCCGCGAGCGCCCTGCGGACGAAACCCGGCTGCCACGACACCTCGACCACGGCGTCCCAATCCCGGTCCGCCAGACTTTCGTACGCCCTAGGTCGTGTCTGGAAAGTCGATCGCTCGTTGCTCTGTTCGTGGTGCGTCGACATGAACTGACGGATGAGTCGTGGGCGTTGATCGCTCCGTTGCTGGCGCCGG
>RBWT01000390.1 GCA_004010275.1 Streptomyces huasconensis
AGGTTTCCGGCGCGGAGCGGCGGGTTAGGGGATAGGTTTCCGGCGCGGAGCGGCGGGTTAGGGGATGGCCGCCGGGAGCCGTCGTCCCCCCCCGGTTCAGCCGTCCCCCGGGTTCAGAAGAACGTACGGACGTACTCCGTCACCGTTCCGTCCGCCTCCACCAGCGGAATCAGCTGCCACTTGTCGAACACCGTGCACGGATGCGAAAGCCCCATCCCCAGCCAGTCCCCCACCGCCAGCTCCGCCTCCGGCTCCGTCCGCAGCCACCCGTGCTGATCGGACAGCCCCGTCACCGTGATCCCGGTCGCGGGCCGCTCCACCCCGTCGCGCCGTACGACCTGCGCCTCGGGCAGGTGCAGGTCGTACGCCGCGTCCCGCTTCCCCGCGTTGGTGAACGCCTGCGCATCGGACGGCCGCGACACCACCTGCGCCCAAAGCCGGAACGCCGGTTCGAGCGCACCCTCCTGCGGGACGCGGTTGAAGGGCGTGAGGTTCCGGTAGTGACCGTCGTCATGGGAGACGTACGCACCCGAGCGCAGCAACTTCAGTACGGGCACGGAGAGTTCGGGCAGCTCCGCGAAGACCGACGCCACCGCGTCGAACCACGCGCTGCCGCCCGCGCTGACCACGACCTCCGGCAGGTCCGCGAACCGCCCCGCCTTGTCGAGTTCGACGGCGAGTGCGGTCAGCCGCCGCAGCCACGCCGTGACCTTCTCCGTGGTGGCCTGGGGGACCTCGCCCTCGTACCCGGCGACGCCCACCAGCCGCAGCGTGTCCGCGCCCGCGACGGCGTTGGCGATCTCGAAGCACTCGGCCTCGGTCCGCACCCCGGTCCGCGCCTCGTCCCCGGCGGCCAGCTCCAGCACGACGTCGACGGGACGGCTCGCGCCCGCCTCGCTGAGCGCCGCGTGCATCAGCTCGACGCCGCGTACGGAGTCGACGTAACAGATGAAGCGGAAGGACGGGTCGGCGTCCAGCTCGGCGGCGACCATGCGCAGCGCCGCCGCGTCGACCAGTTCGTTCGCCAGGAAGATCCGCGAGGTGCCGAACGCCCGTGCCACGCGCACCTGGTGGGGCACCGCCAGCGTGATGCCCCACGCCCCGCGCTCCACCTGCCGGGCGAAGAGCTGCGGCGCCATCGACGTCTTGCCGTGCGGCGCGAAGGCCAGGCCATGCCGCTCGGCATACGTCTCCATCAGCGCGAGGTTGTGCTCCAGGCGCTCGGCGCCGAGCGCGAGGACGGGGGTGGTGAAGCCGCCGGTGAAGAGGTTCCTGCGCTGGGCCGCGAGCTGGCCGACCGTCAGGCCGTCGGCGTCCGGGGGGAGGCCCTTGAAGCGGTGGTCGATCCGCTCGTCCGCGAGCGCGGCCAGCGCGTCCGGCGCGGCCTGCGCGTCCGGCGCGGCCTGCGCGTCCGGCGCGGCCTGCGCGTCCGGCACGCCCAGCGCCTCCTCGGGCTGCTCTGCGGCGTTGGCGGCGGGGTTGTCGGCGGCCATGGGCGCCTCCTCCAGAGGTGCGTTGCAGCATCTGCAACAGTCATTGCGTATGTCGCTGACAGCTGTCTAACATCCGAGCCAACCCCGGGTCAACGGATTCGGAGAGACGGTTGAGGGGCTGGAGATCGTGACCGGACAGGCAGCCACGGAGGCAGCCGCACAGACAGCCACGGAGGCGGCCACAGGGGCCGTCCCGGAGGCCGCCGGGCAGGCGGCAGTGGACGTCGTGGCCCTCGGCGAGTCCATGGTCACGTTCCGCCCCGCGCACCCCGGCCGCCTCGCCGACGTGTCCTCCTTCGACCGCGGCATCGGCGGCGCCGAGTCGAACGTCCTGTGCGCCCTCGCCGCCGCCGGGCACACCACCCGCTGGGTCAGCCGCGTCGGCGCCGACGGCTTCGGCGACCACCTCGTCGAGACGATCGGCCGCTACGGCGTCGACACCTCCGCCGTCGGACGCGACCCGCACCGCCCCACCGGCATCTACTTCCGCACCGCCGACGACCGCGACACCGACGCCCACGAGGTCGTCTACTACCGCGCCGGCTCCGCCGCCTCCGCCATGGCGCGCGGCTCCGTCGACGAGGACGCGCTCGGCTCGGGCCGCGTCCTGCACCTGTCGGGCATCACCCCCGCCCTCTCCGCCGGACTTCCGCGACCTCGTACGCCACCTCCTGCACCCGGCGCCCGGACCGTGCCGCCCGCGGCCCCCTGATCTCCTTCGACGTCAACCACCGCCCCGCCCTCTGGCAGGACGCCGCCGGCCCCGACGTTCTGCTGCACCTCGCGCGCGGCGCCGACCTCGTCTTCGTCGGCGAGGACGAGGCCGCGGCCGCCTGGGGCGTGACCGGCGGCCCCGACGCCCTGCTCGCCGCGCTGCCCGAACCCGCCACCCTCGTCGTCAAGCAGGGCGGCCGCGGTGCCACCGTCTTCCGCCACGGCGAGGACCCCGTCTTCCAGCCGCCCTGCACGACGACGTCGTCGCGCCCGTCGCGCCGGGACGCCTCGCCGCCTGGTTCCTCTCCGCCACCCTGCGCGCCTGCGCGCGC
>RBWT01000391.1 GCA_004010275.1 Streptomyces huasconensis
CCGGGCCGGGCCCCGTCCCGACCCCCCTCACCGACCACCCCCTCCTCGCCTCCGCCGGTCTGGAAGACCTCGGCGCCGTGCTCGACTTCGGCTGCCGGGAGGTCGTCCGCTCGTCGGGCTCGCCGTCGCGCACCCCGCACTCATCGTGCACGGCGTGACCTGCGACAAGGAGCTCGCCGACCGGGCCCAGCGGGACCTCGGCCGGCGCGGTCTCGACGGCGGGTCGGGCTGTTCCACCGGAGTGGGCCGCTGGACCCCTTCCCCGGCCAGTACGACCTGGCGTACGGCATCGACGCCGGCTACCGCGTGCAGGACAAGCAGGCGCTCCTCGCCCGGCTCGACGCGGCCGTCGTGGACGGCGGCCGGCTCCTCCTGGCCGACTACCTGTGCACGCTCAGCGGCGACCTCGTCGACCCCGGCGCCGGGATCAGCGTCCCCACCGCCGCCACCTGGGCCGAGGTCTTCGCGCACAACCGCTTCGTGGTCGAGGAGACGCACCCCGACGACTCCGCGGCGAACACCCCCGACCCCGACCTGGCGGAGCCGCTGCGGCGCGGCTGGATCGCACGCCGCCTCTTCCACCTGCGCAAGGCGGCCTCCGGCAGCACGGAGGACCGCCTGCGGACCAACCGGGCACACCTGGCCGAGACCACCGCGCCGCCGCGCGCCCCGCGGAGCTGAAGGAGATACGAAGTCAATGTCGCCCCACGTCAAGCAGGCGCTGTCGGAACTCGCGGCCCGTGTCCTCGATGTCACCCCCGAGCGCGTCTCCGGTACGCCCTTCGATCAGCTGGGCCTGGACCTCGCCGCGGCCGTGGCACTCACCGAGGAGATCAACTCCCGGTTCGGCACCACGCTCCCGACCAGCGCGGTCAGCGAAGCCGGTGACCTCGACGCTCGCCGCACGCGTGTCGGACCGGCTCGCCCCCGCCACCCCGCCGGAGGCCGTCGCGGTGATCGGCATGCACTGCCGCACCGCGGGCGCGAACAACACCGACGAACTCTGGCAGGTGATCGCCTCGGGCGAGGACCGCACCACCGAGGTCGATGACCCCGTGGCGCTCGCCCTGCTCGAGGAGCACTTCCCGGACGTCGCCGCCCCGCGCTACGGACGGATGGCCGACAGCGACCGCTTCGACCCGGCGTTCTTCCGCATCGCCCCGCGCGAGGCCGCCGCGATGGACGCCGCCCAGCGCGTGCTGCTCGAATCCTGCTACACCGCGCTGGAGGACGCCGCCCAGGACGCCTCCGCGCTGCGCGGCCGCGCGGTCGCCACCATCGTCGGCAGCACCGGCCTCGCGCCCCAATCGGAGTACTCCGCGCACGCCCTGATGGGCGCCGACACCAGCATCATGGCGGCCCGCCTCGCCTACCAGCTCGACCTCAGCGGCCCCGCGATGACGGTCGACACCGCCTGCTCGTCCTCGCTCGTCGCCGTCGACATCGCCCGCAGGCTGCTCCTCGACGGCGAATCCGACCTCGCGCTCGCCGCGGGCGTGTACGTCGCGAACCACCCCGGGACCTTCGTCACCATGGAGGCCCTCGGCACCGTCTCGCCGGGCCGGGCCTGCCGCCCCTTCGACGCCGACGCGGACGGCATGCTCGTCGGTGAGGGCGTCGGCACACTCGTCCTCAAGCGCCTCTCCGACGCGGTGCGCGACAACGACCGGGTCCTCGGCGTCATCCGGGGCAGCGCCACCAACCAGGACGGCCGCACCTCCGGCATCACCTCGCCCAGCTCCGCCGCCCAGAGCGCGCTGTTGTGCGACGTCTACCGCCGCAGCGGCGTCGACATGGCCCGCCTGCGCTACGTGGAGGCGCACGGCACCGGCACCAGCCTCGGCGACCCGATCGAGGTGCACGGCCTCACCGAGGCGTTCGCGGAGTTCACCGACCGCAGGCGATTCTGCGCCGTCGGCTCGGTGAAGGCCAACATCGGGCACACCATGGGCGCCGCCGGTGTCCTCGGCGCCATCAAGGTGCTGCTGTGCATGCGGCACGGCAAACTGCCCCCCGCGGCGAACTTCCGCACCGAGAACAAGCATGCCGACTTCGACGAGAGCCCCGTCTACGTCAGCCGCGAACTGGCCGACTGGGACCGCGAGGCCGATCAGCCCCGCGTCGCCGGCGTCAGCTCCTTCGGGTACAGCGGCACCAACGCGCACATCGTCATCGAGGAACACGTGGACACCCGCCCCGCGGCCCTGCCCACGCCCGAGCGCCGGATGGTCGTACCGCTCTCCGCCAAGAACGGGGACCAGCTCCGCGAGAAGGCCGCCGTACTCGCCGCCCACCTGCTCGCGGCCGAGCCGGATCGGCTCGCGCTCCGGGACGTGGCGTACACCCTGCAAGTGGGCCGCGAGGCGTTCCGCCGAGCGCGTGGGCGTCACCGCCACGTCGACGGACGAACTGCTCGCCGCCTGACGCGTCGCCGACGCGCCGCCGCGTG
>RBWT01000392.1 GCA_004010275.1 Streptomyces huasconensis
ACCACCCACATACAACTCACCCACCACACCAAACGGCACCACACCCAACCCACCACCCAGCACATACACCCGTGTGTTCCACAACGGACCACCCACCACCACGGGTTCACCGGGCACCACGGGAGCGGAGGTGGACCAGACGGTGGTCTCCGTCGGGCCGTACATGTTCCGTACGGACAGCGCCCTGTCCGTGAGGCGGGCGGCGAGGGTGTCGTCCAGGGCCTCGCGGCGACCAGCACGCGCAGTCCGTCGGCGGCGTCCGGGGCGGCGTCGAGCAGCGTCCGCCACAGGCTCGGCGTCGCCTGCATCACCGTGACACCGGCGGTGCGCAGCAGCCCGGCCAGTTCCGAGGGGTCGCGGACGATGTCGCGTCCGGCGATCAGTACGGTCGCTCCCGAGAGCAGCGGCAGGAAGACCTCCAGCAGACTGATGTCGAAGCCGAAGGTGGTCACGGCCAGCCAGCGGTCGCGCGGGGCCAGCGGCGCCAACGCGCCCATCGAGGCGAGGAAGTTGCTCAGCGCGGCGTGCGGGATCACGACGCCCTTGGGGCGGCCGGTGGAGCCCGAGGTGTAGAGGATGTACGCGGCGCTCTGCGGGAGGGCAGGGGCCGTGGCCGTCCAGTCGGGGCGCGGCCGGGCGTCCTCGATCAGGACCGTGGGGACGGCCGGCTCTGCGGGCAGTTCCGCGGCCGTCTCGCGCGTCGCGAGCACCAGTACGGGGGTGGCGTCCTGGAGCACGAAACGCACCCGCTCCGCGGGGAAGTCGACGTCCACCGGCAGGAACGCGGCTCCGGTCCTGGCGACCGCGAGCATCGCCACGACCGCGTCGACGGTCCGCGGCACGGCGAGTGCCACCACCGCCTCGGGGCCAGCGCCCGCCTCGGCGAGCATGCACGCCACGCCGTTCACCCGCTCCATCAACTCCGCGTAAGTGAGCGTGATCTGTCCGTCCGTCACCGCCTCGGCGTGCGGGGTTCGTCGGGCCTGCGCCTCGACGAGCCGATGCACCGGTGTCCGCGGCACCGGGTGGGCGGTGTCGTTGCGGGTCACCAGCAGCTCGTGCCGCTCGGCCGGGTCGAGGACGTCGAGGGCGCCGAGCCGGATGCCCGGGTCGTCCGTCACCGCGACGAGCACCCGCTCCAGGCGTCGGAGCAGCGACTCGACCGTCGAGGCGTCGAAGAGTTCGGCGGAGTACTCGGCGACGCCGTCGAGTCCGGCGGGCGCGCCCTGCGCGTCGCGGCGTTCGCCCAGGGCCAGGGAGAGGTCGAAGCGCGCCCACAGGGTTTCGTTCGCCACCGCCTCGACCGTGAGGTCAGGCAGCGTCAGCTCGGCGCCGCGCCGGCGCTCTGTACGGTCAGGGCCACCTGGAAGAGCGGGTGCCGCGCGAGTGAGCGCGACGGGTTCAGCTCCTCCACCAGCCGCTCGAACGGCAGTTCCTGGTGGTCGTACGCGGCGAGGTCGGTGTCCCTGACCCGGGCGAGCAGTTCGCGGAAGGTGGGGTCGCCCGAGGTGTCGGTGCGCAGCACCAAGGTGTTGAGGAAGAAGCCGATCAGGTCGTCCAGGGCCTCGTCGGACCGTCCGGTGATGGGGGTGCCGATCGGGATGTCGTCGCCGGCGCCGGTCTTCCCGAGCACGGTCGCGAACGCCGCCTGGACGACCATGAACAGGCTGGTGCCGGTGGCGCGGGCCAGTTCGAGGAGCCGCCGGTGCAGGGCGGCGTCGCAGGAGAAGGGGGCCCGGGCTCCGCGCTGGGGGCCGGTGGCTGGGCGCCGCCGGTCGGCGGGCAGCGCCAGTTCCTCGGGCAGGTCCGCCAGCACCTGCTTCCAGTGGGCGAGTTGGCGTGCCAGCTCGCTGTCCGGGTCGCTCTCGTCGCCGAGGACCGCGCGCTGCCAGAGCGTGAAGTCGGCGTACTGGACCGGCAGCGGCTCCCACCGCGGGGCGCCGCCCTCGCGGCGCGCGGCGTAGGCGGTGGCCAGGTCCGCGCCGAGCGGGCGCATCGACATCGCGTCGCCCGCGATGTGGTGCAGGACGAGGACGAGCACGTGGTCGCGCTCGCCCAGCGCGAGGAGGGTCGCGCGCAGCGGCGGGCGGACCGTCAGGTCGAAGCCTTCCCGGGCGGCCTCGGCGACGGCTTCGCCGAGGCGGCCTCGGTCACCGTCGTGGTGCGCAGCAGTGTGCCCACGAGGGACGCGGGGTCGAGGACGCGCTGGCCGGGTTCGCCGTCCCGCTCGGGAAAGACGGTGCGCAGGCTCTCGTGGCGCTCACCACGTCGGTCAGCGCGGCCTCCAGGGCGGCACGGTCCAGCGGGCCCCGCAGCCGCAGCGTGATCGGCATGGTTGTAGAGGGGGCTGTCGGGGTCGAGGCGGTTGATGAACCACTGGCGGCGCTGGGCGTAGGACAGCGGGAGCGGGTCGGGGCGGTCGGCGGGGGCGAGCGCGGCGGCGGCC
>RBWT01000393.1 GCA_004010275.1 Streptomyces huasconensis
GCCCCGCCCGCCATCGAGCCCGCCCTCACTCCGTCCCTCACGGAACCCGCCCCCCGTCACCGGCACGTCCCGCCCCCGCTCAACCCGCCGACGCCCTCCACACCACTCACGTCACCGTCCTCCTCAGCGCCACCAGGTCCGCCAGCTCCGCGTCCGACAGCTCGGTGAGCGCGGACTCGCCGCCCTCGCCGAGCACCGCGTCCGCCAACGCCCGCTTCGCCGCGAGAAGTTCCGCGACGCGGTCCTCGACCGTGCCCTCCGTGATCAGGCGGTGCACCTGGACGGGCTGGGTCTGGCCGATGCGGTACGCGCGGTCGGTGGCCTGCTCCTCGACCGCCGGGTTCCACCAGCGGTCGTAGTGGATCACGTGGCCCGCCCGGGTGAGGTTCAGTCCCGTGCCCGCCGCCTTCAGCGACAGCAGGAAGACGGGGACCTCGCCCGACTGGAAGCGGTCCACCATCTCCTCGCGGCGCGCCACCGGCGTCCCGCCGTGCAGGAGCTGCGTGGGGATGCCGCGCGCCGCCAGGTGGGTCTCCAGGAGGCGGGCCATCTCCACGTACTGCGTGAAGATCAGGACGGCGCCCGCGCTCTCCGACTCCGTGAGGATCGTGTCGAGCAGTTCGTCGAGCAGCTCCAGTTTGCCGGAGCGGGCGCGGCCCGACCGCGTGGTGAGCACGCCGTCCTTCAGGTACTGCGCCGGGTGGTTGCAAATCTGCTTCAGCGCCATGAGCAGCTTCATCACCAGGCCGCGGCGGGCGATGCCGTCCGACGCCTCGATGCGCGCCAGCGTCTCGCGCACCACCGCCTCGTACAGCGAGGTCTGTTCGCGGGTGAGCGTGACGGGGTGGTCGGTCTCCGTCTTCGGCGGGAGTTCCGGGGCGATGCCGGGGTCGGACTTCTTGCGGCGGAGCAGGAAGGGCCGCACCAGCCGGGACAGGCGGGCCAGCGCCTCGTCGTTCGCGCCGGTCCCGGCGGGGTCGCCGCCCTCCACCAGGCGCGCGTGCCGGGCGCGGAACGCCTTCAGGGGGCCGAGCAGGCCGGGGGTCGTCCAGTCGAGCAGGGCCCACAGTTCGGAGAGGTTGTTCTCCACGGGGGTGCCGGTGAGGGCCACGCGGGCCGGGGAGGGGAGGGTGCGCAGCGCCTTCGCCGTCGCCGCGTGCGGGTTCTTGACGTGCTGCGCCTCGTCCGCGACGACCAGCCCCCAGGGCTGTGCGGCCAGTTCGGGCGCGCTCGTACGCATCGTCGCGTACGTGGTGAGGACGAAGCCGCCGGTCAGTCCGGCGAGGGTGCGGCCCGCGCCGTGGAAGCGGCGCACCGGAACGCCCGGCGCGAAGCGTTCGATCTCCCGCTGCCAGTTGCCGAGCAGCGACGCCGGGCAGACCACGAGCGTCGGCGCGGGGTGCGCGCGGTGGAGATGGAGGGCGATCAGCGTGATTGTCTTGCCGAGGCCCATGTCGTCGGCGAGGCAGCCGCCGAGGCCCAGCGAGGTCATGCGGTCGAGCCAGGCGAGGCCCCGGAGCTGGTAGTCCCGCAGGGTGGCGTGGAGGCCGGGCGGCTGGGCGATCGTGCCGAGGTCGTCCGTCACGCGCTCGCGGAGCTTTGCCAGCGCGCCGACGGGTACGGCGGGCACCTGCTCGCCGTCGACCTCCGCCGTGCCGGTGAGCGCGACGGAGAGGGCGTCCACCGGGTCGAGCAGGCCGAGGTCGCGCTTGCGTGCCTTGCGTACGAGTTCGGGGTCGACCAGCACCCATTGGTCGCGGAGGCGGACCATCGGGCGGTGCGCCTCGCGCAGCAGGTCCAGCTCGGCGTCGGTCAGCGGGTCGCCCGGCTGGTCGCCGAAGGCCAACTGCCAGCGGAACTGGAGGAGTTCCTCCGTCTTGAAGAAGTCGAAGTTGTCGGCGGCGGTGCCGGGCGCGGGTCGGACGACGGCCGTCGCGGTGAGGCCGCGGGTCAGCTCGCGCGGCCAGTGCACGGCCACCCCGGCCGCGCCGAGCCGCCCGGCCGCCGAGCCCAGCAGGTCGTACAGTCTCGTCCTCGCTCAGGGGCAGTACGTCGGGGCGCGGCCGCTCCAGGAGCCGGGCGAGCGGCGGCCATACGCGGGCGGCGCGGCGCAGCGCGCGCAGGGTGTCGACCCTGGCGCGCGGGCCGAAGTGGTCGGCGCCCGCCCAGAGGCCGGGGACGTCGGTCACGAGTGACGGGTCGGCGAGGCTGTGGACCTGCACGACGGCGGCCGCGGGGCTGGCCACGGCCGCGCGAGGCACCACCGCCTCCGCTCTAGCCTCAGCTGCGGTTCCGGACACGGCTCCGCCCCCGGCGGCGGCTCCAGGCTCGGCCCCGGCCCCGCCCGCGGCTTCATGCTCGACCTCGGCCCCGGCTGCGGCTCCCGGCTCGGCCCCGGACCCGGACCCGGCCGCGGCTCCACGATCGTCCCGCCGCC
>RBWT01000394.1 GCA_004010275.1 Streptomyces huasconensis
AGACCGCCCCGACGAACGTGGTCTTGCCCACGCCGAAGCCGCCCGCCACCACGATCTTGGCGGAGGTGGTGGAACGGCCCGAGCCGGAGCCCGAGCCGCCCGAGCCGTTAGAGCTTGCGAAGTCCACTGAGCACCCTTTCGAGCAGTGTCACGTCGGGCTGGCCGCCGGCGGACTCGTCGCCGCCCGGCTGGTGGATGGCGACGAGCCCGGCCTCGGCCAGGTCCGCCACGAGAATCCGTGCCACGCCGAGCGGCATCGACAGCAGGGCCGAGACCTCGGCCACCGACTTGACCTCGCGGCACAGGTGGCAGATCCGCTGGTGCTCGGGGAGCAGCCCCATCAGCTGGGCCGGGTCGGCCGTGGTGCTCACCAGCGCCTCTATCGCGAGCTGGTAGCGGGGCCGGGTCCGGCCGCCGGTCATCGCATAGGGACGCACCAGCGGCTGGTCGCCCTCCATTCCGTACGAGGGATCGCCGTACGGGTTGTGAGAGGCGGTGGGCGGGGTCATGGGTCCTCCGGGCGGGACAGCAGGTCATCTGCGTGTGCCGTCTGACAGAGCCGGTGGGGGCGTGTGGCGGCCGGACGGTTGGTCAGTACGTTCGGTCGGTGGGGCGGCCGAAGGGCGAGAAGCTCTTGCGGAGCCGACTCTGGGTTCAGTGGAGCAGGCTGCCCTGCAACTCGGCGCGCAGGTCCGGGGTGAGGACTGCCCCCGCGCGGTCGACGAGCAGCGCCATCTCGTACCCGACGAGGCCGATGTCGCACTCGGGGTGCGCCAGCACGGCCAGGGACGAACCGTCGGAGACCGACATGATGAAGAGGAACCCCCGCTCCATCTCCACCACGGTCTGCGTGACGGTGCCGCCCTCGAAGATCCGGGAGGCCCCGGCGGTGAGGGAGGTGAGCCCGGAGGCCACCGCGGCGAGCTGGTCGGCTCGATCGCGCGGGAAGCCCTCGGACATGGCCAGAAGGAGGCCGTCGGCGGAGACCACGACCGTGTGGGACACCCCTGGGGTGTTGTCCACGAAGTTGGTGATCAACCAGTTCAGATTCTGTGCCGCCTGGCTCATCGGACTCAACTAACGCTCCTGCTGGTGAGTGGGGCGAGGGAAACTGCCGGTCTGGCCGGTACCGGCCTGGCGACCCTGCTGAATGCCCCGACGGAGATTCGTCAGCCGGCCGCGTACGTCATCGGGCGCACGCGAGACCTGCGGACCTGTGCTGCTGTCCTGCTGCTGCTGAGCCGTGCCCGCGACCAGGTTGGCCCTCGGGACGCGACGCGGCAGTCCGGATGTGGTGACGCCGCCCGCGGTGGGCTGGCGGACGCGCTCGGCCTGGCGGCCCAGCTCGTCATTGGGCGAGGACCGCCAGGTGGCGGCGGCGCCGTTGGCGTTGCCGTCGGCCGGAGCGGGCGTGCCCTGGCGCTGGGGCCGCGACGCAGCGGACGGCTGCTGGTCGGGGCCCTGGGGCGCCTGCTGCTGCTCCTGCTGGCGGCTCTGCTGCTCGGCCTGCGCCCGCTGGTTCTGCTGCTGCTGGAACCAGTTGGTCTCCAGCGTGTCGTACAGCGGCGTACGCCCGTCGCCGGGACCGGCGGCGGGCAGCAGGTCGTCGGGCTGCGCGGACGCGGGCTGCGCGGGCAGCGCGTGCTGTCCGGTGGCCTGCGGCTGCTGCGCGGAGACCTGCGGAAGCTGGCCCGTCTGCTGCGGCTGCTGCGCAGCTGGGGGAGGCCCTGGTAGGGGTCGCCCTGGCCGCGGCGCGGGGCCGGCGGACGCGGACGGTAGTAGTCGGGCATGTCCCGACCGCCCTGCTGCGCCGAGCCGCCCGCCTGGTCCTGCTGCTGACCCGGCTGACCGTGCTGGCCGTGCTGCTGACCCGCCTGGCCGTGCTGCTGGTTCGGCTGGCCAGGCTGACCCGGCTGGTTCTGCTGCCGTCCCCGTCGGCCCTGCTGACGGGGCTGCTGCGCGTCGCCCTGGGCGCCGAAGACGTCCGAGCGGACGAACTGGCCCGTGCCCTGGTCCTGCGGCGCGGCGGTGCCGGGCGACGGCGCGTTGAAGTCGGGGCGGGGGAACTCCGCGGTGGAGCCGGGGCCCTGCCGGTCGTCGGGCGCCGCCGCGGGCTGCGCGAACTGGCCCGTGGAGTCGTGCTCCTCGTGACCGCGCGGGGCGTCGAAGGGCTCACGCGAGACCTGCGGCTGCGCGTTCTCGTCGCTCCAGCTGGGCACGCGCGGCTGCGGGTTGCCCCCGGGCAGCTCGGCGCGCGGTCCGCCGCGGGCCGGCAGCTGCGGCCGACGCCCCTGGTCCCCGGCATCGGCCGACGGGTTCATGGCGTTCGTACGCTGCTGCGGAACCGGCGGCTGCTGCGCACCGGCACCGCGCCCGCCCTGGGGCTGCTGCGGCTGCTGCGCTGCTGCCCCT
>RBWT01000395.1 GCA_004010275.1 Streptomyces huasconensis
ACCTTCGCTCCCTCCCCAAGCCCGCCCAGATCACCGTCAACGTCTTCAACGCGACCCCCCGCGGCGGCCTCGCCAAGAAGACGGCGGACGAACTGAAGAAGCGCGGCTTCGCCATCGGCGAGGTCGGCAACGCGACGAAGCAGTACGACAAGAAGGTCAAGGGCACCGGGATACTGCTCGGCGCGAAGAAGGCCGCCGAGACCGCGTTCCCCGTCCTCGGTACGCAGCTCGCGGGCACCGAGCACAGGACGGACGGCCGCACGGGCGGCGAGGTCGACCTGATCCTCGGCACACGGTTCAAGGAACTGGCGAAAAAAGAGGACGCCGACAAGGCCTTGGCAGAACTCGCCAAGCCCAAGCCGACGCCCACACTGTCCGCCGAGAAGAACTGCTGAACCGCAGAGAACTGCGGATAACCGCAGAGGCGGAGAACCGCAGAGGCGGAGAACCGCAGAGAACAAACAGAACCGCGGAGAACCGCGGCCCGCGACTACTCCGCCGTGCCGTACATCCGATCCCCCGCGTCGCCGAGCCCCGGCACGATGTAGCCCTGCTCGTTGAGCCGCTCGTCGACCGAAGCCGTCACGACCGTCACCGGCGTGCCCGCCAGCTCGCGCTCCATGACCTCGACGCCCTCGGGCGCGGCGAGCAGCACCACGGCGGTCACGTCGTCGGCGCCCCGCTTGATCAGCTCCTGGATGGCCGCGACAAGCGTGCCGCCCGTGGCGAGCATCGGGTCCAGGACGTACACCTGGCGTCCCGAGAGGTCTTCCGGCATGCGCGTCGCGTACGTGGAGGCCTCCAGGGTCTCCTCGTTGCGGATCATGCCGAGGAAGCCGACCTCGGCGGTCGGCAGCAGCCGGACCATGCCGTCGAGCATGCCGAGACCGGCCCGCAGGATCGGCACCACCAGCGGCTTCGGGCTCGACAGCTTCACACCGGTCGTCCGGGTCACCGGGGTCTCGATGTCGACCTGCTCGGTGCGCACGTCCCGGGTGGCCTCGTACGCGAGCAGGGTGACCAGCTCGTCGGCGAGGCGCCGGAAGGTCGGGGAGTCGGTGCGCTTGTCGCGCAGCGTGGTGAGTTTGTGCGCCACCAGCGGGTGGTCGACGACGTGGATCCGCATGGCATCAACAGTAACCGGGCCGGCCCCCTGCCCCTCGCTGGCATCAACACCGCCGACGGGGGGAAGGTGGGGACGTACGAACCGAGGTGGTGTGGCCCATGGCGGAACGCAAACCGGAACCGGCAGACGAGACCGACGCCGAGCGCCGCAGGCGCCGCGCCCAGTTCCTGCGGGAACGCGCCGAGGCCATCGAGCTGCGCGACCGCGTGAAACCGCGCCGCGCCCGGGCGGCACGGATGCGCCAGCAGATGCGTATGCGTACGTTCCGCTGGTGACCGTCCCCGCGTGCGGCGGGCCCGGCGGGGGCCCGGCGGGGGCCCGGACGAGCGCGACGGGGCCCGGGATGAACGCGACGCGGAACACAGCGGCCCGAAGACCTCTCCTGACGGCGCTGTTTCTGCCACGATTCCGAATGGGCGGGGCTCGGCACAGCTCCCCGCCCCCCGACCTCGCCGGGGGGACCCCAAACCGCCAACCGGCACTGCCTATGACCAGTGGGAGAGTCACGGTGTACTTCGCCGCACTGCTCGCGCGCACCGAAGACGGGTGGGAAGCGAGCGACACGGACCTCGACGACGTGGAGACCCTGGCGGATCTGGCCGATCTGGCCCGTGAAGCCACGGCCGACTACGACGACGACACAGTGCTCGTCTTCATCGAACAGGACGACGCGTGGTTCGGCGTCGTCCGTGTGGACGGCGAGGAGGACCCCCGTATCTACGTCTCGGACGCGGCCGCGGCCTCCCGCAGCTCGTACGGGGAGATCCTGCTCACCGACGAGATGCTCGGCCGCGACCCGGGCGCCGACGACACGGTCGCGGACCTCGACGCCCTCGATCTCGACGGTACGGAGGACGGAGAGCCGGAGGGCTCCGCCGAAGAAGGAGATGGAGAAGGAGACGGAGAAGGAGGGGCAGGAGGGGCAGGAGTGGCCGCGCCCGCCGGGCTCGGTGGCGCGGTGCCCGCGGGCCGCTCGGGGACCGGAAGATCCTCGCCGACCTCGGCGTACCGGAGAAGGACCTGCTCGGCCTGGTGTCCGGTGACGCCCTCAACGAGATCGCCGACATCCTCGGCGCGGCGGAGGTACTGGAGGCCGTCCGCTAGGTTCCCGGTGTGACCGACCCGACCGACCCGACCAAGTCGACCGACCCGACCAGGCCGATCGCTCATCCCAACCTGACCGATCCGACCGGGCCGACCCATCCGACCGACCCGATCGGGCCGCGCACTCGCCGCTGCGCTGATCGCCGATCCGTCGACGGCCGGCATCGAGGTG
>RBWT01000396.1 GCA_004010275.1 Streptomyces huasconensis
GCGCCCCGACCTTCCTCGCGATGACCGGTTACGAGCAGGTCCGCTCGGTCGCCGCAGCGATCGCCGGCGACCTCGCCTCCGCCGACCGCGTCGAACTCACCCTGCCCGAAACCGGAGTCTGCGGCGGCGCCGGCCTGTTCGACGCGCCCGACACCAAGGAGGCCGAAGACGGCGGCTGCTGCGCGCCCACGCCCCAGCTCGTCCGACTCGGCGCCCCCGCGGCAGTCGGCACGGCTGCCGAGCAAACCCCGGTGGGCGGCTGCTGCGACTCCTGACCGGCCTCAGCACCCGAGGTGACGAGGCCCCGACCGGAACAGGGGACCGGTCGCGGCCCCGCGCTGCCCTGCCCGCCCTCTGCGCCACGCAGATCGTGAGCTGGGGCATCGTCTACTACGCCTTCCCCGTCCTCAACCCCAGAGCACTGCAGCCACCGGCTGGCCGGCCGGAGCGACCACCGCGGCGTTCTCCCTCGGCCTCGTCGTCTCCGCCTTCGCCGGGATCCGTACCGGGCGCATCCTCGACCGGCGCGGCCGCGCACCGTCGTGACCGTCGGCTCGGTGCTCGGCGTGGTCAGCCTGCTGATCCTGGCTGCGGCCCCGAACGTCCCGGCCCTCATCGGCGGTTGGGCGCTGGCCGGACTCGCGATGGCGGCCACCTTCTACCAGCCCGCGTTCGTCGCCCTCACCCGATGCTCGTCCAGCACGGGGTCGTAGTAGTAGAGGCCGAGGATCTTCACCCCGCGCCGGGGGTGAATCATCACGTGGTGCTTGCGCAGGAGCTTGTAGTAGAGCTCGGGCGTCGGATCCCACATGGGCAGCGGCATCATCACGTCCCGCGGCAGCATCACGATGTCCACCGAGGTGTCCGAGACTATCGTCGGGCGGGACGCGCAGCACGAATGCGTGTAGACGTCCAGGGCCGGCGTGAGCATGACCGAGACCGGCTCGCCGAAGACGCTCTCGCGGAGCTTGACCGGCAGAGGCGTCGAGTCCAGCGCGACCACTTGACCCGGGCGGTGCACCCCGACCCGGGGCCCGATGTCGTCCAGCATCTCCGCCGTCCCCAGATAGCGCTGGCGGGCGCCGCCCGGCCCGAACCACTCCCGCCAGACCCGGGGCCAGAGTGTCGCAGCTGGGGACGTCCTCCGTTGGGAAATCGGGGAACGCTCGGCCATGTACTGGTGCAGCAGGCGGTGCTTGCCCCGCGTGGACATCCGCGATCGCCGCGCCCGCTCCTGGCGAACGGCCATGATCTCCTCCCGAATCTCCGGCAAAACGACGGCCAGTTCGGCGGCGTGTCCAGCGGCCGTCCGCGCAGACCAACACCAGCTCGTCGACGTGCGGCGCCGACAGACGGATCAGCGTGCGCTCGCTCATGCACTGCACCCGAGCAGTTCGGCCTCCAGCGGGTCGAGGCCGGCCAGCTCCTGGACCTCAATCCTGCGGCGCTGCATCAGCGTCGTGCGGGTCGGCTCGCGGCCCGGCCGGGCCTTGGCGGGTGGCCTTCACGGAACCCGGTGACCGCCTCACGGACGTGCTCGGCCCGTATACGGGCGCGCTGGAGCTGGATCGGTTTGAGGTCCGCCAGCGTCCGCGGCTGGGCCCGCCTGCCGTCCCGGCTGGACGCCTCTGCAGCCTTCGCCTTCGGCAGGCGCTGTGGCTGCCCGTGGTCCGGAGACAGTACATAGGGTGCGCACTCTCTCGGAACGCGGGTCCATGGTGCCCGGAGGGCGGTGCTTTTTGATGCCCTGAACCGCCTCCCAAGGAATGACTCCACAGCAGGGATAACAGAGCAGGCGCTTAGAAGGCACGTGCTCTATCCACTGAGCTACAGGGGCTGACCTGCGAAAACGCAGCTTCCCAGCGCTATCCCCCGGAGTGCGGGGGACACATGGGGGGATCGTAGATCCCTGGTGACTGGGGGACGCGAGTTGCCTCCAGCCAGGCCGTACGCAGGGTCTCACACTATCTTCACGCCTCAGAAGCCCCTCGCGGAAACAATCCTGCCCCATATCGGCGTTGGTGATCTCCGAGCCGAGGAGGGGAAGGTGTCGGGTCTGAAGCTGTTTCACACGACAAATAGCGGCGTGAGCGAGGTTACGCCGCGTCTTGCTGTGGTCGAGGCCGATGTGCAGGACCTCGTCGAGGCGCACATGGAGACGATGCTGGGCGTCACCTTCCTGGCGAGCGAGTACGTCATCGATTGTGTCGACGGCGGGCGGATCGATTCGTTGGGTCTAGACGAGAACGGGTCACCGGTGATCGTCGAGTACAAGCGCGGCACCGACGCAGGCGTGATCAACCAGGGCCTCTA
>RBWT01000397.1 GCA_004010275.1 Streptomyces huasconensis
CTGACGTACGCCTGGCCGACGAACGAGATCGCGGTGATGGGTGCCGAGGGCGCCGCCAACGTGATCTTCCGCCGGCAGATCGCCGCGGCCGAGGACCCGGAGGCCATGCGCACCCGCATGGTCAAGGAGTACAAGGCCGAACTGATGCATCCGTACTACGCCGCCGAACGCGGTCTGGTGGACGACGTCATCGACCCCGCCGAGACCCGCGAGGTGCTCATCAAGTCCCTCGCGATGCTCGCCAACAAGCACGCCGACCTGCCCTCGCGCAAGCACGGCAACCCCCCGCAGTAGCCCACAAGGAGAACGCTGCAGATGACACCCCCCGACATCCGCGTCGAGAAGGGCCACGCCGAGCCCGAGGAAGTCGCGGCCATCACCGCGATCCTGCTGGCCCGCGCCGCAGCCCGCCCCGCCGCAGCCCCGTCCCACCGCGGCCGCGAGAAGGCCGGCTGGCGCCGCCTGGAACGCACCCCCGGCTTCCGCGCCCCCCACAGCTGGCAGGGCTGACACCCCCGCGACACAAGGCCCCGCACTCCACGAGGAGTACGGGGCCTTACGCAAGCCCCCGGAAGGGACGCGAGGAACTGCGCGCCCAGCCACACCCAACCCGCACCCGAGGCCAAGACCAGACCCCCCGCCCCTCAAACCCCCACGGCGGCCTCCGCCAACCCCCGCACCGCCGGATGCCACCCCCGGCCCCGCGGTCCGCTAAGGACGAGGCGGCGCGCAGCCCGAGGCACCACCGGCAGCAGAACGAGGTCGGACGGCACCAGCGGACGCGACACCTCGGACAGGACGGTCACACCCATCCCCGCCTGCACCATGCTGATCAGCGTGGCCAGATCCCGCACCCGGTGCGCGGGAGTGATCCGAAGCCCCGCGAGCCGGTGCAACTCCCGCACGCGGGCCTCGCAGCCGCCCGGCGAGACAAGGTAGGGGTCGTCCACCAGGTCCCGTACGTCGACGACCGCCTCGCCCGCCAGCGGATGATCGCGGGGCAGCAGCGCGCGATAACCGTCCAGGGCGAGCTGGACGCCGGGCCCGGGCGGCGGGTCGATCAGGATGCCGGCGTCGGCCGTGCCGTTCTCCAGCCACTCCGCGACCTCGGCGCTGTCGCCCTCGAAGACCCGCACGGTGACCCTCGGCTGCCCCGCACGCCAGTGCGCAGCAGGCGGGGCACCAGCCCCCGGCACACCGTCGGGGTCGCCGCGAGCCGCACGGTGCCGGTGAGCGCCCCGGTGGCATCGGCCGCCACGGCCTCCAGGGACCGCACCGCCGACAGGGCGGTACGGGCGTACGGCAGGACACGCTCGCCCAGCACGGTCGCGCGCGCCGGATTCGAGCGGATCAGCAGCGGCCCGGCCAGCTCGCGTTCGAGCGAGGCCACGGCATGCGACACGGCGGACTGGCTCATGCCCAGCTCATCGGCGGCCGCGCTGAAACCGCCCGTGTCGACGACCGCGAGGAACGCTCTGAGCTGCGGAAGATTCACGGACATGCGGCGGCCTCATGGCGGGGTGAAGGACATGCGTTGGCTTCAGGGTGCCGGTCGGCGCGAAGCTCTGGGCCGGAAGATCCGAACGCACAGCGGAGTAAGCCATGCCCCACATCCGAGCCACCATCACCGGCCCCGACCTGCCCGCGGACGTCCGGCGGACCCTCGCCGAGGGCCTGACCGACCTGGCCGTCTCGGCCCTCGGCAAGTCCGGCGCCCGCACCATCGTGCACCTCGACCTCGTTCCCGCCGACCGGTACTACGTCGGCGGCAAGCCCCTGACCGGCGCCGCCCGCGACGCGCACCTGGAGGTCAGCATCACCGCGGGCACCAACAGCGCGGCGGAGAAGGCCGCCTTCATCACCGAGGCCCACGCCTTCCTCTCCGGCCTCCTCGGCCCGCTCGCCCGCGGCGGCGTGGCCCTGCACGAGCTGCACCCCGAGAGCTACGGCTACCAGGGCATCACGCAGTTCGACCACTACCGCCACGCCTGAACACCGCCGCACCTGAGCACCACGGGAACCGACAGGGGCCCGCACGCCGTCAGCGTGCGGGCCCTCATCCGCGTACCGGCAAGAAACGACGGACCGCTAACGGAGCCGCGCCATCAGCGCGTGCTCGACCAGCGTGATCAGCGCGCTCTTCGCGTCCGCGCGGTGCCGCGCGTCCGTCGTGATGATCGGCGTGTCCGGGCCGATCTGAAGGGCCTCGCGGACCTCGTCGGGTGTGTACGGCTGGTGGCCGTCGAAGCCGTTGAGGGCGATGACGAAGGGGAGTCCGC
>RBWT01000039.1 GCA_004010275.1 Streptomyces huasconensis
CGTCCCGGTCCGGGGAAGCGCCGGTGGTGCACGTCGAGGACGCCGCGCACGCCCGGCCGCCGGCGCGCGGCGCGGGTGCGGGTGGGCGCCGGACGACGTGGCCTGCGTGATGTTCACCTCCGGGTCGACCGGGGCGGCCGAAGGGCATCGTGGCCCCCGCACCGCACCGTCACCGAGACGCTGACCGGCCAGGACTTCGCCTCCTTCGGGCCGGGCGCGGTGTGGCTCCAGTGCGCGCCCGTGTCGTGGGACGCGTTCGCGCTGGTGCTGTGGGGGCCGCTGCTGGGCGGCGGGACGTGCGTCCTGCATCCGGGGCGGCGCCCCGACCCGGTGGTGATCGCGCGGCTCGTCGCCGCGCACGGGGTCACGTCCATGTACCTGTCCGGGTCCCTGTTCAACGTGATCGTCGACGAGTACCCGCGCGCCCTCGCCGGGCTGCGTGAACTGATCGTCGGCGGCGAGGCGTTGTCGCCCCCGCACGTCGCCCGCGCCCTGGAGCGCCAGCCGGGCCTGCGGCTCAGCAACGGCTACGGCCCCGTCGAGTGCATGGTCTTCCTCACCGTCCACCGCGTCACCCCCGAGGACGTCCGCGACGGCCGTCCGGTACCGATCGGCCGTCCGCTTGCGGGCAAGCGGCTGTACGTCCTCGACGAACGGCTGCGGCCGGTCGCCGACGGAGCCACCGGCGAGCTGTACGCCGCGGGGGCGGGGCTCGCCCGCGGCTACTGCGACGCGTCGCTGACGGCGGAGCGGTTCGTGGCCGGACAGGACGGCGGCCCCGGCCCCGGCGTACGCATGTACCGCACCGGCGACCTGGCACTCCGGCGCCCCGACGGCACCTTCGAATACCGGGGCCGCGCCGACGACCAGGTGAAGATCCGCGGCTTCCGCGTGGAGCCCGGCGAGGTCGAGGCCGCGCTCGCCGCCCACCCGGACGTCGTCGACGTGGCCGTCCTGGCCCGCGAGGACCGCCCCGGCGCCAAGCGCTCGTCGCCTACGTCGGTCGGACCGGCCGGCCAGGACGGCGAGGAACTGCGGGCGTTCGCCGCCCGCACCCTGCCCGACTACCTCGTGCCCACCACCGTCGTCCCAGCTGACCGCGCTGCCGCTCAGCCGCAACGGCAAGGTCGACCGGGCCGCCCTGCCCGCGCCGGACGCCGTACCGGGCCGCGAGCGGATCGCGCCCCGCACCGAGGCCGAGCGCCGCACGGCGGACGTGTTCGCCGAGGTCCTCGGCATCGAACCCCCTGGCGTGGAGGACGACTTCTTCCACTCGGCGGCGACTCGATCCTCAGCATCCAGGCTCGCCTCCCGCCTCGCCGAGGCCTTCGACACCGACCTCTCGCCGCGCGCGGTCTTCACCCACCCGACACCGGCCGCCCTGGCCCGGCTGCTCGGCGGCCGGCAGGGCTCCGGCCGCCCGGCGCTCGTCCCGGTCGCCCGCGACGCGGTCGCCCCCATGTCACACGCCCAGCAACGCCTATGGTTCCTCCACGAGTTCGAACCGGACGGAGCCGAGTACGTCACCGCGCTCGCCCTGCGGCTGCGCGGCACCCTGGACACCGACGCGCTGCGCGCCGCCCTCGGCTCAGTGGTGGCCCGGCACGAGTCGCTGCGCACCACCTTCGACAGCGTCGACGGACATGGCATCCAGTGCGTCCACCCGCCCCAGGACGTGCCCCTGCCCGTGCACGACCTGTCCCGACACGGCGCGGGGGAGCGGGAACAGGCCGCGCGCCGCCTGCTCGCCCAGGAACGCCTCCGCCCCTTCGATCTGCGCGAGGGCCCGCTGCTGCGCGCCGGTCTGCTCCGCTTCGCCGAGCGAGATCACGTACTGACCCTCGCCCTGCACCACATCATCACCGACGGCTGGTCCACCTCCGTCCTGCTCAGCGACCTCACGCACTTCTACCGCGCCGAACTCGGCGCAACGAACGGCGAGTTGGCTCCGCTTCCGGTGCAGTACGCCGACTACGCCCACTGGCAGCGCACCACCGGCGACACCGCCGCCGACGAGCACCTCGCCTACTGGAAGGAGCACCTGGCCGACACCACACCTGCTGGAGCTGCCCGCCGACCGGCCCCGGCCCGCGGTGCGCACCAGCGCCGGCGCGACCACCCGCCTGGTCGTGCCGCCTCCACCGCCCGGCGGCTCACCCGGCTCGCCCGCGACCACGGCACCACCCTGTTCACCACGCTCGTGGCCGCCGCCCAGAGCTACCTCGCCCGGCTCTCCGGCAGCGAGGACATAGCCGTCGGCACCGTCAACGCGGGCCGCGACCGGCCCGAGACACAAGGCCTCGTCGGCTTCTTCGTCAACACCCTGGTGCTGCGCTCCCGGGCGGAGGCCGACCGGCCGTTCAGCGCGTTCCTCGGCGACGTACGGCAGACCGTCATGGACGCCTTCGCCCACCAGGACGTGCCGTTCGAACGGGTCGTGGACGAGGTGCAGCCCGTCCGCGACACCAGCCGCAGCCCGCTCTTCCAGGTCATGGTCGTCCTCCAGAACACCCCGGCCGTCACCCTCGACCTGCCCGGTCTGGACGTCACCGACATCGAACCGGAGTCGGAGCAGGCCGCGTTCGACCTCACCGTGGAGTTCGCCGAGACCGACGCCGGCGAGCTGCACGCCCTGCTCACCTACAACACCGACCTGTTCGACGCGGCCACGGCCGAACGGATGGCGGGGCAGCTCGGCACCCTGCTGCACGCCGTCGCCGAGGACCCCCACCGCCCGCTCGGCGCACTGCCGCTGTCCTCCGACAGCGAGGCGCAGCACCTGTTGGCACAGGGCCGCGGCACCTTCCGCCCGGTGCCCGAAGCCACCCTGCCCGCCCTCTTCGAACGGCAGGCGGCCCGCACCCCGGACGCCGTGGCGCTGATCGACGGCGAGCGGGAGCTGACGTACGCCGACGTGGACCGGGCCGCCAACCGGCTGGCCCACCGGCTCGTCCCGCGGGTCGAGCCCCGAGCGCGTGGTGGCCCTCGCGCTGCCGCGTTCGGCGGCGGCCGTGGTGGCGCAGCTCGCCGTCACCAAGGCCGGCGGGGCCTTCCTGCCCGTGGACCCCGACTATCCGCCGCAGCGGCGGGAGTTCATGATCCGGGACGCGTGCGCCCACCTGATCCTCGACGACCCGGCAGCGGTGTGGTCCACCGAGGGGCCGGACACGGCACTCACGGACGCCGACCGCACCAGCGCGCTCACCCCCGCCCACCCCCGCCTACGTGATCTACACCTCCGGTTCCACCGGCACACCCAAGGGCGTCGTGATCACCCACCGGGGCCTCGCCTCCTTCGCCGCGGCGGCCGCGGAGCAGTACGCGGCGGGCCCCGGCGACCGCGTACTCCAGTTCGCCTCCCCGAGCTTCGACGCGTCCATCCTCGAACTGTGCGTCTCCCTGCTCAGCGGGGCCGCGCTGGTGACGGGCGAGGAAGGACCCCTGGTCGGGGAACGGCTCGCGGAGGTCCTCGCCGAACGGCGCGTCAGCCATACGCTGATCCCGCCGGCGGCATTGGCCACCTTGCCGCCGGAGACCGCCGCCGCCCTGCCCCACCTGCGTACGCTGATCGTCGGCGGCGAGGCCTGCCCGGCCGACCTCGTCGACACCTGGGCCCCCGGCCGCCGCATGGTCAACTCCTACGGCCTCACCGAGGCCACCGTCGTCGCCACCTGGACCGGCCCGCTGACCCCGGGCACGGGCACTCCGACCATCGGCGGCCCGTCCGGCGCCACGCGCGTGTACGTACTGGACGCCGCCCTGCGCCCCGTACCGCCCGGCGTCACCGGCGAGCTGTACATCGCCGGACCCGGCCTCGCCCGAGGCTACCTGGGCCGGCCCCGACTCACCGCCCAACGCTTCCTGCCGGACCCGTTCGCGCGCCGGGGGAGCGGATGTACCGCACCGGGGACCTGGTCCGCTGGACCGCCGACAACCGTCTGCGGTTCGCCGGCCGCGCCGACGACCAGGTCAAACTGCGCGGCTTCCGGATCGAGCCCGGCGAGATAGAGAGCGCCCTACGGCGCAGCCCCCTGGTGCGGGACGCGGCCGTGGCCGTCCGCGCGGGGGAGGGGGCAGGCGCACCGGCCCGACTCGTCGCCTACGTCGTACCGGCACAGCCGTCCGGAACCGGCACCCAGGGCACGGAGGCGTCCGGAACCGCCCTGCCCAGCGCCGACCTGCGGCTGCACCTGGCCGGGTCGTTGCCCCCGCACATGGTGCCGTCGGTCTTCGTACGCCTCGACCGGCTGCCGCTCACCCCGAACGGCAAGACCGACCGGCGGGCGCTGCCCGCGCCCGGACCCGCCGTCCAGGCCGCGGGCGGCCCGCGGACCGCGCCGCGCACCGACACCGAACGCCGCGTCGCCCGTATCTGGGCCGATGTGCTCGGCATCGAGGAGGTCGGCGCCGACGACAACTTCTTCGCGCTCGGCGGCGACTCCATCCTGAGCATGCAGGTCGTCTCCCGGCTGCGCCGCGACGGACTGCACGTCGCCACCCGGGACCTGTTCACCCACCAGACCGTCGCCGAACTCGCCACCGTGGTCCGCACCGCGCACCGGCGCACCGACGACGGCCCGGTGACCGGCGAGGTACCGCTCACCCCGATCCAGGAGTGGTTCCTCACCACACCCCGGGCCGCCCACCACCACTTCAACCAGTCCGCGCTGCTCGAACTCGACGGCCGCCCCGACCCGCGGGCCCTGGGCGCCGCGCTCGACGCCCTGCTGGAGCACCACGACGCCCTGCGCATGCGCTTCACCCAGGACGAGCACGGCTGGCGGCAGTTCAACCCGCCGCCCGCCGCGGGCGACGACATCCTCGTACGCCATGACCTGACCGGTCTGTCCGCCGAGGACGCCGACGCGGCGATGGCGAAGGCCGCCGACGAACTCCACGCCGGCTTCGACCTGGCCCACGGCCCGCACCTGCGGGCGGCCCTGTTCACCGGGGACCCGGACCGGCCCGCGTACCTCCTCCTCGTCGCTCACCACCTGGTGGTGGACGCCGTCTCCTGGCGCATCCTGCGCGACGACCTGGAGAGCGCCTACCGCCAGGCACTCCAGGGCGAGCCGGTCGCGCTGGGGGAGCGCGGCACCAGCTTCCGCGAATGGTCCCGGCGCCTGGCCGCACATGTCGCCGAGGGCGGCCTCGACCACGAACTGCCGCACTGGGAACAGACGGTGGGCGCCGAACCCGTCCCGGCTGAGGCGACGGGCGACGGCGGCCCGGCGGCCGCCACGGTGAGCGTCGAACTCGACGAGGACGACACCACCGCCCTGCTGCGCGCCGCGCCCACCGCCTACCGCACCCGCAACGACGTCCTGCTCGCCGCGCTCGCGCCCGCCCTGGTCCGCTGGACCGGCCACGACCGGGTCCGCCTGGACCTGGAGGGCCACGGCCGGGAGGACCTGCTCGACGGTGTCGACCTCTCACGCACCGTCGGCTGGTTCACCACCGTCTACCCGGTCGCCGTCCAGGTGCTCGACCCCGGTGGCCTCGGCCCGGACCGCGACTGGCGGGCCCTGGTGAAGTCGGTCCGCCGCCAGCTGCGCGGCGTGCCCGGCAACGGCATCGGCTACGGCGCCCTGCGCACCTTCGGCCCGCCCGAGGTCCGTGAACGCCTCGGCGCCCAGGCCCACAGCCTGGTGGTGTTCAACTACCTCGGCCAGTGGGACGCGCGCCCCGAGACGGCGGACGGCGGCCTGGTCCGCGCCGAACACGGCTCCTTCGGACAGGACCACGACCCGCGCGATCCCGGCTCGCACCCGGTGGAGGTGGTCGGCGCGGTGCAGCACGGCCGGCTCTCCTTCACCTGGCACCACCGGCCCGACCTGCACGACACGGCGGCCGTGCGCCGGGCGGCCGAGGAGTTCGCCGAGGCCCTGCGCCACCTCGCACGGCGCGCCCGAGGAGGCCGGTGACACCACTCCGCCCCCGCGAGGCACCACCCCGGCGGACCGCCCGGCACGGCCCCCGCGCACCCCGACCACCCCCTGAACCCACCCGAACCGAACGCCGAACCGAACGATGCATGACGACGAAAGAAGGCGACATGGACGAGAACACCCGCTACCAGGTCCTGCGCAACGACGAGGAGCAGTACTCGCTCTGGCCCGCCGACATCGAGGTGCCCGCGGGCTGGCAGCCCGTCGGGAAGGAGGGCACCGAGGCCGAGTGCTCCGCCTACGTCGACGAGGTCTGGACCGACATGCGGCCCAAGAGCCTCACGAGCGCATGGAGAACGCCGGCGCCTGACCGCCCCACCCGCATCCGTACGCCGGGCCGGCCGCGACCGCGCCGGCCGGCGCGCCCTCCCCCCCCACACACACCCACAGCCGTTCCGGCGCCCCACCGTCCTCGGCCCACCACCGCCACGCTCACTCCCGAGGAGCTCGCCATGACCCCCGCCCTGCACACCGAACGCCTGGACTTCCTCCCCTACCGACCCGAACACGAGGACCACTTCGTCGCGTTGCTGCGCGATGAAGAGGTGTGCCGCTGGATGGGTCAGGACCTGGTGCCCGAACCGCAGTTGCGGGAGGTGTTCCGCGCCATCCTCACCGATGTCTACCCCCAGAGCCGCTTCGACGTATGGGGGCTGTGGCTGGCGGACGCCTACGTCGGACATGCCGAGGTGAAGCCCACCGGCAACGTCGACGGCCATGAACTCGTCACCGCGCTCGCCCCCGCGTACTGGGGGCACGGGCTGGGCGGCGAAGCCGTACGCGGCCTGCTCCGGCACGCCGCCGACACCCTCGGCCTCACCGAGGCCTACGGCATGGTCGGCGCCGAGAACACCGCGAGCCTCGCCTTGTGCCGCCGCCTGGGGTTCCGCCACGTCCGGGACGTCGTCGCCGACGACGGTTCCGTCACGAAGATGCTGGTCATCCCGGTCACGGAAGGCCGGGCCGGAGCAGCCGGGACCGCGCCGACCGGGGACCCGGTGTGAGCCGGCCGGCCGTCGGCGAAGGCACCCCCGGGACGGCGGACGGCGACCGGTCGCCGGGGCTGTGGCGCAACCGTGACTTCAACCTGCTGTGGAGCGGGCAGTGCCTGTCCGACCTCGGCGGCGCGATGGTGGAACTGGCGCTGCCCCTGCTGGTGCTCCAGCAGACCGGTTCCCCGGCACAGGCCGGGCTCGTCGGCACCGCGGGACTCGTCACCACCCTGGTGTGCCGGCTGCCGGCCGGTGTCCTCGCCGACCGCCTCGACCGGCGCCGCCTGATGATCACCTGCGACGTGCTGCGGCTCGCCGGGTACGCGCTGCTCGGCTGGGCGGTGGCCACCGGCGCCGCGAGCCTGCCGGTGATCGTCGCGGTGGTGATCGCCGGTGCCGCCGCCACGGCCGTCTTCAGCACCGCCGAGCACGCCTCGGTGCGCAACCTGGTCCGCCCCGACCAGCTCACCGCGGCCGTCGCCCGCAACGAGGCGCGATGCGTACGCCGTCGCGCTGTCCGGTCCGCCACTCGGCGGCCTGCTGTTCGGGCTCGGTCGCGCCCTGCCCTTCCTCGGCAACGCGCTGAGTCACCTGCTGTCCCTCGTCGCCGTCTCCCTCATCCGGCGGCCCCTCCAGGAGGTACGCCGGGAAGCGCCCCAGCCCGCCGCCGTCTCCGCGATCCAGGGACTGCGCTTCCTCCTCGGCCACCCGTTCCTGCGCGCCCTGCTGGTGATCGCCGCGCCGCTGAACATGGCCTTCACCGGCATGATCTTCGCGATGACGCTCGCCCTGCTCGACGCGGGGGTCGCCCCGGCCCTGGTCGGTCTCGCCGGCACGGTCTTCGCACTGGGCGGCTTCCTCGGCGCCCTCGTGGCCCCCGCGCTGCAACGACGGCTGCCGCTGCCCCTCTTGATGAAGCTGCTGTGCTGGACGACCGCCGCGCTGATGGCGGTGAGCACACTGCTGGCGGGCACGGTGCCGGCCGCCATCCCGCTGGCCGCCGCCGTCTTCCTCGGGCCCACGGCGAACGCGGCACTCTTCGCCCACCAGGCCGCCGTCACACCGGACCACCTGCAGGGCCGCGTGGTCAGCTCGGCGTGCTGCTCGCCGCGGGGTCCGCCGCCGCGCTCGCCCCCGCCCTCGCCGGTGCGCTCCTGGCCCGTTTCAGCCCGGCACCGGCCATGCTGGTCTTCCCCGTCCTGGTGGCCCTCGCCGGGTGTGCCGCTCTGCGGATGAAGGGCTGCAACTGGCGGGAAGCGTAGGTATGTTGGTGGCCGCCCGGTGCGGCCACATTCTGTGGACGGCCGGTCGTAGCGCCCCGCCACGCTGTGGGTGCGGGGGGCCGAGTGACGGGAGAGCGGGAAATGAGCCAGGACGCGCGAGCGCAGTCCAGCACTGTCGACGTCAGCATTCCGAGCGTAGCGCGTATGTACGACTACTACCTCGGCGGCAAGGACAACTACGCCGTGGACCGTGCGGCGTGCGAGGAACTGAACAAGGTCGTGCCGAGCACACAGGTCCTGGCCATCAACAATCGCCGCTTCCTTCAGCGGGTGGTCCGTTGGCTGGCGCAGGAACAGGGCATACGGCAGTTCATCGACCACGGGTCCGGTCTGCCGACCCAGGACAACGTCCACCAGGTCGCCCAGCGTGTCGACCCGGACTCGCGAGTGGTCTACGTCGACAACGACCCCATCGTCCTGGCGCACGGCCGCGCGCTGCTGGAGGAGAACGAGAACACCGCGGTCATCCAGGCCGACATGCGCGACACCGACGGCATCATGAGCCACCCCGAGGTGGAGCGGCTGATCGACTTCAGTCAGCCGGTGGCCGCGCTCTTCGTCTCCGTACTCCACTGCATCCCGGATGAGGACGACCCCGCCGGCCTGATCCGACGGGTGGCGGACCGCCTGGCCCCCGGCAACTTCCTGGTCGTGTGCCAGCTGGTCAGCGAGGACCAGAAGACCCGTGACTTCGTGACCGAGTTCATGCGGGTCAGCACACAGGGGCAGTGGGGCCGGGTGCGCACGGCCGCCGAACTCGCCGCGATCCTGGAGGGCCTGGAGGTTCTCGAACCCGGCCTGGTCGAGGTGTCGACCTGGAAGCCCGACGGAGACCTCGGGCCCAAGCAGCTCACCACGGAGTGGATCGAATACGGAGGGGTCGCCCGCAAGCGGTAACCCACAAGCGGTAACCCACAAGCAGTGCCCCGCAAGCGGCAGTTCACACGAGCGAGCCCCCGATCCCTCTTACCCCTCCTCCATCGACCTGATCAACTTCTCCACCATCGCCCGGGAGTCGCGAGGCGACGCGGCCTGCGCGCTGAGCTGGTCGGTGACGGCGAGGTAGTGGTCGACGTCGTCGCGCTTGTCCAGGTAGAGCGCGCTGGTCAGCTGTTCCAGGTAGACGATGTCGGGCAGGTCCGGTTCCAGGAACCGCAGGATCGTTATCGGCCCGCCCGCCGCCGCGTGCCCGCCGAGGTCGAACGGGGCGATCTGCACGGTGACGTTGGGCAGTCGCGTCATCTCCAGCAGGTGGCGCAACTGGGCCACCATGACGCCGGGCCCGCCGAGTGGACGCCGCAGGCACGCTTCGTCGAGCACGGCCCACAGCCGGGGCGGGTTCGGGGCGGTGAGCAGTGCCTGGCGCTGCAGCCGCAGTTCCACCCGGCGTTCGACCTCCGGAGCGGCCGCGTGCGGTCGCCGAGCCGGCAGACGGCACGCGCGTACTCCGCCGTCTGCAACAGCCCCGGGATGAACTGCACTTCGTAGGTGCGGATGACGGAGGCGGCCTCTTCCAGTCCGATGAGCGTCTCGAACCAGCCGGGCAGCACGTCGTTGTACCGGTGCCACCAGCCGGGCGTGCTGGTCCCGCGGGCCAGGGCGAGGAACGCGGCGCGTCGCTCCTCGTCCGTGACCCGATAGAGCGTCAGCAGATCGGCCACGTCGCGTTCCTTGCAGCCGACGCGGCCGAGTTCCAGACGGCAGATCTTCGCGTGGGAGCCGCGGATGGCGTCCGCGGCCTCCTCCCGGCTGACGCCGACGGACTCCCGCAGGCGGCGCAGCTGCGTACCGAGAATGATCCGCAGAACTGTCGGGCCGCCCCGGGGGTGCTCGATGTGACGGCGCAGGGGCGGGACGCGCCCCGGCTGCGCGGCTGCCATGCTGGCTCCCGTGTCGGTCGGATGGGCACTCAGTTTCCCACCGCGGCCACCGTCCGTACAGCGGCGGTGACTATCCGGCCGACATATGCGTCAGGCGAGCCCGGCCAGGTCGTCGAAGTCGCCGTCCTTCGCTCCTTGGACGAAGGCCGCGATCTCCGCGCGGGTATAGATCAGCGCGGGTCCGTCCGGGTGCCGGGAGTTGCGTACGGCCACCTCGCCCTCGGTGAGAACGGCCAGCTCAACGCAGTTTCCGTTGGGGTTGCTCCGGCGGCTCTTGCGCCATGCCGCGCCTTCGATGGCGTCGGCGCGCGTGCCGTTGGTCGGTGAGTTCATCTGCTTTTCCCCTCGGTCGGCGGTCGGTTGCGGCCCGGTGGGGCCGTGCGCCGCGGTGGCGTGAATCGGCCTCCGGGCGGCCGTTCTTGCCGCTGCAATTGCAGATGTACTTGCAGCGGATGTCAGCCGACGGGGATATTAGCTCCTCGGAACTGCGCGGCCCAGACCCCGAATGCCTGCGGGAAGATTGTGATGACCACACACTTGGCACCTACCGTGCCCGACGTCTTCCATGAAGCATCACCGCTCGAACGAGAGCCGTACATGTCGCTCGTCCAGGCTGTGCTGGCGTGGTCGGTACCGGAAACGGCGCCTCGGCCCCGTGACTGCGAACAGATCGCGCTGCTGTTGGCGGGCCATGCCCGCGCCCTCGCCGACGACCTGCGGCACCGCTGCACGCGACTGCCGAAGAGCGGCTCCCTGCGGACCCTGCCCGAAATCGTGCTCGGCGAAGCGAACGGCGCCTGTCGACGGGGCACCGGGCCACGGTGGCCGGGGTACAGAACCTCGCCCGGCTCGTACGTGCCCTCTACGAGCGCCTCGACCACCTGCATGCCCCGGCACCCCCCGGCCTTGACCGGCCGTGGTCAGGCACGGGAGGCGTGGCGTAGGAGGGCGTGACAGCGGCGGGCCATCTCCTCAGCGGGACCGCTCGGCTTCCTCGGCGTAGCGGGCCAGCCCTTCCGCCATGCCCTGCATGAACTTCTGGAGGTAGCGCGGCATGAACCAGCGCAGCAACAGGCTCGTCTCGTACTCGCCGGACCAGCGGATGACCGTGCCGGAACCGCCTGTCGGCTCCAGTTCGATGCGCGCGCGGTAGTTGCGCATCGTGGCATTGAACGCGTCCTCGTAGGCCAGGAGACGGTACTCGACCTTTTCGGTGAGCCGCTCCCCGGTCACGTTGCGTCCCGTCCGGAAAGCCCGCACGGCCCCGACGCCGTCGTCGCCACCGGGGTCCAGCCCCACCGACCGCGCCGTGTCCAGGCTGTCGACCTTCGACCACACCGGCCAACTCGCCGCGTCGACAAGCAACTTCCAGACGGTTTCCGGAGAGGCGCCGGTGGTCACGGTGACGTAGTACTTGTGCATGATGGAGGGCTCCTACAGGGCTCGCTGGTGCCTCACCATCTTGCTACCGGCCCCATGACGTGGCACGGCTTCTTGCCGTTATGGCAACCGTCACTCCGTTCGTCCGACGCCGTTCGGCCACGTGTCTCCCGAGAAGCCGGACGCTACCCACCGCGAGCGACAAGTCCCGCTTCGTGCGCCGTGATGGCGGCCTCCACGCGGTTGCGTGCGCCGAGCTTCGCGAGAACGGCGCTGACGTGGGCCTTCACGGTCCCTTCGACGAGGTGCAGTTCCGCCGCGATCTCCGCGTTGGACAGGCCCGCGCCGAGGCGGGCCAGCACGTCGCGTTCCCGGTCCGTCAGGTGCTGGAGGGGGCGTCGGGGCCGGGCGGCCCGGTGTGCGCGCAGACCGGCGACGACACGGGCGGCGACCCTCGGCGACAGGTAGGCCCCGCCGGAGGCCACCGCCTGCACCCCGTTCAGCAACTCCCAAGGATCGTCCGCCTTGAGCAGGAAGCCGCTGGCACCTTCCTCCAGAGCCCGCTGGATGAAGTGGTCCTCCCCGAACGTCGTCAGCATCACCACGCCGGTCGTCGGCACGGCCCGGTGGATGCGGGCCGCCGCCGTGATCCCGTCGAGGCCCGGCATCTGGATGTCCATGAGGACCACGTCCGGCGGTGGCGGCCCGCCATGGAGACCGCCTCCGCACCGTCGGCTGCCTCGGCGACCACGTCCGTGCGCGGGTCCCTGGCCAGGATGGCCCGGATACCGGCCCGCACCATCGTCTCGTCGTCGGCGATGAGGACGCGGACCGGCCGTTGACCTGGTGTCGTCTCTTCCACACGGCGAGCGTACGACCCCGGTGCGGTACGTGTGGCCGGGCGCCCTCCGGATACGGCTGAAGGCGCGGGACACCCCTGACGAAGGGAAGGGAAGACCTGACGATCGGCCCATGTGCCGCCAAGAGACCGTCCTCTTAGCGTCGTTGTCGCCGCACGGACAGTCGTGCGGCACACGCAGAAAGAACCGAAGGACCCGAAGGCCCGAAGGAATCAAAGGAACCGTTGTGATCACGCTCAGAGGGCTCAGCAAACGCTACGGCGAGACCGTCGCCGTGAAAGACCTGACACTGGATGTCGGCGAAGGAAAGGTGACCGGCTTCCTGGGGCCCAACGGGGCCGGGAAATCCACCACGATGAGGATGATCCTCGGCCTGGACCACCCCTCGCGGGGCAGAGCCCTCATCAACGGCAGGCCCTACGCCGCACTGCGCCACCCGGTCCGCGAGGTGGGCGCGCTGCTGGACGCCAAGCGCTGCACCCGGCGCGGTCGGCCCGCGACCACCTGCTCGCCCAGGCCCGCAGCAACGGCATCCCGGCGCCGCCGCCGTGGACGAGGTGCTGAGACCGTGGGCCTGGCCAAGGCGGCCCGGCGCCGCGCCGGTACGTACTCGCTGGGCATGTCCCAGCGGCTGGGCGTGGCCGGGGCACTCCTCGGCGACCCGGCCGCCCTGATCTTCGACGAGCCCGTCAACGGCCTCGACCCCGACGGCGTGCGCTGGATGCGCGACCTCGTCCGCGCCCAGGCCGCGCAGGGCCGCACGGTGTTCCTCTCCAGCCATCTGATGAGCGAGATGCAGCTGACCGCCGACCATCTCGTGATCATCGGCAGGGGAGAGCTGCTCGCCGACACCTCCATGGCGGACTTCCTCGCGGGCAGTTCGCGCGCGACCGTGCGGGTGCGCGTACCGGACCCCCAGGAGCGGGCCGTCCTGGTACGCCGCCTCGCGGCGGACCACTCCGGGACGGCCGGCGCGGCGCCCGCCACCGTGACCGTCGACGCGGCGGACCGGGACGGCATCGTCGTCACGGGGCGGACCGCCCGGCAGATCGGCGACCTCGCCCACCAGTGCGGCGTACGACTGCATCAGCTCAGCGACGTCCATGTGTCCCTGGAACAGGCCTACATGGACCTCACGGCGCACAGCGTGGAGTACGCGACGGGCGTACGGCACGAAGCCGGCCCGGCACCGCACGGCGCCCACCACCCCCACCGACGCGAGGAGACGCGATGACGGCGCACGAGACGACCGGCGCGGCAGCGCACGGGACTGTGGTCACACCCGGCCCGCACACCCCCGCCCCGCTCTCCGGCCATCCGTTCGGTGGCGCGGCATCGGCGGAGTGGACCAAACTCCGGTCGGTGCGCTTCCCGTACATATGTCTCGCGGCCGGCCTCATCGCGACGGGCGTGTTCACCTTCTACTACGGCTCGATCGCGCGGATCAACGACCATTCCGTCCAACCGGTCGGCCATGCGGCGATCTCGTCCACGGTCCTTGTCCAGTTCGCCGTGGTCGTCCTGGCCATGCTCACGGTCACCAGCGAGTACACGACCGCCAGCATCAGTTCGTCCCTGCTGTGGGTGCCGGTGCGCCACCGCGTCCAGTCGGCCAAGGCGCTGGTCACCGCGCTGCTCTCCTTCACCGCGGGCACCGTGTCCGCCGCGACGGGAACAGCTGTCGCGTGGGGCTCGTTCTCCGGTCACGCCTCCTTCGACGCGGGCGAGACGGTGGGCCAGACGCTGGCCGTCGGCGTCTACTACGCCCTCATCGCCGTCATGACCGTAGGCGTCTCCTTCGCCACACGCCACGCGGCCGGGGCGCTGACGGTGCTCCTCACGCTGCTGTGGGCCTTGCCGAGCATGCTCGTCGGACCCGGCGGCCCGGCCCTGCTCGCGATCAACGACTGGCTGCCGCACAGCGCCGGTGACACCTTCATGCGCGGCGGCGCCGGCGCCCCCTACGGCGCCACCACCGCGGTCTTCGTCCTCCTCGCGTGGGTGCTCGCCGCCCATGTGACCGGCCTGCTCCTGCTGCGCCGCCGAGACGCCTGACCCGGCGGTACCCGGACCGGAAACCCTCTCGTCACAGCCCGCCAACGACCCCTGCGACCGATGCCATACGTGTGACATGACGTCGGCCCGGTGACAGCATGCACCGCACACCCCGGAGCACCCTCAGGAGAGGAACCCCAAGCGACCATGCGGCGTCATCCCACCCCGCTGAAACCGATGGCCGTCGACATCGCCCTGTGGGCGGTCTTCGCCACCGCGGGCGCCCTGTGGTTCGGCGACGCCCGAGAGGCTTCGGTCGTCTGGGACCTCGTCCTTCCCCTGGCCGTGCTGGGCGTGGCCGTGGCTCTGTCCCGACACCGGCCCGGGGCGGCCGTCCTGCTGGCCAACTGCCCGTGCGCCGTGGGCCTCGCCGGTTCCGAAAGCCCGGCGAACGTCTACGCGTTGACGCTGGCCTGCATGAGCTTCCTCCTGGGCGCCCGCACGGCCACGGCGCGTGTCCCGCTGCTGGTGCTCGCCGGCTGCCTCACCGCCGACTTGGCCGTACTCGCCGTCCTGCGGTCGCCTGCGGTGTGGTGGTTCTACGCGATGACCATGCTGCCCGCGGCACTCCTGCTGCCATGGCTCGCCGGCCGCTACTGGCGTACGCGCCGTGAACTCGTCGAAGGTGGCTGGCAGTTGGCCCGCAGCCTCGAGGAACGGCAGCACTTGGCCGCAGAGCGGGCACGCCTGGCCGAACGCGCGGCCATCGCCGCCGATATGCACGACTCGCTGGGACATGTGCTGAGCCTGGTCGCCCTGCGAGCCAGGGCCCTGGAGCTGTCACCGACCCTGACCCCGCAGGACCGCGACGACGTCGCCGAACTCCGGCGGTCCGTCTCCGACGCCGTCGACCAGCTCCGGGAGACCGTCACCGTGCTGCGCGCCGATCCGCGCCCGGGAGCCGACTCCGCGGCAACCGACACCGTGGAGGAACTCCTCGGCCGCGCGGTCGCCTCCGGTGTACCGGTGCGCTGGGAGCGCGGCGGGCCGCCGCCGACACGATCACCCCTGGTCGAACGGGCCGTGTACCGGGTGATCCAGGAGGCCCTCACCAATGCCACCAAGCACGCGCCGGGCAGCACCGTCCACGTCACGATCACGCACGCCGCCGACGCCACACGTGTGCGGGTCGTCAACGCCCCATCAGAGTCGGTCTGTTCGCCGGGAGCACTGCTTCTCACGTCGGGCGGGAACCACGGGCTGGCAGGGCTGCGCGAGCGGGTGACGGTCCTGGGCGGCACCTTGCGAGCCGGTCCGTACGAGGACGGCTTCGATGTCGCCGCGGTGCTTCCGCACCACGCCCCCGCCCCGGCGCCGCCACCCGGCACGGCCGGCCTCACCGGCCCGCCGACGCAAGCAGACCGCGCGGCTCCCGCCGAGGAAATGCCTCTGTCGGTGCCCGAATCGGTGCGGCGACAGGCCCGCATCCGCCGCAGCGCTCGGTGGCGCTTCGCGGCGGCCCTCGCGGTCCCCGCCGCGGTGGCAGCCGTCTTCCTGCCGAGCGCCGCCTACTTGGCCTACCAACTCACCGGCAGCGTCCTTTCGCCGTCCCGCTACGAGGAGATGCGCGTCGGCACGCCAACGCGGAGCTGGTGCGCCTCCTGCCGAGACGGCCGTTCCCGTACACCCCCGACACCGTGCGAGCCGCACCCCGCCCGCCCGGAACCACGTGCGACTTCTACCGTTCGAACGGCAACGTGCTGGACGACGTGGATCTTTACCGCCTGTGCTACTCCGGCGGGAGACTGGTCGCCAAGGACACCCTGAACGCGGGCGGCGACACGGCCTTCCCGTCGTGACGGCGACCGGGTGAAAGCCGGTCGCCTCGCGCAACCTTTGCCCCGATGGGCCGGTTGGGTCCGGCGTCGGCACCCGGACGGGGTGCCGTGTCTTACCGGACAGGAGCCCTGGGCGAAATGAACTCCACCCACAGGAACACGAACAAGAAGGTGCTGGCCGGGTCGGTGCTGACCTTGATGGCGACCGGTATGGCAGTCACGCCGGCCATGGCCGACGAAGAGGTCCACGGCCACAAGTCGCAGAACATCGAGATCATCCGTGACGTGTGTCCGACCGTTCAGGACATCGACGCCGTCATCACCATCGAGGTGCTGGACCAGGCCCGCGCCTTCCAGTGCAACGAGATCCGCCAGAAGTCCCGCGTCCGGGACGATTCCGCCGCCCCCGCGCTGCCGATCCTGGGCAGGGTCATCAACTGACGCGGCCCTCGGCGATACGCCTGCTCGGCTCCTGCACGGGGCGGGCAGGCGACGCGACGGCAGGCGTGACACCTGCGGTGTGCGCCTGCCGCACGGTGGCCTTTCAGTCCTGCGGTGCGACGCGGATACGGTTCCCGTCAGGATCGGCTGCGAGGAAGGTCGGCCCGAACCCCGCGTCATGAGGCTCACGCAGGATCGTGACGCCCTTGGCCTGCCACTGCTGGAAGATCGCGTTCAGCTCGTCGGGTCCACCGTCGATCGCCAGGCACACCTCACCTGTGCGCGGGACGTCCGGTGACAGATCCTCGAACTGGCCGGACCACAGAGCGAGGTCGGCGCCGGCCCGAGGTCGAAGGCGATGTAGCCCGGCGTCTCGAACGAGGGGCTCATGTCGAGGAGATCGCCGTAGAAACGAGCTGCGGCGGGAGCGTCGTTCACATAGACGATGGACACGACAGATGTGGTCATGGGTTTTCCTTCTCGGCAGGTCGTGGGTACGCATCCACCAGCCTGACCGGGATATGCGCCGCATCCTGTCGCAATTCCTGAAAAAATTGGTGTGTCACCCCAGATCGCTTCTTCGCTTTGATGCTGCTTCTCAAATCAAGAGAGGCTGTGACCACACAGGAACTCGCCTCAGCGCTCGGGGTGTCCCTTCGCACCATCACCCGGGACCTGAACTGGCTCCGCGACGCCGGTCTGCCGGTGACCGCACAACGGGGCCGCCTCGGAGGCGTGACCCTGCTGCCCGGGTCCGGGCCCGACCTCACGCGGCTCACGCCGGGTGAGCGTGACCATCTGTCGCTCACTGGGCTGGACGAGAAGCAACGTGCGGAGCTGAACGCGTCGGTCGAAAGCCGGCGCGCGCTCTCCAAGATCGTCGCTGGTCAAGCACGTCGAGGTCACGAACTCTTGCCGCTCGCCGACGCGGTGCACGTGGACAGCCGTCCCTGGCTCCAGGGGCGAGATTCCGGCACGGCCCCGGCTTCGCTGATCGGCGCGGTTCGGAGAGGCCGCCGGCTACGGATCACGTACGACAGTCCACGCGAGTCATTCCTACGCGACCTGCTCGTGGACCCGTACGGGCTGTTGGCCAAGGCCGGCATCTGGTACCTCGTCGCCGACTGTGCCCGAGCGCCACGGATGTACCGACTCGAACGCATCACGATGTGGACAGAAGTCGACGAGCCGCGCCGGACCCGCGAGAGCCAGACCCTGGCCACCGTCGCCGCGGCGCTCATCGATCAGTGGGAGCACCAGCACGCGATAGAGGTCAGCGCCACCATCGACCACACCCAGATCGAGCGCGCGCAACGGGTCTTTGGCCGACGGCTCGTCCCGGACGACGATGAAGCATCCGCCACCGGCCGCAAGGTAATGATCCGCTTCCTGCATCTGGAGGACGTGCGAGCACTGCTGCCGTTCGGGAGCGCCATCACCGTGCACGGCCCCGACGAAGCCAGGGCTCACCTCCGCGCCCTCGCCACCGACCTTGCCCACCACTATGCGCCGTCACCGACGCCCTGACCCGTTCCGCAGGGGCACCGGGTCGTGTGCGCCGCGCTCCTTGTACACCCCGGCTTCGCACGCCGGGCGGTGCGGACTAGTCCGAGATCGCGTTCGCCGAAGGGGCGTCGCTGCGGCCGTAATGGTGCGTGGTGAACATGTACAGGAGGCCGACGGCCACCACGACGCCGCCGCCGAGCAGCACGATCCAGTTGTCGTACCAGGCGGCCTCCGGCGTCCGGGGCCACGCGATGGTGACGATGGCGAAGATCCCGTAGGCCAGCGCCCCGATGTTGACGAGCAGGCCCCACCGGCCCAGCCGGTACTCGCCGCTCGGCTTCCAGCCCTTGACGCGGGCCCGCAGCGCGGCCAGGACCACCATCTGGAAAGAGGCGTAGATGCCGAGGATCGCAAAGGACACGATCTTGGTCAGGGCGTCCGTCGAGATGAGGGAGCCGACGGCGATCAGCGCCGGGATCACCGCGGCGACCAGCAGCGCGTACTCGGGCACCGCGCGGGTCGGTGAGAACTTCCGCAGGAACCGGTGGCCGATGATCATCTCGTCGCGGGCGTACGAGTAGATCAACCGGCCGGCCGCGGCCTGGAGGCTGATCGTGCAGGACAGGAACGAGATGAGGACGACAGCCATCACGATCCGCGCACCGGCCTCACCGAGGGCGTCGAAAAGGATTCTGACGGCGGGGTCGGGGTCCTTCCCCGAGATCACCGCCTGGTAGTCGACGACGGCGAGCAGCAGCGTCAGACAGGTGAAGGTCGCCGCCGCCCCGCCCACGTAGATCGTGCGGCGCATCGCCTTGGGGATCACGTTGCCGGGGTTCTTCACCTCCTCGGCGACGTCGCCGCAGGCCTCGAAACCGTAGTACTGGTAGAAGCCGATGATCGCCGCCCCGAGGAAGACGGGCAGATAGGAACCGTCCCCGGCGGCGCCGTAGTCGTCGAAGAGCACGCCGAGACCGTGGAAGCGGTGCGTGACCAGGAGGATGACGCCGACGACGAGGGCGCCGATCAGCTCCGCGCCGAAGCCGATCAGCGCCGCCCAGGAAAGCGACTTCGTACCGGCGTAGTTGATGAGCACGGCGACGACGATCAGACCGATGGTGCACAGCACGGTGGTGTGCACGGTGGCGTCGAAGCCGAGCAGGATGGCGATGTAGGGTCCGGCGCCGTACGCGACACTGGTGATCGTGATGAGCAGCGCCCACATGTAGACCCACCCGGTCATCCACGCCCAGCGCTTGCCCCACAGCCGTCGCGCCCACGGGTAGACGCCGCCCGCGACCGGATACTGCGCGACGACCTCGCCGAAGACCAGCGCGACGAGGAACTGCCCGCAGCCCGCCATGACGAAGGCCCAGATCATGGGCGGACCGCCGTCGGCGAGAGCCGTGCCGAAGAGCGTGTACGTACTGACCACGGGGGAGAGGTAGGTGAACCCGAGGGCGAAATTCGCCCACGGCCCCATGTCCTTGCGGAACTCCGACTTCTCTTCCCCGTGCTCCGCGCCCGCGGGACCCGGGGCGTCCTCCGGCGTCGTGGGAACAGTCATCGGCCGTCCCCCGCCGTCTCCGTGCCCATCGGCTGCGGGGCGGGATTGCCGGTGATGAGATCCGCCGCGCGCTCGGCGGCGAGCAGCACGGTGACCATGGGGTTGATGGTCGGCATGGTGGGGAAGATGGACGCGTCCACGACGCGCAGCCCGTCGTGGCCGCGCAGCCGCAGCTGCGGATCGAGCACCGCCATCGGGTCGTCCTCGGCGCCCATCCGGCAGGTCCCCGCCGGGTGGTAGACGGTGTGGGCGGCGCGCCGGCCGTACTCGGAGAGGTCCGCGTCCGACTGGATGTCCGGGCCGGGCGCCACCTCGCGCAGCAGCCAGTCGCTCAGCGGCTGAGCGGCGGCCACCTCGCGGGCGATCCGCAGGCCGTCGACGATCGTCCGCTCGTCGTGACCGTCCGGATCGGTGAAGTAACGGAAGTCCAGGGCGGGGTGGACCGTCGGGTCCGCGCTGCGCAGCCACATGCGGCCGACCGAATGGGCACGCGGCACGTTCGGCGTCATGCACACGCCGTGCTCGGGTACGGGATAGCCGAGCCGCTCCGTGTTGACCGTGAACGGCACCTGGTAGAAGTGGAACATCAGGTCGGGGCGCGGGCCGCCCGAGGAGTCGCGCCGCAGGAAGAGCCCGGCGTCGGAGTCCATGGCCGAGTTGGGCGGCAGCGGACCACGGGTCTCCCACACCATCACCGACTCGGGGTGGTCCAGGAGGTTCTCGCCGACCCCGGGCAGGTCCGCGAGCACCTCGATGCCCAGGTCGCGGAGGTGGTCGGCCGGCCCGATGCCGGAGAGCATGAGCAGCCGCGGCGTGTCGATCGCCCCGGCGCACAGCAGCACCTCCGCCTCGGCCTCCAGCGTCGACACGGAACCGTCGGGGTTGCGTACCTGGACGCGGGTGAAACGTCCCTCGTCGTCGCGCAGGAGCCGGAACGCCCAGGTCTCCAGACGCAGCGTCAGGTTGGGGCGGTCCATCACCGGGTGCAGGTAGGCGACCGACGCGGACGAACGCGTGTTGGTCCTCGGGTCGTAGGCGAGGGAGAAGAAGCCGGTGCCGTCGGTGAAGGGACGGGCGTTGAAGTCGTCGATGACCGGGACGCCGAGGCGGGTGGACGCCGCCGTGACGAAGTCCTCGGCGATCGCGTTGCGGTCGGCGGCACCGACGGGCACGATCGTGTTCTGGAGCCGGGACCGGTACGGCAGGATCGTCTCCGGCCCCCAGCCGTCGCAGCCGCGCTCCACCCACTCGTCGAGGTCCTGCGGGAACGGCAGGAAGCTGATCAGGGTGTTGTGCGAGGAACAGCCGCCCAGGACGCGGGCCCGGGAGTGCAGGATGTGCGAGTTGCCGCGCGGCTGCTCCTCGGTGGTGTAGCCGTAGTCGAACTCGGAGCCGAGCAGGTTGATCCAGTTGCGCAGCTTCAGGATGCGCTCGTCGCCGACGTCGCTGGGGCCGCCCTCCACCACGCACACCCGGCAGGCCGGGTCCTCGCTCAGCCGGGCGGCCAGTACGGAGCCGGCCGTGCCGCCGCCGATGATGAGGTAGTCGTAGGTCGTCGTCTCGTCGTCCATGCCGTCGCCTTCCCTCGCCCTGCCCGCTCAGCCCTTGAACCAGCCGGAGGGACCCGGCCGCAGGTTCTGGTAGATGTGCTTGGCCTCCTGGTACTCGCGCAGGCCGGTCGGCCCCAGCTCCCTGCCGAAGCCGGAACGGCCGAAACCGCCCCACTCGGCCTGGGGCACGTACGGGTGGAAGTCGTTGATCCAGACCGTGCCGTGCCGCAGCAGGCCCGCGACCCGCTGGGCGCGGCTCGCGTCGTTCGTCCAGACGCCGCCGGCGAGTCCGTAACGCGTGTCGTTGGCCAGCTCCACGGCCTCCTCCTCGGTCCGGAAACGCTCCACGGTGACGACCGGTCCGAAGACCTCCTCCTGGACGATCCGCATGGCACGGTCGCAGTCCGCGTAGATGGTGGGCAGCAGGAAGAAGCCGCGGGACAGCTCGTCGTCGTCCGGGCGGCGGCCGCCGCAGACCAGCCGGGCACCCTCGGAGCGGGCGATGTCCAGATAGCCCTCGACCTTCTCGCGGTGCTGCGCGGAGCTGAGCGGACCGCTCTCGGTCGCCGGATCGAGACCGCTGCCGAGCCGGATGGCCTGGGCCCGCTCGGCCAGCCGCTCCACGAACCGGTCGTGGAGACCGTCCTCCACCAGGAGCCGGGAACCGGCCGAGCACACCTGCCCCGAGTGCAGGAACGACGCCTCCAGCGCGTGGTCGACCGCGGCCTCGAAGTCGCAGTCCGCGAAGACCACGTTGGGGTTCTTGCCGCCCAGCTCAAGGGCGAGGTTCTTCACCCCGGGGGCGCACGCCTCCATGATGTGCCGTCCGGTGGCCAGGCCGCCGGTGAAGGAGACCAGGTCCACGTCCATGGGCGGACATGGCCGCGCCGACGGTGGCGCCGGGGCCGAGCACGAGATTCGCGACCCCGGCCGGGGCCCCCGCCTCGGCGATCAGCCGCATCATGTGGATCGTGGAGAGCGGCGTCGTCTCACTGGGCTTCAGCACGAAGGTGTTGCCCGCGGCGAGGGCCGGGGCCACCTTCCACGAGGCCTGCAGCAGCGGGTAGTTCCACGGCGCGATGAGAGCGCACACCCCGATCGGTGGTAGGTGACCCGGCTGAGCACGTCGGGACCGACGTCCACGACCCGCCCGCCGTCCTTGTCGGCGATCTCCGCGAAGTAGCGGAACGCGTTCGAGACGTCCTCCACGTCGATCCGCGCCTCGGCGAGCGTCTTGCCGGTGTCCAGGGTCTCCACATGGGCGATCTCCTCCTGGTCGCGCAGGAGGTACCGCGCCACCCTGAGCAGTACGTCGGCCCGCTCCCGGGTGGGCGCCGACGACCAGTCACCGCGGTCGAAGGCGCGCCGGGCGGCCCGTACGGCGAGGTCGACGTCGGTCTCGTCCGCGTCGTCGACGTCCTGGATGACGGACGCGTCGAACGGGTTGATCACGTCCCGCCGCGCGCCCCCGGCGGCACCGGTCCACTCCCCGTCGATGAACAGTTCCGGCATCGCGGCCTCCCTCGCACTCGTATCCGTCCGGCGCCGAACGCGACCACCGCACGGCACACCAGGGACCAACATCGTCCGCTCGCCCCGCACGGGCCACGCGGACGCACCGGGCGGGGGCGGGTTGGGCGGAGATGTGACCTGGTTGGGCTAGGTCGCGCCGAGGGTCCCCGCACCGGGGGCGCGGGCCCGCGGGCCCGGACGGGGACCGGGGTGGCGTCGAGACGGCGGCGGCTGGCCCGTCCGGGGTGTCCCTGCGCGCTGCGTCTGTGCCGTCCGGGCGTCGCTCCAGCTCACGGCCCGCAACATGGGAACGTGCATCACATGACTTCTTCCCCCCACCCGGACCCCGATCCGGAGCCGCGCGACACCTCAGGACTTGAGCCCGGCGGCGGTGTGCCACCGGGCGAGACCCCGCCCTCGGAGGGCGGCATGTCGGGAACCGGTCCCGCCCACAACCCGCCGAAGGGGTGGTCGAAGGGCCCCCTGGCCCTGATCCTCGGCCTCGCGGTGCTGATCGCCGCGTTCTTCCTCGTCTACGCGCTCGTCCTGCTGCTCTGACGCGGGCGTGCGTCGGCAGAGCCGGCACGATCCGTGTGGGGGCCGCCGGGGTCAGAGCTGCGGTTCCCCGCAGCGCGTCAGCGTGCCAACGACACCCACATGCGGGAGCTTGATACCGGATCGCGGCGTTTGCTACCGATGTGAGGAAACTGATGACTGTTCAAGCGGACCCGGTCACGCTGGTACCGACCGAAGGACGTCGCAGCAAGGGGCGGGTGATCGTCTCCTGGCTCACCACGACCGACCACAAGAAGATCGGTCACCTGTACCTGATCACGTCGTTCGCGTTCTTCCTGATCGGCGGGGCGCTGGCCATGGCCATCCGCGTCGAACTGGCCCGCCCCGGCATGCAGTTGCTCTCCGCCGAGCAGTACAACCAGTCGTTCACCATGCACGGCACGATCATGCTGCTGCTCTTCGCCACCCCGACGTTCGCCGGCTTCGCCAACGCGATCATGCCGCTGCAGATCGGTTCCCCGGACGTCGCTTTCCCCCGCCTGAACATGCTCTCGTACTGGCTGTTCCTCTTCGGCGGGCTGATCGTGCTCGGCAGCTTCCTCACCCCTCAGGGCGCCGCCGACTTCGGCTGGACCGCCTACACTCCCCTCAGCGGCGGCGAACGCACCCCGTACATCGGCGGCGACCTGTGGATCATGGGCCTTGCGCTCTCCGGCTTCGGGACCATCCTCGGCGCGGTCAACTTCACCACCACCATCATCTGCATGCGCGCCCCCGGCATGACCATGTTCCGCATGCCGATCTTCACCTGGAACGTGCTGCTCACCTCGGTCCTGGTGCTGTTCGCCTTCCCCGTCCTCGCGGCGGCGCTGCTCGTCCTGGAGGCCGACCGGCGCTTCGGCGCCCAGGTCTTCAACCCCGAGAACGGCGGCGCCCTCCTGTGGCAGCACCTGTTCTGGTTCTTCGGACACCCCGAGGTCTACATCCTGGCGCTGCCGTTCTTCGGTGTGATCACCGAGATCCTGCCGGTCTTCTCCCGCAAGCCGATCTTCGGATACATCGGGCTGGTCGGCGCCACCATCGCGATCACCGGTCTCTCGGTCACCGTGTGGGCGCACCACATGTTCGCCACGGGCGGGGTGCTGCTGCCTTTCTTCTCCTTCCTCACGTATCTGATCGCGGTCCCCACCGGTGTGAAGTTCTTCAACTGGATCGGCACCCTGTGGAAGGGGTCGCTCTCCTTCGAGCCGCCGATGCTGTGGGCGGTCGGCTTCCTGGTCACGTTTCTCTTCGGCGGCCTGACCGGGGTCATCCTCGGGTCGCCGCCGCTGGACTGGCACGTCACCGACACCTACTTCGTCGTCGCGCACTTCCACTACGTCCTCTTCGGCACCATCGTGTTCGCGATGTTCGGCGGCTTCAGCTTCTGGTGGCCGAAGATGACGGGGACCATGCTCGACATGCGGCTCGAGAAGATCCACTTCTGGACGCTGTTCGTCGGCTTCCACACCACCTTCCTCGTCCAGCACTGGCTCGGGGCCGAGGGCATGCCGCGCCGCTACGCCGACTACCTCGACGCCGACGGCTTCACCGCCCTCAACACCGTCTCCTCCCTCGGGGCCTTCCTGCTCGGCCTGTCGACGCTGCCGTTCCTCTACAACGTCTGGAAGACCGCCAAGTACGGCGAGCGCGTCAAGGTCGACGACCCCTGGGGGTTCGGGCGCTCCCTGGAGTGGGCCACCTCCTGCCCGCCGCCCCGGCACAACTTCGTCACCCTCCCCAAGGTCCGCTCCGAGTCCCCGGCCTTCGACCTGCACCACCCGGACGTCGTCCAGCTCGACCAGAAGGAGAACACCGGCCGACGGGACGTCTTCGACGCCAGTGGCCACGAAGGCGACCGGTCCTGACCGCTGCCCGCCATGCCGGTCCCTCCTGTGGCGCACCGTTCCGGGCAACAGCCGGGTATATCCCTTAAAGTCACTTTATGATCACAAAAAGGAATGGCTCCGCCTCCCGGCAGGGGCGTCCGCCGGTCTCGCGAGGCACCGGCCTGCTCTGTGCCGCGGTCGCGGCGGGAGCCCTGCTCACGGGCTGTGGCGACGACAACGGCAACGGCAACGACGGCGCCGCGAAGACGGGGACGGCCGAGGCGGCCCCCGTACCCACCGCGACGCCCACCACTTCGCCGGGCGGCCTCACCGACGACCAGGCCGAACGCAAGGCCCTCGTCCCGAAGGCCAAGGTCGGCTACGAGACGCGCTGCGCACCGCGGTCGCGGCGGTGCCGAAGTCGAAGCCCGTCTCGATCGAACTCAAGGGGCCCGCCGACAAGCCCACTTGGGAGACCGAGGTGGCGACGACCGACGGCGCCGTCCACACGGTGCGCGTCGACGCGGTCTCCGGCAAGGCCGGTGGGGCGCAGGCCAAGAAGGACCAGGACGCGGACGACAAGCGCGAGCTGGCGGACCGGCTCGGCAAGGCCACCGTGACCGCGCAGCAGGCCGCCGAGACCGCCACGGGCAAGACCAAGGGGACCGTCACCTCCATCGAACTGGAGGACTCCGACTCCAACGGCGGCGCGCCGAAGTGGTCCGTCGACGTCGTGACGACCGACAACTGGAACAAGACGACCTTCGACATCGACGCGACCAACCGCAAGATCCTCCGCGAGCACGTCGACAAGGACTGACAGCGGTATAGCGGTATGGCGGTATCCGGCACTTGCCGTCTCCTTCGCTGACACCGGCCCCGCACGGGCCGGTGTCAGCGCGTCATCCGCCGCCGCGCCCCCAGGGCCGGACCGCGTATGCACGGGGGTCAGGCCTCCGTCGAGCTCTGCGCGTACGGAGGCTCGACCGCCGGATGAGCGCGGTCCTCGAGCGCGAGATGCTTCACCGGACTGCTCGTCAGCGCCGCCTCTCCTCCAGTGCCTGGGCGCCCGGAGCGCAGCTCCGTCGCAGGTCGTCGAGTTCGGCGGGCGTCAGGTGTCTCCGAGCGGAGCCGCGGCGGCTGCCGTCCAGCAGGGCGCACGCGCCGTCCAGCCATGGCGGGCACGGCTCGACGCCGATGAACGCAGCGAGGCGGGTGAGTTCCTCTCGGGGGGCGTCGAGGAGGTCCTCGTAAGCCAGTGTGATGCCCTGGGCGGCGGGCAGGCCGTCGACGAAGTGCGTGCCCTGTGCGACGATTTCGGACCACAGGGCGCCGAACCGCCGCAGCGGGAAGACCCGGTCGCGTACGAGTGCGGGGTCGAAGCGGTCTTCGAGCAGCGGGGCCAGGTCCGGGGGCAGGGAGCGCACGTGCTCGGCCGTCAGCTCGCCGAAGTCCTCGACGCCCGTCCGTTCCTTGATCTCGCGCATCAGGGTGATCGTGCGGTACCCAAGATGGCGGCTCATGGACAGGGCGCAGTCCGGCCCGTCCCGGAAGAGGTGCACGAACTTGGCGTACGGGAAGGCGGCCCGCAGCCCCGGCGCCCACCCCGTCGAATACCCGGAGCGCTCCACGACGGCGGTCCGTCCGAACCGCGCGCAGAGCAGTTCGAAGAGGGCTTCGTGGTGTGCGGGGGCGGCCCGGTCGGGCCAGTCGACGACCGCCGCGCGGATCTCGTCGAGGAGGCCGTCGGGGTCGTCGGTGAGGTGGGGCAGCACCATGAGGGAGAGCGCGGGGATGCCGGTGGTCTCCGCCGTGTACCGCCCGGGCCGGCGCGTGTAGAGGAACTCCGGCATCGGCACCCCGCTGCGGAGCATGTTCGCGAAGTACGGGGTGGGCCGGAACAGGGCTTCCCAGAACTCCGCGCCTGACAACCGGCCCTCGGGGAAGGCCGCGTCACCGACCGATGCCATGTACTCGTTGAGGCTGAGGACGTCGGGGTGGGTGTTGAGGACGCGGGACAGCGCGGTGGAGCCGCTGCGGCCCGTGCCGATGACGAAGGTCAGGCTGCGCAAGGTCACTCTCCGGTTTCGGCTCAACGCACCTGGGGGCACGTACGGCCGAACGCCGCGCACCTGGCTTCGAAGCCCGGGGGCAGCCAGCTTCCGCCCGCGAGTCGGGGGTGGGCGGGGAAGGCGGCCTGGGCGGCCAGGACGAACATCAGCGACGCCCACAAGCTGTGCAGCCGGATCAGCTGCGGCGAACCGTTGTACATGTCCCGGAAGGAGCACTGGAAGGCATCGGGTGCGACGAGGTCCGCCGTGTCGAGGCCGGTCCAGCCGAGATCCAGGGAACTCTGCGGATGCCCGAAGTAGGCGCGCCGGTCGGTGACGGTCACCTCTCCGTGCCCGTCGGCCACCCACCGCTGCCGGGCGTCCGCCGCGGCCTGGCGCCGGCGCGCGGCGTTGCCCAGGGCCGAGCCGACCAGGCTCCCGATCACGAAGGCGGGCTGTCCGACGGCCAGTACCGAGCTGTGCCGGTAGGAGCCGTCACCGACCCCCCGCCAGGTGGAGCGCGATGCGGGCCCCACCGCTACGGACAGTTCACCGGGCGCCAGGCGGGCCATCGAGGGCACCGGCGCCCGGTGGGCGAGCCGTCCTCGCGTGAGGTCGTCGACGACATGGCAGGTGTACAGGAGGTGATCGTCCAGCGGCGTCCAGGGAGGCGGCTGTCCGATGCGCGGCCATGCCGTATAGGGAACGTCGCCCACAACTCACCCCATCTGTTCGGCCCACCTCGACGACCCACATCGTAGAGATCTCCGGAGCGCCGAGTGGGCGCGTCGTCACAGATCGACGCGGGACCGTCGTCGACCGCGAGGCCCACGTCGGCGACCCGCGACGGCCCCGCTTGACCTTGACACGGTGACAACGTCTTCACTGCGGGGCGAGGAGGTGGTCCCGATGACCCTGCCGAGACCGGAAACAGAGACGGACAACGCTCGACGAGGGCGGTCCCAAACCCCGCTGGAAGCCCTGCTCCAAGGCCTGGAGGACAGTCGCTCGTCCGTGCGACTGCGGGCGGCGATGGCGGCCGGCACGAGCCCTGACCCGCGGTTCGTCGAGAAACTCATCGAACGGTGCGCCGTCGAACCCGACTTCCACGTGCGGGAGACGCTCACCTGGGCGCTCACCCGCCACCCGGCGACCGCGACGGTCCCGGTGCTCGTCGGCGAGGTCCGTTCGCGATGCGCGCAGGCACGGAGCCAGGCGCTGCACACGCTGTCCAAGATCGGGGACCGGCGGGCGTGGCCGGCGATCACCGGAGCGCTTCTGGCCGACCCCGACGACGAGGTGGCGCGGAGCGCCTGGCGGGCGGCGGTCGTGCTCGTACCCGAAGGAGAGGAGCACGAGTTGGCGGCGGTATTGTCGACACAGTTCGGGCGTGGCGACCGCGAGACGCACCTGAGCCTCAGCCGGGCGCTGGTCGCGCTCGGCGACGCGATCGCTCCGGTTCTGAGCGCCGCGACGACGGACCCCGACCCCCGCGTACGCGCGCACGCGCTCGCCACGGAGCGGCTGTCGCGCGACCCGGACGCCGTGTTCGCGTACGCGATCGAAGAGGCGAAGCGCGTCGTCGCCCTCGGTGAGACCGGCCGGGAGGGGCGATAGGCAGTGTTGATCGGTGAGGTGGCACGGCGGTCCGGGGTCAGTGCCCGCATGCTCAGGCACTACGAATCGCTCGGCCTGGTGCGGCCGACGGACCGTACCGGCGCGGGCTACCGGGAGTACTCCGACGACGACATCCGGCGGATCTTCCACATCGAGAGCCTGCGGTCGTTGGGGTTGTCGCTGCGTGAGGTCGGGCGGGCGCTCGACGACCCCGGCTTCACGCCCTCGGGGCTCGTCGCCGGTCTCATCAGCAGGACGCGGGAACGCATCGCGGTGGAGACGGAGTTGCTCACGCGGCTCCGCCGGATCGGCGCCGCGGAACCCGACGCCTGGGAGGACGTCCTCCAGACCGTCGCACTCCTCCAGGCGCTGGCGTCCAAGAGCCCCGAACAGCGCCAGCGCGCGGCCCTCTCGTCGGTCGAAGAGGTGTCGGTGCCGGTGGAAGCACTGGTCGAGGCGGCGCTGAGCGAGACGGACCCGAACGTCGCGGGGGCCCTTCGATGGGCCCTGGCGCGGTCGGGCGGCGACGGATGGCCCCTGCTGGCCAAGGGCCTCGGTTCACCCGCCGGCCGTCGTGCGCGAACGTGCCGTCCAGGCCCTCGCCGAGATCCCGGGCGACGGGGCGACCGCACTGCTGCGGGACACCCTGGCCCACTCCGACATCGTGGTCCGCAGGCACGCGGCTCTGGCGCTCGGGGCCCGTGGCGTGGCCGAGGCGGTCCCCACCCTCGTCGACATGGTCGTGGCGGAGGCGAACGACGTCGACGCCGCCGATGCGCTGAGCACGTTGGCGGGCACCGGCCCCGCGCTCGCCGACGACATCGCGGGCAGGCTCGTCGACCGCCTCGCCGACCACTCCCGTGACGCGTCCGCCCGCCGCCGACGGCTGACGGAGGCGCTCGCCGAGATCCCCGGGGTCACGGCGTCGCGGGCCCTCGCGGAGCTGACGCGTGACGACGACCGTGCCGTCGCCGTGACGGCGGCGTACGTCCTCGGGATACGTGACCCCCGGTGACGCGGGCGAGGCGACAGCCGGGCGCGGTCAGGGCCGTTCGGTGAGCATCGCCATGGTGCGGCCCATCAGGCCGGGTACGTCGGCGTCGCGTACACCGTCGAGCTGCCATCGGCCGATTCGCACCGACGCCTCCACCACGGCCCGCACGCGGGGGACGCGGCGCTCGAAGTACTCCTGGAACAGCGCGTCGTCCCAGTCCCGGCCGTCCGTGAGGAGTTCGGCGAGGACGAGGGCGTCCTCCAGGGACAGGGCGGCGCCCTGCGCGAGGGTGGGCGGGCAGCCGTGCGCGGCGTCACCGGCCAGGACCACGCGGCCGCGGTGCCACGAGCCTTCCACCAGCATCTCGTGAAACCGGGCGTAGTTGACCTGCGACGGATCGGTGAGGTGCGCGGTGATCGCCGGCCAGTGGCCGCCGTACCCCCCGGTGAGGCGTCGCATTTCGTCGGCGTACGACTCGGGCGGGATGGACGCGCGGTCGCGGTCGGCCTCGACCATGAACGCGTAGAGCGTGGCGTCGCCGGTGGGGCAGTAACCCGCTATGTAGGCGGCCCCGCCGTAGGTGACGTTACTGTGGGTGACGTCGGCCGGGCGCGGGGCGGCGACGCGCCAGATGCCCATGCCGGTCGGCTCCGGCTCGGTGGTGACGCCGATCGCCGCGCGGGTGGCGGAGCCGAGGCCGTCGGCGGCGATCACCAAGTCGTGGCGGGCCTCGGTGCCGTCGCTGAACCGCACGGTGACACCGTCCGCGTCCTGGTCCAGGCGTGCGGCCCGGATGCCCAGGCGCACCGTGGCGCCGCTGGCGCGCACGGCATCGGCGAGGATTTTCTGGAGCCGGGAGCGCTGTATGCCGACGGTGGACGGCAGGTCGTCGCCGCCGCTGCCGGTGTCGCGCGCCACGTGCAGGACCGTCCCGTCGGGCGCGGTGATGCCGAGGGCGTCGAAGGCGAAGCCGGACGCCCGCACCCGCTCCCACACGCCGAGTTCGCGCAGGACGCGCAGGGCGTTGCCCTGGAGGGTGATGCCGGAGCCGGCGGTGGCGTTCCAGTCGGCCCTGGCCTCGACGAGGTCGACGCGGACACCGGCCCGGCGCAGCAGGATCGTCACGGCGCTGCCGGCGGCCCCACCGCCGATCACGAGAACCCTGCGGGGTCGACGCATCGACAACTCCCTTGTTCCGTACGCCTCCGGGCGTGTGCTGCGCGGAGGCGGGCGCGGTGTCCTCCATCTGACGCCATCCGACCGGATTTCGGAAATCGATTCCGTGGATGCCGCCTGTCGGCCCGGGAGGTCAGGCGTTGACGTCGAAGGGCACACCGGCGGGCAGCGCCGCGGCCAGGTGGCCGGGGAAGCTCGCGTCCTTCAGGCCGAAGGTGGCGCTGCCGAAGTCGTGGGCGCTCAGCTTCTCCCGCACGCCCGCCGGGTAGCCGTGCCAGCCGACGAGGGACGGGAACTGCCAGGCGCCGCGGTGGTTCTCGGGCGGCTCGTCGGCCGCGTTCGCGGGGCGGAAGCAGTGCGTGCCGATGCCGTCCTTGTGGTAGACGATCTTCGGGTGGGTGCCGTCCCAGCGGATCTGGTCGCGGCGGTGGATGTCGAAGCGGCCGTGGGCGGACGTGGCGACGTACTCGGCGCGGCCGTCCTTGACCCACACCACCACGTGCTCCCAGTCGTGCCGGTGGCCGCCGAGTCCGCTGCCGGGCACGGCCTGGTCCTTCTCGAAGTAGAGGCCGTAGAGGATGGCGCACCAGCCGTTGTCGCACTTGGCGCGGGCGTAGCCGTTGGTGTTCTCCAGGTCGCTCGCGTCGCGGCACTGGCCGTTGAGCGCGCCGCCCGGCTTGAGACCGCCGTTCACGGTGCCGTCGGGGGAGATGGCGGGAGTCGGGTAGCAGCCGTCGCCGTCGTAGTCGTACGCGGGCTGGAACGTCTGCTCGATGGCGTCGGCGTTCGCGGGCAGGGGCGGTGGCGGGGCGGCGACGGCCGTGCCCGCGAGGGCGATCACCAGGGCGAGTGCGCCGGTGGCGGACACGGACGTACTGCGGATGACTCTGCTCGGCTTCACTGCGGTCTCCTGCGTCACGGTGGGGGCACGACAGAGTTGTCATGCCCCCACCATCAGCAGGTGACGCGTACGTTCAACATCGGTGAACGGAGCGGGAATTGAGCGGAGCGGAGCCCGCTGTCAGGGGCGGCTGGTGAGGTAGCCGCCCATGGACCTGAAGTACTCCGTCGCGGGCAGCTCGCTGCCGTCCTCGGTGCGGACCCGGGTGATGGCGAGGCCGTGGTTGCGGCCGGTGCGGGCGTCGGCGCCGGCGACGATCACCACGCCGTCCCCCTCGCGGTAGAAGATGCGGCCCGGAGTGCCGCCGTAGCGGTTCTCGGAGACGACCGCGGAGACGACTTCGAGCCGCTTGCCCTTGTGGAAGGTGAAGGCGCTCGGGTAGGGGGCGGACTGGGCACGGACGAGGCGTTCGAGGTCCTCGGCGGGCCAGTCCCAGTTGATGCGGATGTCTTCCTCGGCCCGCTTGTGGAAGAAGCTCGCCTGCGACCGGTCCTGCTTGGTGAACTCGGTCTGCCCCGAGGCGATCAGGTCCAGGGCGCCGATCGTCACCGGGGCGATGAGGTCGACCGTCTTGTGGAACAGGTCGGTGGCGGTGTCCGTCGGCTCGACCTTCACCGCGCGCTGCATCACGATGTCGCCGGCGTCGAGCTCCTCGTCCATCATGTGGCCGGTGACGCCGACCTCGCTCTCGCCGTTGATGAGGGCCCAGATCAGCGGGGAGAAGCCCGCGTACTTCGGCAGCAGCGAATCGTGGATGTTCAGCGTGCCGTGCCGCGGCAGCGTGTAGATGCGCGGCGGTATCCACGTACGCCAGTTGTTGGCGACGATGATGTCCGGGTCGGCCTCCTTGAGGCGGTCGAACAGCTCCTCGTCGTCGGGGCGGTTGCGGATGACCACCGGGACGCCGTGCTCCTCGGCGAGGTCGGCGACCGAATCGCTCCAGATCTTCTCGTACGCGTGCTCGCTCTTGGGGTGGGTCACCACCATCACGACGTCGTGCTCGGAGTCCAGGAGAGCTTGCAGGGTCCGGTGGCCCCAGGTCTGGTAACCGAACATGACGACCCGCATGTGTTTCCTCCTCGGAGAGCAAAATGAACCGCGCTTAGTAAAGCAAGCCTTACCTAACGGTGCAACAACTGCCCTTCTGTGGTGAGTTCGGCGGCCCTCACCGCCCTGTGTCCGATTTGTCGGGTCGACAGGCTGGCCGGATCAGGTTAGCTTTACCTAAGTTCCGCTGGTCGCCGCCTTCGGTGTGCCCGGTTCCTCTTGTTTTCATCCACGCCTGACAGGCGGCTGTCCCGCACGATGGGAGTGACATGTCTCAGGTTCTTCCTGGCGACGCACCTCTGATTCACGACCTCATTGGCATCGGCTTCGGGCCGTCCAATGTGGCCATGGCGCTTGCGCTCAGCGAGCACAACGCACGGGTCGGCAGGCAGGAGACCGTCACCGCTCACTTCTTCGAGCGCAGCCGAACTTCGGCTGGCACCGCGGCATGCTCATCGACGACGCGACGATGCAGGTCTCCTTCCTCAAGGACCTGGTGACGCTCCGCAACCCGTCGAGCGAGTACACCTTCCTGCGCTACCTGCAGAGCAAGGGCCGCCTGGTCGACTTCGTCAACCACAAGAACCTCTTCCCGCTGCGCGTGGAGTTCCACGACTACCTCGAGTGGGCCGCGGCGAAGGTCGACGACATGGTCTCCTACGGCCACGAGGTCATATCCGTCGAGCCCGTCGTGTGCGACGGAGTGGTGGAGTACGTCGACGTGACGGCCCGCTCCGGAGCGGAGACGGTGGTCCACCGCGCCCGGAACCTCGTCATCGGCACGGGACTTCGCCCCGTCGTCCCGGAGGGCGTCGAGCGCACCGACCGCGTCTGGCACAACTCCGACCTGCTGGCCAAGGTGGACGGCCTGGAGGGCACGGACCCCACCCGCTTCATCGTGGTCGGCGCCGGCCAGAGCGCCGCCGAGAACGTGGCGTACCTGCACCGCCGCTTCCCGAAGGCGGAGATCTGCGCCGTCTTCTCCCGGTACGGCTACAGCCCCGCCGACGACAGCAGCTTCGCCAACCGCATCTTCGACCCCCAGGCGGTCGACGAGTACTTCACCGCCCCGGACGACATCAAGCGGCAGCTGATGGACTACCACGGCAACACCAACTACTCCGTGGTGGACATCGACCTCATCGACGACCTGTACCGCCAGGCGTACCAGGAGAAGGTCCTCGGCAACGAACGGCTGCGGTTCATCAACGTCTCGCGGCTGACCGGCGTCAAGGAAGGCGACGGCAAGGTCCGCGCCACCATCAAGTCGCTCGTCACCGGCGAGGAGAGCGACCTCGACGCCGACGTCGTCGTGCTCGCCACGGGCTACAGCCCCGCCGAGCCGCTCGGCGTCCTCGGCGAGGTCGGGAACCACTGCCACCGCGACGAGCGGGGCCGGGTGCGCGTCGAGCGCGACTACCGCCTCACCACCGACCCCGAACTGCGCTGCGGCATCTACCTCCAGGGTGGTACCGAGCACACCCACGGCATCACCTCGTCGCTGCTCTCCAACACCGCGATCCGGGTCGGGGAGATCCTCGACTCGATCGTCGGCCGGGGCCTGAAGTCCGCTTTGGACGACGAGTCCGCTCTGGACGAGACCCGGCCGGTCGCCGACGGCGTCGGTTCCGGGCGCTAGACCTCCGCTCGCCCCGATTCCCCCGGGGCTCCGCGCCCGGACCATCCCCCACACGCCTTGCCCGCCGCCGCGACGTCGTACGCCGTCACGTCGCGGGTGTCGGCACGCACATCGTGAAAAACCCCGTGAAAGGAACAACCGTGTCCACTGGAACACGCCCCGCGCTGACGCGGCTCGTCAGAAACGTCCCCCGCGTGGCCGTCGCAGCGGTCGCCGCACTCACCCTGGCCGCCTGTGGGGGCGGCGACGGGAACTCCGAGACGAAGTCCTCGGGCGAGAGCGGCACCAAGTCCGGCGCCTTCCCCGTCAAGGTCGAGCACAAGTACGGCACCACGACGATCGAGTCGGAGCCGAAGAAGGTCGTCACCCTCGGCCTGTCGGACCAGGACGCGGTGCTCGCGCTCGGCGTGAAGCCGGTCGGCGCGGTCGACTGGTTCAAGGAGAAGCCGTACGGCAAGTGGCCGTGGGCCAAGGACAAGTGGGGCTCGACCAAGCCCACGATCGTCGGTGAGCGCGACGAGTACAACATGGAGAAGATCGCCGCGCTGAAGCCGGACCTCGTCATCGCCCAGTACTCGGGGATGAAGAAGGAGCAGTACGACACGCTCTCCAAGTTCACCAAGGTCGTCGCCCAGCCCAAGGGCTCGCCCGACTACGGCGCGTCCTGGCAGGTCATGACCCGCCAGATCGGCAAGGCGCTCGGCAAGGAGGCCGAGACCAAGAAGCTGATCTCCGGCATCGACGCCCGCTTCAAGGCCGTCCGCGACAAGCACCCCGAGTTCGCGAAGAAGACGCTCTCCGTGGCCGACAGCTTCGAGGCCGGCAAGTACTCGGCGTTCACCAAGACGGACCCCAAGTCGATCTTCTTCTCCGAGCTGGGCTTCAAGCTCAAGCCCGAGATCGACAAGCTGGCCAAGCCGGGCGCGAACGTCGCCGACCTCAGCGCCGAGAAGCTCAACGTCCTGGACGTCGACCGGCTGGTGTGGGTGACCTCCAGCACCGAGGCGAACGACCGGATCAAGGCCGAGCCGCTCTACAAGAAGCTGAAGGTCCACAAGGACAAGCGCGACCTCTTCGTGCCGTACCAGGACCCGGATGTCGGTGCCGCGTTCTCCTTCAACACGGTCCTCTCCATCCCGTACGCGATCGACGAGATCGAACCGATGCTGGCGGACATCAAGTAACACCCCCCACCGCCGAGGCGGGGCCGGCTGACGAGGGGCCAGGAGAGACGACCACTCGACGGCGCGCCGGACGGCGCGCGTGACGACGCGGCTCCTGGCCCCTTCTCGCTCCGCGCGCGGACCACCTTCACCGACGTACCACCAGGGAAAGGCCACTTCGTACGATGTTTGATGTCGAGTCGGACCGGACATCCGCTTCCGGGATACCCGTGACCGGCGGGCAATCCGGCATCTGGCTTGCCCAGCAGATCGAGCCGGACAGCTCCGCCTACAACATCGTCTTCGCCCTGGACCTGCACGGCGACATCGACCTCGACCGTCTCGGCGGCGCCGTCCGGCAGGCCGTCGAGGAGGCCGGGTGCCTCCATGTGAGCGTCGTCGGCGAGCACGGCCGGGCCCGCCAGATCCCCCGGGCCGCCTCCGTGGACGTGCCCGTCCTCGACCTGCGCGACGCGGCCGCCCCCGAGGACGCCGCCGCCGCGTGGATCGCCGCCGACCGCGACCGGCCCGCCGACCTCGCCCACGGGCCGCTCTTCGCCCAGGAGCTGCTGCGCCTCGCGGACGACCGCGTCTGGTGGTACCAGCGCTACCACCACATCCTCATCGACGGCATGGGCGTCGCCCTCGTCACCCGCCGCGCCGGTGAGCTGTACACCCTGGGCGAGCAGGCCCCGGCGCCCAAGGACTGGGCCCCGGCCCGTCTCGTCGCCGCCGACGAGGCTACCGCGCCTCCGAGCAGCACGCCGAGGACCGCGCCTGGTGGCGCGCGCGGATGGCCGACCGGCCCGAGCCCGTACGTCTCGTCGAGCGCGCCCCCTCGCTCATGGCGCGCCGCCTGCGGCGCACCGTCGAACTGCCCGCGGCGGACGTCGAGTCGCTGCACGCCGCCGCCCGCGACGCGGGCGTGCGCACGTCCCGCCTCCTGATCGCGTCCGTCGCCGCCTACCTGCACCGCGTCACCGGCGAGCAGGACCTCGTCATCGGCCTGCCGATCGCCGCCCGCGGCGACGCCGTCTCGGCGGACGTCCCCGGCATGGTCTCCAACATCGTCCCGCTGCGCGTCGCCGTCCGCCCCGGCACGACGGGCACCGCTCTCGTGGCCGAGGTGCGCCGGGCCGTCGCCGACGCCCTCGCGCACGGGCGCTACCGCGCCGAGGACCTGGCCAGGGCACCTCGGCCTCGTCGACGGCGTGACCGAACTCGTCGGCCCCACCGTCAACATCCTGCCGTGCGGCGACGACCTGCGCTTCGCCGACCACGCGGCCGAACTCCTGCCGGTATGGCTCGGCCCGGTCAGCGACCTCGGCATCAGCTTCGGCGAGGCGGGCGACGGCAGCGGCATCCACCTCCACCTCGACGCGGACGCCGACGTCTGCGACGAGGCGACGCTCCGCTCCCACGAGCACCGGTTCCTCGCCCTCCTCCGCGCCTTCGCCGAAAACCTCGACCGCCCCCTCGGCCACCTCGAACTCACCACGAGCGACGAACGCGCCCGCCTGCTCGAAGAGTTCGGCGTCGCCCCGCGCGAGGTCACCGACCTGTCCTGGCCCGCCGCCTTCGAGGCACAGGTCCGCGGCGCACCCGGACGCCGTGGCACTCGTCTGCGAGGACGAGGAACTGACGTACGCCGAACTCGACGCCGAGGCCAACCGGCTCGCCCGCCTCCTCGTGACCCGGGGCGTCGGCTCCGAGGACGTCGTCGCCGTCGCCCTGCCGCGCTCCCCGCAGCTCGTGGTGGCCCTGCTCGCGGTGATGAAGGCCGGCGCGGCCTATCTGCCGCTGGACGCGGACCACCCCCAGGACCGCATCGCCTACATGCTCTCCGACGCCGGGGCGCGCACCGTGCTCACCGTGCGGGACCTCGCGGGCCAGCTCCCGCAGTCGCCGGACGTCACCCCCGTCCTGCTCGACGACCCCGCCACCGCCGAGGCCCGCGCCGCCCTGCCCGGCACCGCGCGCGGGTGCCGGTCGCGCTCGACCAGGCCGCGTACGTCATCTACACCTCCGGCTCCACCGGCCGCCCCAAGGGCGTCGTCGTAACACCACGACGGCGTCGGCAGCCTCATCGCCACGGCCACCGACCGCATCGGCATCGACGCGACGAGCCGTGTCGTGCAGTTCGCCTCCGTCGGCTTCGACGTGACGGTGTGGGACCTCATCATGTCGCTGTGCGTGGGCGGCCGCGTCATCGTCGTCCCCGCCGAGCGCCGCGTCGCGGGCCCGGCCCTGACCGACTACATCGCCCGGCACCGCGCCACCCACATGATCCTGCCGCCGTCGCTGGTCTCCGCGCTGCCGCAGGAGTGCGAACTGCCCGAGGGCTCCGTCCTGGTGGTCGGCACCGAAGCGGTGCGAGCGAACTCATCGCCCGCTGGTCCGGGCGCGTCCAGGTCGTCGTCGCCTACGGCCTCACCGAGGCGAGCGTCAACTCCACCCTGTGGCGCGCCGAGCCCGACCGCCCCGGCGCGACCCCCATCGGCGAACCCGACCCGCAACACCCGCGCCTACGTCCTCGACGCGGCGCTGCGCCCCGTCCCCGTGGGCGTCGAGGGCGAGCTGTACGTCGCCGCCGCCGGCCTCGCCCGCGGCTATCTGGGACGCCCCGCGCTGACGTCGGAACGGTTCGTCGCCGACCCGTACGGCGAGCCCGGCACCCGCATGTACCGCACCGGCGACCGGGTCCGCTGGGCCGCCGACGGCAACCTCGAATTCCTCGGCCGCTCCGACGGCCAGGTCAAGATCCGCGGCCACCGGATCGAACCGGGGGAGACCGAGAGCGCGTTCATGGCCTGCCCCGGCATCGCGCAGGCGGCCGTCCTCGTCCGCGACGACCACCGGGGCGTCAAGCGGCTCGTCGCCTACCTCGTCGGTGACGGACGTACGGCCGCCGAGACCGAGGCCGCCGTGACCGCTGCCCGCGCCCGGGTCGCCGAGGCCCTGCCGGACTACATGGTGCCGTCCGCCGTCGTCGTCCTCGACGGCGCCCCGCTGACGCCCAACGGCAAGCTCGACCGACGCGCCCTGCCCGAGCCCCACTGGACCGCCGTGAGCGGCGCCGACGCGCCCGCCACCGAGGCCGAGACCACGCTCGCCGCGCTCTTCGCGGACGTGCTCGGCCTGCCGTCGGTCGGCGTCCACGACAGCTTCTTCGAACTGGGCGGCGACAGCATCGTCGCCGTCCAGCTGGTCAACCGTGCCCGCGAGGCCGGTCTGCGGATCAGCCCGCGGGACGTGTTCCGGCTGCGTACGGTGGCGGCGCTCGCCCGCGCCGGAGAAGCGGTGTCTGCTGCCCCGGCTGTGCCGTCTGTGTCGGTGCCGGAGGTCGAGCTGGACGCCGACGCCCTGCCCGTCTCCCCGCTCCAGGAAGGCTTCTTCTTCCACGCCGAGTTCGACGCCGGGGCCCAGGACCTCTACGTCGTCCAGGAACTCCTCGACCTGGCCGGACCCGTCGACCCCGACCGGCTGCGCCAGGCGCTGCAACTGCTCGTCGACCGGCACCCGCTGCTGCGCGCCGCGTTCGCAGCTGCCCGGCGGCCAGGTCGTCCAGCGCCTCGCCGAGGACGTCACGCTGCCGTGGCGGGAGGCCGACCTCGCCGCCACCGGCCTCGACGACCTGCTCGAAGCCGACCGGGCCGAGGGCTTCGACCTCGCCCGGCCGCCGCTGCTGCGCGCCACCCTGATCCGGGACGGCGCACGCCACCGGCTCCTGCTCACCCTGCACCACATCGTCGCCGACGGCTGGTCCGTCTCCGTCCTGCTGCGCGAACTGACCGCCGCCTACCGGGGCGAGGAGCTGCCCGAGCCGGTCGCCCCGCACGCGTACCTGGCGTGGCTGGCGGCCCGGGACCAGGACGCGGCACGCGACGCCTGGCGCCAGGCCCTGGCGGGCCTCGACGAGCCGACCCGCCTGCCGGACCTCGTGACCTCCGACGGCCTTGCGGCCGACGACGCGACCGGGCAGGCCAGGACCGCGCACGTCGACACCCGCCTCCCCGCGGACCTCACCGCCGAACTGACGGCCTACGCCCGCACGCACGGCCTCACCCTCAGCACCGTCGTCCACGGCGCCTGGGGCCTGCTCCTCGGCGCTCTCACCGGCAAGCGGGACGTCGTCTTCGGCACCACCGTGTCCGGCCGCACCACCGAGGTCACGGGCCTGGACTCCGCCGTCGGCCTGTTCATCAACACCGTGCCCGCCCGCGTGGAGCTGCGCCCCGACGAGTCCCTCACCGACCTGCTGCGGCGCGTCCAGGACGAGCACTCGGCGCTCCTGGACCACCAGCACCTCGGCCTCGCCGACATCCAGAAGACCGCGGGCGGCGGCGAACTCTTCGACACGCTCGTGGTCTTCGAGAACTACCCGACCGGCGACGTGTCCGCCGCCGGCGAGCCGGACGCCCCGCGCATCACGGCCGCCGAGGTGTACGACGCCGTGCACTACCCCCATCGCGCTCGTCGTCGAGGCCGGGGGAGAGCCTGCTGCTGCGGTTCAAGCACGACGCGGGCCGCCTCGACCGGGCGACCGTGGACGTGCTCGCGGGCCGGTTCGCGGCGCTGCTGCGCACCCTGGTCACCGAGCCCGGCCGCACGGTCGCCCGCACCGGCCTGCTCTCCGGCCCGGAGCACGAGCGGCTCGCCGAGCTGAACGCCACCGATCGGCCGGTGCCGGACGCCACGCTCGCCTCGCTCTTCGCCGCGCAGGTCGCCCGCACCCCGCAGGCTCCGGCGGTCGTCTTCGAGGACACCACCCTCACGTACGAGCAGCTGGACGGGCGCGCCGAGCCCTCGCCCGGCGGCTGCGGGCACGCGGCGCCGGCCCCGAGCGGTACGTCGCGGTCGCCGTTGCCCCGCTCGGCGGAGCTGATGGTCGCCCTCCTCGGCGTCCTCAAGTCGGGCGCGCCTACCTGCCCGTCCGACCTGGACTACCCCGCGGACCGCGTGGCGTTCATGCTCGGCGACTCGGGTGCGCGCACCGTCGTCACCACGGCGGAGGCGGCCGGCAGGCTGCCCGCCGTACCGGGTCTGGAACTCCTGGTCATCGAGGCGACCGAAGAGTCCGAAGAGGCCGCAGGGACCGACGCGGCCGGTGGGGTCGCCGAAGAGCCGCGGGTCCAGCAGGCGGAGCCCGACCACCCCGCCTACCTCATCTACACCTCCGGCTCCACCGGCCGCCCCAAGGGCGTCGCCGTCACCCACCGCGCCATCGTCAACCGGCTCGCCTGGATGCAGGGGGAGTACGGCCTCACCGCCGACGACCGGGTGCTCCAGAAGACCCCCGCCAGCTTCGACGTGTCGGTGTGGGAGTTCTTCTGGGCCCTGATCGAGGGCGCCACCGTCGTCCTCGCCCGCCCCGAGGGCCACCGCGACCCCGCCTACCTCGCCGACCTGATGCGGGCCCGGCGGATCACGACCCTGCACTTCGTGCCGTGATGCGGGCCGCGTTCACGCAGGTCATGGAGGCCGCCGCCGACCGGCGTGACTGGGCGGCGAGCCTGCGGCGCGTCTTCTGCAGCGGCGAGGCGCTCACCGGCGCGGACGCCCGCCGCTGGAGCGAGCTGACGTCCCGCTCCGGCCAGGCACCCGTGCCGCTGCACAACCTCTACGGGCCCACCGAGGCCGCCGTCGACGTGACGTACTTCCCCTACGAGGGCGCCGCCGAACTCGCCGTGCCCATCGGCCGTCCCGTCTGGAACACCGGGCTGCACGTCCTCGACCCCTTCCTGCGTCCGGTGCCGGACGGCGTGCCCGGCGAGCTGTACCTCGCCGGGGTGCAGCTGGCGCGCGGCTACCACGACCGGCCAGGACTGACCGCCGAGCGGTTCGTCGCCGATCCGTTCGGCGCGCCCGGTGAGCGCATGTACCGCACCGGCGACCTGGTGCGCCGCCGCGCCGACGGCGCCGTGGAGTACCTCGGCCGCACCGACCGCCAGGTCAAGATCCGCGGCAACCGCGTCGAACTCGGCGAGATCGAGGCGCCCTGGCGGGCCTGCCGGGCGTCGCCCGCGCCGCCGTGGTCGTCCGCGACGGCGCCCTCGTCGGCTACGCGGTCCCGGCCCCCGGCACCACCGCCCCCGACACCGACGCCCTGCACGCCGCGCTCGCCGACGCGATGCCGCGCGACCATGGTGCCGAGCGCCGTGCTGGCCCTGGCCGAGCTGCCGTTGACGCCCAGCGGCAAGCTCGACCAGAACGCCCTGCCCGCACCCGACGTGACGGCGCGGGCCGGTGGCCGCGCGCCGCCGCGACGAGCGTGAGCGCGCCCTGTGCGACATCTTCACCGCCGTGCTCGGCCTGGAGGGCATCGGTGCCGACGACGACTTCTTCGTCCTCGGCGGCGACAGCCTCACCTCCATCGCCGTCGCCACCCGCGCCCGTGAGCAGGGGCTGACGCTCAGCCCCCGCGACGACTTCGAGCACCGCACTCCCGCCGCGCTCGCCACCGCCGCCGCCGAAGCGGCCCCGGCCCCCACCCCCGAGGCACCCGTGCCCAGCGACAACGTCACCGTCTCCGCCACCGACGCCGGACAGGCCGCCGCCGCGCTCCAGGCCATGCTGGCCCAGCAGGCCCAGTCCGGCGCGGCCGTCGACCCCGCCCTGCGGGCGCTCCTTGACCAGCTGACCTCCGCCGCCGGTACCCCCCAGCAGGCCACGGCCCCAACGCCGGGCCCCCTGGGTGGACTTGAGCTGTCCCCCGAGGAGAAGGCCCGCGTCGAAGCCGTCGCCGGACATCCGGTCACGGACATCTGGCCGCTCTCCCCGCTCCAGGAAGGCATGTACTTCCATGCCACCTACGACGCGGGCGACGCCCTCGACGTCTACCTCTCGCAGGAGACCCTCGACCTCGACCGGCGCGTCGACGCCGACCGGCTGCGCGCCGCCTGCCGCACCCTCCTGGAGCGCAACGTCAGCCTGCGCGCCGGGTTCACCAGCGACGGCCTGCCGAGCCCCGTCCAGTTCATCGTGGACGGCGCCGAGATCCCGCTCACCGAGGTGGACCTCTCCGCGCTGCCCGCCGACGAACAGCGCACCCGTACCGAGGAGTTGCTCGCGGCCGACCGCCGTCAGCGCTTCGACCTCTCCGCGGCCCCGCTGTGCCGCCTGCTCCTGATCCGCCTCGGCGACGGCCGGGACCGGCTCGTCGTCACCCACCACCTCATCGTCTGGGACGGCTGGTCGGCGTGGCTGTTCCTGGAGGAACTTTTCACGCTGTACGAGCGCTCCGGCGACGCCACCGGCCTGCCCGCCCCCGGCTCGTACCGCGACTACCTGGCCTGGCTGGACGAGCAGGACACCACGGCCGCCCTCGACGCCTGGCGCACGGCCCTGAGCGGGTTCGACGAGCCGACCCTGCTCGCGCCCTCGGGCCGCGACGCCGGACCGGTCATCCCGGCGGACTTCGACGCCCTGCTGACCCCGGAGACGAGCGAGAAGCTGCGCGCCCTCGCCCGCCGCCACGGGCTCACCCTCAACACCGTGCTCAACGCCGCCTGGGGCCTGGTGCTCTCCGCGATGACCGGCCGTGCCGACGTCACCTTCGGCACCGCCGTCTCCGGACGGCCCGCCGACGTGCCGAACGTCGCCGGCATCATCGGCATGTTCCTCAACACCGTCCCCGCCCGCGTCGCCTTCTCCCCGGACGAGCCCCTGCTCGACCTGCTGCGCCGCATGCAGTCCGAGCGCGCCGCCGTCATGCCGTACGAGTACGTGGGCCTCGGCACCCTCCAGCAGGAGACCGGCCACCGGAAGCTCTTCGACACCCTGTTCGTGCTGCGCTCGGCCGACGGCGAGGACCGCGCGGCGGCCCTGCGGCAGCGGCACGGCATCACCGGCGTCACCAACGTGGACGGCACGCACTTCCCGCTCACGCTGATCGTCACGCCCGGCGCCCGGACCCGGGTCACCCTGGCGGCCCGGCCCGACCTGTTCGACGCGGCCCAGGCGCAGACGATCCTCACCCGCTTCACCGCCGTGCTCGACCGGCTGGCGGCGGCCCTCGAAGACGGCACCCCCGGCTCCGCCCGGACCGTCGGCGTCGACCTGCTGCTGCCCGCCGAGCGGACCTCGCTGGCCCGCGACTGGGCGGACAGCCGCGAGCCGGTGCCCGACGAGACCGTCGCCGACATGCTCGCCGCCCAGGTCGCCCGCACCCCCGACGCGGTCGCCCTCGTCTTCGGCGAGCGCTCCCTCACGTACGCCGAACTCGACGCGCACATCAACCGGCTCGCCCGGCTGCTGCTCGCCCGCGGCGCCGGACCGGAGAAGGTCATCGCGCTCGCGCTGCCGCGCTCCATCGAGATGGTCGCCGCGCTCTTCGCCGTCCTGCGCACCGGAGCCGCGTACCTGCCGCTCGACCTCGACCACCCCGCCGACCGGCTGCGCCTGATGGTCGAGGACACCGGGCCCCTGTGCCTGCTCTCCACGGCCGCCGTCGCCCCGACCCTGCGCGGCACCGAAGGCCCCGTCGCCCCCGAACTGCTCCTGGACGACGAGACCGTGGCCGCCGAGCTGGCGGCCCTGCCCGGCGGTGAGATCACCGACGCCGAGCGGCCCGCCTTCGCGCACGGCGTGCCGGGCCGCCTGGAGCACCCCGCGTACGTCATCTACACGTCCGGCTCCACGGGCCGCCCCAAGGGCGTCGTCACCCCCTACCGCGGGCTGACGAACATGCAGCTCAACCACCAGAAGGAGATCTTCGACCCGGCCATCGCCTCGGCGGGCGGACGGCGGCTGCGCATCGCGCACACCGTCTCCTTCGCCTTCGACATGTCCTGGGAAGAGCTGCTCTGGCTCGTGGAGGGCCATGAGGTGCACGTCTGCGACGAGGAGCTGCGCCGCGACGCCGAGGCGCTCGTCGCCTACTGCGACGCGCACCGCGTCGACGTCGTCAACGTGACGCCCACCTACGCCCAACTCCTCATCGAAGAGGGCCTCCTCGACCAGGACGAGACGGCCGGCAAGCACCGGCCCGCGCTGGTCCTGCTCGGCGGCGAGGCCGTCCCCGACACGGTGTGGACGAAGCTGCGCCGCACCGAGGGCACCTACGGCTACAACCTGTACGGCCCCACCGAGTACACGATCAACACGCTCGGCGGCTCCACCACCGACAGCGCGACCTCCACCGTCGGCGTGCCGATCCGCAACACCCGCGCCTACGTCCTCGACACGATGCTGCGCCCCGTCCCGCCGGGCTGCCCCGGCGAGCTGTACATCGCCGGCACCGGCCTGGCCCGCGGCTACCACGACCGGGCCGCCCTGACGTCGGAGCGGTTCGTCGCCGACCCGTTCGGCGCGCCCGGCGAGCGCATGTACCGCACCGGCGACCTCGTACGGCAGCGCCCCGACGGCTTGCTCGACTTCCTCGGCCGCACCGACGACCAGGTCAAGATCCGCGGCTACCGCGTCGAGCTGGGCGAGATCTCCACCGCCCTGTCCGCGCACCCGGACATCGCGCACGCCGCGGTCGTCGTGACCGAGACCGCCGGGACCAAGCGCCTCGTCGGATACGTCGTGCCCGAGGAAGGCGCGGACCGGGGCGAGGAGCTGACCCAGCGGCTGCGCGACCACCTGAAGACCGGCCTGCCGGACTACATGGTGCCCTCCGCGCTCGTCGCCGTGGACACGCTGCCGCTGACCGTCAACGGCAAGCTCGACGTCAAGGCCCTGCCCGCCCCCGACCTCGGCGCCACCGGCCCGAGCCGCGCGCCCCGCACACCGCGGGAGGAGACGCTCTGCGCGCTCTTCGCCGAGGTGCTCGGGCTGCCCGAGGGAAGCGTCGGCATCGACAGCGACTTCTTCGAACTCGGCGGTCACTCGCTGCTCGCCACCCGCCTCGTCAGCCGGGCCCGCACCGCGCTCGACACGGAGCTGGCGATCCGCGACCTGTTCGAGGCGCCCACCGTCGCCGAACTGGGGGAGCGCGTCCAGCGCGCCGACGGCCCCGCACGCCCGGCGCTCACCGCGGGCGAGCGGCCCGACGAACTGCCGCTCTCGCACGCCCAGCAGCGCCTGTGGGTCATCCAGCAGATCGAGTGCACCTCGGCCGCGTACAACTTCCCGCTGGTCATGCGGTTGCGCGGCGCCCTCGACACCGAGGCGTGGCGTACCGCGCTCGCCGACGTGACGCGGCACGAGGCGCTGCGCACGGTCTTCCGTCACCGCCGCCGACGGCCGTACGTTCCAGCGCGTGCTCCCCGCCGAGCAGGCGCGCCCGGTGGTGGAGTGCCTGCGTGCCGGTCAGGACGAGGTGCCCGGCATCATCGACGCGGCCGTCAACCGGCCGTTCGACCTCGCCGCCGAACTGCCGCTGCGGGCCACCATCGTGGAGCTGGCGCCCGAGGACCACGTCGTCGTGCTCCTGCTGCACCACATCACCACCGACGGAGTGGTCGGACCGCCCGTTCCTGCGCGACCTGGCCACCGCCTACGCGGCCCGCCTCGCCGGCACGGCCCCCGACCTGGGAGCCGCTGCCGGTCCAGTACGCCGACTACGCGCAGCGGCAGCAGCGGCTGCTCGGCGACCCCGAGGACGAAGCCAGCCTGGCCGCGCGGCAGTTGGAGTACTGGCGCACGACGCTCGCCGGGGCCCCGGAGGAACTGGAGCTGCCCACCGACCGGCCGCGTCCCGCGCGCCCCGCGTTCTCCGGTGCCGAGCTGGACATCGCCTTCGACGCCGAGCTGCACGAGGGGCTGCGGCGGCTCGCCCGCGAGACCGGCGCCAGCATGTTCATGGTGGTGCACGCCGCCGTGGCCGCCCTGCTCCACCGCATGGGCGCCGGGACGGACATCCCCCTCGGCTCGCCCATCGCCGGACGCGGCGACGAGGCGCTCGACGAACTCGTCGGCTTCTTCGTCAACACACTGGTGCTGCGCACCGACGTGAGCGGCGACCCCAGCTTCACCGAACTCCTGGCCCGGGTCCGGGAGACCGACCTGGCCGCGTTCTCCCACGCCGACGTGCCCTTCGAGGCGGTCGTCGAGAAGCTCAACCCGACGCGCTCGCTCTCCCGCAACCCGCTCTTCCAGGTGATGGTCGGCTACCACGCCCGGACCGGCGACGCGCTGGAACTGCCCGGCGTGCGCCCGGAGTACGTGCCGTTCCGCACCCGCTCGGCCAAGTTCGACCTCGTCTTCAGCTTCACCGAGCACACCTCGACGGACGGCGGCGCCGACGCGCTGAACTGCGCCTGGAGTTCGCCACCGAGCTGTTCGACCAGGGGACCGCCGAGCGGATCGGCGACCGCCTGCGCAGGCTCGTCGCCGCGCTGGTCTCCACCCCCGAGCGGCCCTTGTCGCAGGCGGAGATCCTCGCCGCCGACGAACGGCAACTGGTCCTCGAAGGGTTCAACGGCGCGCCCCGCGCGGTCGACGAGGAGACCTTCCCCGCGCTGTTCGCGCGGCGGCTCGCCGAGCGGCCGACGCGGTCGCCGTCGTGGACCGCTCCCGGTCGGTCAGCTACGCCCAGCTCGACGCCCGCGCCAACCGCGTCGCCCGGCTCCTCGCCGCACGCGGGGTGGGCTCCGAGAGCGTGGTCGGCGTGGCCGTGCCCCGCTCGGTGGACATGGTCGCCACCGTGCTCGCCGCGCTGAAGCTCGGCGCCGCGTTCCTGCCGCTCGACCTGGTCCACCCCGGCGACCGCCTCACGTACATGATCGAGGACTCGGGGGCGGCCCTCGTGGTCGGCACCGAACCGGTCGCGGGGAAGATCCCCGGCGTGCCCGGTGTCCCCGTGGTGCTGCTCGACGAGCCGGACACGGCCGCCGAGCTGGCGGACCTCTCCGACGCACCCCTCGACGGCGGACCGACCGGCCTCGACCAGGCCGCGTACGTGATCTACACGTCCGGCTCGACCGGCCGCCCCAAGGGCGTCGTCGTCCCGCACGAGGGCATCTCCAGCCTCGTCGCCACCGCCGTCGACCGGATGGGGCTGCGGCACGACAGCCGGGTGCTCCAGTTCGCGTCGATCGGCTTCGACGTCTTCGTCTTCGAACTGGCCATGGCCCTGTGCCACGGCGGGCGGCTCGTCCTCATCACCGACGAGGCGCGCGTCGCGGGCCCCGCGCTCACCGACTTCCTCGCCGACCAGCGGATCACCCACATGATCCTGCCGCCGTCCCTGGTCTCCGCGCTGCCGCCCGGCTGCCAGCTGCCCGAAGGGTCGACCGTCCTGGTCGGCACGGAGACGGTGCCGCCGGACCTCTTCGAGCGGTTCGGTACGACGGCCCACCTGATCTGCGCGTACGGACTCACCGAGGCGACGGTCAACTCCACCCTGTGGCCCGCCCGCGAGCACAGCGGCCCGACCGGCGGCCGGGTGCCGATCGGCCGCCCCGACCCCAACACGCGCTGCTACGTCCTCGACGAGCACCTGCGGCGGTCCCGCCGGGCGTGGTGGGCGAGCTGTACGTCTCCGGGCGCGGCCTCGCCCGCGGCTACCTCGGCAAGGCCGCCCTGACGTCGGAGCGGTTCGTCGCCGACCCGTTCGCGCGCCCGGCAGCCGCATGTACCGCACGGGTGACCGCGCCCGCTGGTGGGCGGACGGCAACCTCGACTTCCTCGGCCGGGTCGACACCCAGGTCAAGGTGCGGGGCTTCCGCATCGAGCTGGGCGAGATCGAGGCCGCCCTCGCCGGGCACCCCGCGGTCGCCCAGGCCGCCGTGGTCCCCGACCGGACGCGACATCGTCCGCATCATCGGCTACGTCGTACCGGAGCGGGAGGACGCCGCCGTACCGGAGCGTGCACTCGACGCTCAGGAGGTCCGCGCCCATGTCGCCGGGCTGCTGCCCGAGTACATGGTCCCCGCGATCGTCGTGCCGCTGGACGGGCCGCTGCCCCTGACGCCCAACGGCAAGCTGGACCGCAAGGCGCTGCCCGCGCCGGACTGGTCCGCGATGACCGGCGAGGCCCGCCCCGCCACCGAGACACAGGCGCGGCTCGCGGAACTGTTCTGCGAGATCCTGAAGCTGGAAAGCGTCGGCGTGCACGACAACTTCTTCGCGCTCGGCGGCCACTCCATGGCCTCGATGCGGCTCCTGAGCCGTATCCGCGCCGAGTTCGGCGCCGAGCTGAGCATCAGGGACGTCTTCGACACGCTGACCGTCCCGTGATCGCCGGCAAGCTCGACGGGGCCGCGGCGCCCGCCCGGCGCTGCGC
>RBWT01000003.1 GCA_004010275.1 Streptomyces huasconensis
GGTTGGGGGTGGGGTGTCTGGGGCTGGGGTGCCTGCGGCTGCGGTTGCGGCGTCTGTGCTGCGGCTGCTGATGTGCGGGCTCCGGCCGGGCCGCGTGCCTGCCGGTGTGCCGGGCGGGGGTCAGAGCTGCGGGGCCGGTGGGGTCTGAGGGGCTGGTGGAGTGCGCGGCCGTGCGGAATCTGCGGCGCCGGTGGGAGCCGCAGGCCCAGTGGAGTCCGCAGGCCGTGCGGGATCGGCGGGGCCGGTCAGCGCCGTGCGCCCGGTGAGATCCGCGGGGTCAGTCAGAGCCGCGGGCCCGGTGAGGTCTGCGTGCCCGGTGGTGTCCGTGGGCCGTGGGGAATCGGCAGGGCCGGTCAGAGCCGCAGGTCCGGTGGCGTCCGCGGGCTGTGGGGAATCGGCGGGGCCAGTCAAAGCCGCGGGCCCTATGAGGCCTGCGTGCCCGGTGGAGCCCGCAGGCCGTGCGGCATCGGCGGGGCCGGTCAGCGCCGCGGGCCCGGGCAGATCCGCCGGGCCGGGCAGCGCCGCCGGGCGGGGCATGGCTGTCGGCAGGGATGTGGATGGGGACGGGGTCGGGTCCGAGGGGCGGGAGAGCAGTTCTTGCGGGATGAGCAGGAGGACGCCCGTGCCGCCGCGCGCCGAGGGGCGGAACGACACCGTCAGGTTGTACTTGCGGGCCAGCCTGCCGACCACCGCGAGGCCGAGCCGGGTGCCGGTCAGGCCGCCGAGGCCGGTCGTCTCGCCGGACACGGCCCGCTCGGCGCGGAGCAGCTGCACCGGGCCCATCACCAGGCCGCTGTCCTCGACGGAGACGATGACGCCGGCCGCCACCTCCTCGATGTACACGTGCACTTCGGAGGTGGGCGGCGAGAAGTTCGCCGCGTTGTCGAGCAGTTCGGCCAGGGCGTGCATGACGCCCTCGGCGGCGTGGCCCGCCACCGCGACCTCGCTGGCGGAGTGGACGCGCACGCGCTGGTAGCCCCCGATGCGGCCCATCGCACCGCGCAGGATCGATTCCATGACGATGGGCTTGGCCCACCGGCGGCCGGAGCGGGCGCCGGTGAGCACCGCCACCGAGTCGGCGATGCGGCCGGCCTGCGCGGTCCTGTGGTCCAGGTGGAGGAGGTCGGTGAGGACGTCCTCGTCCGCGTGCCGCCCCTCCATCTCCCGCAGGTCGGCGAGGGTGCCGGTGGCCAGGGCCTGCATCCGCCCGGCCGCGTTGGCGCACGCGGAGAGCGCGGCGGCCCGCTCGGACTCGGCGGTGCGCAGCCGCGCGGTCAGCTCGTTCCGTACGCGTGTGCTCGGCGGCGAGTTCCGTCCGGGCGCGGGTGTTCTCGGCGGTCAGTTCCGCCTTGACGCGGCTGTTCGCGGCGGCCAGTTCGGCCGCCACGCGCGCGTGCTCGGCGGACAGCTCGCCACCTCACGGGCGTGCGCGGCGGTGAGCCGGGCGTGCTCCTGCCCGAACTCGGCGCGCGGCTCGCCTGTTCCTGCTGGAGGAGGCCGCTCTCCTGCCGGGCGGCGGCCAGGTGGCGCCGCGCCAGGGAGAGCGACCGCAGGGCGTGGAGGCGACGGCCACCACGACGCTGAACGCGAGTGCCGCGGCGCCGGCGCCCAGGCCAGGGGGTGGCGCGCGGACGCGGGCGCGAGGGCGGCGGCCGTGCCGGCGAGCACCGCGGTGACGAGGGCACAGGCCAGCAGGACGAACGCGGCGGGACGCAGCGGAGGGCGCTCCGTCCCGGGGCGCGCTATGGGGGTTGGCGCGGTCATCAATCGGGGTCCTCGATCGGAAGCGACACACTCTGCTCGAACGTGCTCAGGCTGTCTCAAGCTCTGCTCAAGTTGTGGTCACTATAGGAGAGTTGTCGCCCAGGGTGGGAATGTTCCCTTCCGGATCGTGATATGTCGGGTGCGGCGAGGTGGCCCGGAGGGGTCGGCGCGGGGGCATTCTGAACCGTATGAGCGATCTCGGCAGTGACCCCGGCAGTCGCCTCGGCCGTGCCCCCGACAGCGATCCCACGCGTGCCTCCGGCACCGATCCGGGCGGCCTCGGGCGGGAGTTGCGCGCGGCCGTGCGCGGGCCGGTGGACCTCTCCGTGACCGCGCGGGCCCTGCACACCATGGACGCCTCCAACTACCGCCGGGTGCCCGCCGCGGTGGTGGCCCCGCACGACGCCGACGACGTGGCGGCGGTGCTCGACGTCTGCCGGCGGCGGGGCGTGCCGGTGGTGGCGCGCGGCGCGGGCACCTCGATCGCCGGGCAGGCGACCGGCACCGGCGTCGTCCTCGACTTCACCCGGCGGATGAACCGCGTCGTCTCCCTCGACCCCGAGGCCCGGACCGCCGTCGTCCAGCCGGGGGTCGTCCTGGACGACCTGCGCGCGGCGGCGGCCCCGTACGGACTGACGTTCGGCCCCGATCCGTCGACGCACAGCCGGTGCACGCTGGGCGGGATGATCGGCAACAACTCGTGCGGGTCGCACTCGGTGGCCTGGGGCACGACGGCCGACAACGTCCGCTCCCTGTCCGTCATCGGCGCACAGGGCGACACCCACCGCCTCGGGCAGGGCTGGGCCGGAGCCCCCGACGGCCTGCGCGCCCGCGTCGAGGGCCACCTGGCCCTGCTGCGCACCGGCTACCCCGACCTGCCGCGCCGCATCTCCGGTTACGCCCTCGACGCCCTCCTCCCCGAACGCGGGCCCGACCTCGCCCGCGCCTTCTGCGGCTCGGAGGGCACCCTCGGCCTCCTCACCGAAGCCGTCGTACGCCTCGTCGAGGCCCCCCGCGCGCGGGCGCTCGCCGTCCTCGGGTACGCCGAGGAGAGCGCCGCGGCCGAGGCCGCCGCCGGCCTCCTGCCGTACGGCCCGCTGACCGTCGAGGGCATGGCGGCCGACCTCGTCCGGGGCGCGGGCGCGCGGGAGAACGTCCTTCCCCGGGGCGGCGCCTGGCTGTTCGTGGAGACGGGCGGTGACAGCCCGCCGAGCACGCGCGCGTGCCGAGACTCGTGCGCGCCGCCGACGTCCTTACGCCGTGGTCGTCGACGACCCGGCGGGGCAGCGGGCGCTGTGGCGCGTGCGGGAGGACGCCAGCGGGACGGCCACCCGTATCCCGGGCCCCGCGCAGGGCGGCCCCGGCGCAGGGCACGCGCGGAGGCCTGGCCCGGCTGGGAGGACTGCGCCGTGCCCCCGGCCCGCCTCGGCGCCTACCTGCGCGACTTCCGCGCGCTGCTCGCCGGGCTCGGCCTGCGCGGCACCCCGTACGGGCACTTCGGGGACGGCTGCATCCACGTACGCATCGACTTCGACCTGATCACCCCCGAGGGCGTGGCCCGCTTCCGCCGCTTCTCGGAGGAGCTGGCGGACCTCGTCGTCGCGCACGGCGGCTCGCTCTCCGGTGAGCACGGCGACGGACAGGCCCGCGCCGAATTGCTGCCGAAGATGTACGGGCCCGAACTCGTCGCCCTCTTCGCGCGCGTGAAGGACGTCTGGGACCCGGCGGGCCTGCTCAACCCCGGCATGCTGGTGCGGCCCGCGCCCCTCGACACCAACCTGCGGTTCGCGCCCTTGCCACGCGAGCCTGTCGACGTGGCCTTCGGCTACCCCAGTGACGGCGCCGACGGCGGTGACTTCTCCGCGGCGGTCAGGCGGTGCGTGGGCGTCGCCAAGTGCCGTACGGCGGCGGCGCCCCCGGCAGGCGGCGTCATGTGTCCGTCCTTCCGGGCCACGGGCGAGGAGGAGCACTCCACGCGCGGCCGGGCGCGGCTGCTGCACGAGATGCTCGCGGGCGAGGTCGTGACGGACGGCTGGCGTTCGACGGAGGTCAGGGACGCGCTCGACCTCTGCCTGTCCTGCAAGGGATGCCGCTCGGACTGCCCGGTGGGCGTCGACATGGCCACGTACAAGGCGGAGTTCCTGCACCACCACTACGAAGGGCGCCGCAGGCCCGCCGCGCACTACGCGATGGGGTGGCTGCCGCGCTGGCTGCGGGCCGTCGCCGCGACGCGTACGGCTCCCCTGGTCAACGCCCTCGCCCGGGTGGGCCCGTTGGCGGCGCTCGGCAAGCGGCTCGGCGGGATCGCGCCGGAGCGGGCACTCCCGGCCGTGGCGCCGCGCACGCTGCGGCAGTGGTGGCGCCGCAGGCCGAAGGGCGGGGCCGGGCCCGCGTCGGTCGTCCTGTGGCCCGACACCTTCACCGACCACCTCTCGCCCTCCGTGGGACGGGCGGCGGTACGGGTCCTGGAGGACGCCGGGCTGAGCGTCGCGCTGCCGCCGCGCGAGGCGTGTGCTGCGGGCTGACGTACATCTCGACGGGGCAGCTCGACCGGGCCCGCGCGGTGCTGCGCGCCACCCTGGACCGCGTGGCCCCGCTCCTCGCGGCCGGGGCGCCGGTCGTCGTCCTGGAGCCGAGCTGCGCGGCGGCCCTGAAGACCGACCTCGTAGAACTGCTGGGCGACGACCCGCGCGCGCACCGCCTCGCCGCGTCCGTACGGACCTTCGCGCAGGCCCTCGAAGAACTCGCCCCGCAGTGGAGCCCGCCGTACGTCGGCCGCGAGGCGGTCGGCCAGACGCACTGCCACCAGCACGCGGTCCTCGGCGACGCGGCGGAACGGCGGCTGCGCGCGAAGGCGGGCATCGAGGGCGAGCTGAGCGGCGGCTGCTGCGGGCTCGCCGGGAACTTCGGCTTCGAGAAGGGGCATTACGAGGTCTCCGTGGCCTGCGCGGAGGAACAGCTGCTGCCCGCGGTGCGCCGGGCGTCCGGTGACGCGGTGGTCGCGCCGACGGCTTCTCCTGCCGGACCCAGCTGGGGCAGCTGGCGGGGGTGCGGGGGTGGCACCTGGCGGAGATCCTCGCGGGGGCGCTGGAGCGGGAGGCCGGGGCGGGGCGGTGAGCCGGGGCGGGCCGCGCCGGCCGCTGCCACGCCGACGAGGAGAGTTCGTACGCGAGGGAGGTCGTACGGTCGACATATGGACACGGGTTGCGGTCAGGGGCAAAACCGCTCCACAATCCTGACGCAGTCCATTAGCTTGTACGAGGCGGTCCAGAAAACTGGACTATCTTCAGCGGGCAGTCGACAGTGGCAGCGACCCCGACCAGCGGCAGGAAAGGCACAGGCGTGAACGTCTCGCGCAGCGATCAGGCGGCCCCGGCGGGAGCGCCGTCGGAGCCACCGGGGTGGCCCCCGAGAGGGCCCGTGGGGCGGCTCCCGAGGTGGCCCCCGTCGTGGCCCAGCAGCCGGAAGTCGCGGGTGCCGAGGCCGCCGCCGCGCCCCGGGGCGGCCTCCGCGCCCGGCTGGGACCGGTCGGGCTCGTCCTCGCGGGCAGCGTCTCCGTGCAGTTCGGCGGCGCGGTCGCGGTGAGCGTCATGCCGCGCGCCGGGGCGCTCGGCATCGTTGACGCTGCGGCTCGCGTTCGCCGCGCTCGTGCTGCTCGCCGTGTGCCGCCCGAAGCTGCGCGGGCACGCGCGGTCCGACTGGGGCACGGTGGTCGCCTTCGGCGTGACCATGGCCGGGATGAACGGCCTCTTCTACCAGTCCGTCGCCCGCATCCCCATGGGCCCCGCCGTCACCCTCGAAGTCCTCGGGCCGCTCGTGCTCTCCGTCTTCGCCTCGCGCCGCGCGGTGAACCTGGTCTGGGCCGGGCTGGCGCTCTGCGGGGTCTTCCTGCTCGGCGGCGGGGGCGGCTTCAGCGGCCTCGATCCGGTCGGCGTCGCCTACGCGCTCGGCGCGGGCGCGATGTGGGCCGCGTACATCGTCTTCAGCGCGCGCACCGGACGGCGCTTCCCGCAGGCCGACGGGCTGGCCCTCGCGATGGTCGTCGCGGCGGTGCTGTTCCTGCCGCTCGGGATCATCGAGTCCGGGGCGAAGCTCGTCGAGCCGGGCACGCTGGCGCTGGGCGCGGTGGTCGCCGTGCTGTCGTCCGTGCTGCCGTACACCCTGGAACTCCTCGCGCTGCGGCGCCTGCCCTCGCACACCTTCGCGGTCCTGATGAGCCTGGAACCGGCCATCGCCGCCGTCGCCGGGTTCCTCGTCCTCAGCCAGGCCCTGACGCTCGCCGAGGCGCTGGCGATCTCCCTGGTCATCGTGGCGAGCATGGGCGCGGTGCGGACGCGAAGGCCGCGCGGAAGGCGGAGAGCTGAGATGGCCGCCGGCGTGCCCGGGGAGGAACCCGGCGCCTTCAAGGAGAAGCGTGACGCCCTCGCGCTGATGGCGGCCGCGCACATGAGCAGGCCCTTCCCGCCCGGGGCCCGCGGCATGGACGTCGCGGGCCAGGACCTGGTGCTGCTCGACGCGGACGCCTACGCCTACTCGGCCCACGTCCTCAAGGGCCCCCTCTCCGACCGGCAGTACGCGGACTTCACGCGACTGGTGGCGGTGTTCGACGCGGTCCTCCCGGCACTCGACGACCCGTACGCCGCCGGGTACTGCGCGCGGCTGCACGACATGGCCGTCCTGGCCCTGGAGGTCGAGGCGCTGCGGCGCAAGCGGGGCTCCTAGGAGTCCCGTACGGGAAGGGCGCGCGGCCAGAAACAATGCAAGCACGCTTGCTTGTTTCGGTGGGCGCTGCCATGCTCCCAGGCACTTCCCCGCGCTCTCGGCGCCGTCCGGGCAGGGGAGGCCACACTCGTGCCCCGAGGGGAGCGTTCCGTGTCCGATGCCCTGCCCGTGCTCGACGACTTGCGCGGCGAGAGCGAGGAACTCGACCGGCTCGTCGCGGAGCTGACCGACGACCGCTGGGCCCTCGCGACGCCCGCGCCGCGCTGGACGATCGCCCACCAGATCGCGCACCTCGCCTGGACCGACCGGGCCGCGCTGCTCGCTGCCACCGATCCGGGGGCCTTCGCCGCCGAGGCGGAGAAGGCCGCGGCGAACCCCGGCACGTTCGTGGACGAGGGCGCCGAGGAAGGGGCCGCGCTGCCGCCCGCCGCGCTGCTCGCCCGCTGGCGGGCCGGGCGGGACGCGCTGTGGCGGGCCCTCGCCGACGCCCCCGCGGGAACCCGGCTGCCCTGGTACGGGCCGCCCATGGCCGTGCCGTCCATGGCGAGCGCGCGGCTCATGGAGACCTGGGCGCACGGCCAGGACGTGGCGGACGCCCTCGGCGTGACGCGGACGACGACGGAGCGGCTGCGGCACGTCCGCGCGGATCGGGGTGCGGGCGCGGGACTTCGCCTTCGCCGTGCGCGGGGCCGCCGCGCCGGCCGAGGAGTTCCGCGTCGAGCTGACCTCGCCGGTGACGGGCGAGGTGTGGGCGTACGGGCCTGTGGGCGCCGCCCAGCGCGTGACCGGGCCCGCGTACGACTTCTGCCTGCTCGTGACGCGCCGCGCGCACCGCGCCGACCTGGCGGTGCGCGCGGAGGGCGCCGACGCCGACCGCTGGCTGGACATCGCCCAGGCCTTCGCGGGCCCACCCGGCGAGGGCCGCGCGCCGCGCCGCGAGCAGGGCGGTGGAAAGTGACCCGGCCGCCTCTGCGGATCGGCAACGCCTCCGGGTTCTACGGCGACCGGTTCGACGCCCTGCGGGAGATGCTGACCGGCGGCCCCCTCGACGTCCTGACCGGTGACTACCTCGCCGAGCTGACCATGCTGATCCTCGGCCGCGACCGCCTGAAGGACCCCTCCCGCGGGTACGCCAAGACGTTCCTGCGGCAGCTGGAGGAGTGCCTCGCGCTCGCCCATGACCGCGGTGTGAAGATCGTCGCCAACGCGGGCGGGCTCAACCCGGCGGGGCTCGCCGACGCCGTGCGGGAGCTGGCCGCCCGGCTCGGCGTGCCGGTACGCGTCGCGCACGTGGAGGGCGACGACCTCGGCGGGCCCGAAGGCCGTTTCCCGGGCGCCCTCACCGCCCACGCCTACCTCGGCGGCGCCGGCATCGCGGCCTGCCTGGCAGCCGGTGCCGATGTGGTCGTCACCGGGCGGGTGAGCGACGCCGCGCTGGTCAGCGGGCCCGCCGCCGCGCACTTCGGGTGGGCGCCGGACGCGTACGACCGGCTCGCGGGCGCGGTCGTCGCCGGGCACGTCCTGGAGTGCGGGACGCAGGCCACCGGCGGGAACTACGCCTTCTTCGCCGAGCACGGCCCGGAGGCCGTGCGCCGCCCCGGCTTCCCCCTCGCCGAGGTCCACGAGGACGGCTCGGCGGTCATCACCAAGCATGACGGCACCGGTGGCTTCGTCGACGTCGGCACCGTCACCGCGCAGCTCCTGTACGAGACGCAGGGCGCCCGGTACGCGGGCCCGGACGTCACCGCCCGCCTCGACACGGTCACCCTCACCCAGCAGGGCCCGGACCGCGTACGGATCGACGGCGTGCGCGGCGAGGCACCGCCCCCGACGCTGAAGGCGGGCCTGACCCGGCTCGGCGGCCACCGCAACGAAGTCGTCTTCGTCCTCACCGGCCTGGACGTCGAGGCCAAGGCCGCCCTCGTCCGCGCCCAGCTGGAGGACGCCTTCGACCGCGCCACGTCCCGCCCCGCCGAGGTCCGCTGGGAGCTGGCCCGCACCGACCACGCCGACGCGGCCACCGAGGAGACCGCGTCCGCCCTGCTGCGGCTCGTCGTGCGCGACCCCGACGCGGACACGGTGGGCCGCGCGATCGGCGGGGCCGCCGTCGAACTCGCCCTCGGCAGCTACCCCGGCTTCCACGTGACGGCGCCGCCCGGCAAGGGCGCGCCCTACGGCGTCTTCGAGGCGGCGTACGTCGAGCGGTCCGCCGTGGCGCACGTGGCGGTCCTGCCGGACGGGGAGCGGCGCCCGGTGCCGTCCGGCGCCACCGACACCCTCGTACTGCACGACGTGCCGCCGCCGCCCCCGCCCGAGCCCTCCCGCCGGGCCCCACCCGCCGCGCGCCCCTCGGCCTCGTCGCCGGGGCCCGCAGCGGCGACAAGGGCGGTGACGCCAACCGTCGGCGAGTGGGTGCGCACCGACGACGCGTGGCGGTGGCTCGCCCACGAACTGACCGTGGACCGCTTCCGGGAACTGCTCCCGGAGACCGCCGACTTGACCGTCGTACGCCATGACCTGCCCAACCTGCGCGCCCTGAACTTCGTCGTCGAGGGGCTGCTCGGCGAGGGCGTGGCCGCGCGCGCCCGCTTCGACCCGCAGGCCAAGGGCCTCGCCGAGTGGCTGCGCGCCCGCCACGTGGACATCCCGGAGGAGCTGCTGTGAACCCGCAGGACCGCCCGTCGCCGGAGGGGGCGCTGTGACCCTCCTCGCCTCCGCGCTCGACCCCGCGAGCGCCGAGTACGCCGAGCACCGCGCCGCCATGCTGGAGAAACTGGCCGCGCTCGACGCCGAGCAGGCCAAGGCCCTGGAGGGCGGCGGCGAGAAGTACGTCCAACGGCACCGCAAGCGCGGCAAGCTGCTCGCCCGCGAGCGCATCGAGCTGCTGCTCGACCCGGACACGCCCTTCCTGGAGCTGTCACCGCTGGCGGCCTGGGGCAGCGACTACCCGGTCGGCGCCTCCATGGTCACCGGCATCGGTGTCGTCGAGGGCGTCGAGTGCCTGATCACCGCCAACGACCCGACCGTCCGGGGCGGCGCCTCCAACCCCTGGACGCTGAAGAAGGCCTTCCGGGCGCACGAGATCGGACACGCCAACCGGCTGCCGTCGATCCACCTCGTGGAGTCCGGCGGCGCCGACCTGCCGTCCCAGAAAGAGATCTTCATCCCGGGCGGCGCCCTGTTCAAACACCTCACGCAGTCCTCGGCGGCCGGCATCCCGACCATCGCCGTCGTCTTCGGGAACTCCACGGCGGGCGGCGCGTACGTCCCCGGCCTGTGCGACCACGTGATCATGGTCAAGGAGCGCGCGAAGGTCTTCCTCGGCGGGCCGCCGCTGGTGAAGATGGCGACCGGCGAGGAGAGCGACGACGAGTCGCTCGGCGGCGCCGAGATGCACGCCCGCACCTCCGGCCTCGCCGACCACCTCGCCGAGGACGAGCGCGACGCCCTGCGCCAGGCGCGCCGCGTCGTCGCCCGCCTCAACTGGCGCAAGGCGTACGCCGACCCGGACCCGCTCACCGTCGAGCCGCCGAAGTACGACGAGGACGACTCCTCGGCATCGTCCCCGGCGACCTGAAGAAGCCCTTCGACCCGCGCGAGGTCATCGCCCGCATCGTCGACGGCTCCGACTTCGACGAGTTCAAGCCGCTGTACGGAACCAGCCTCACCACCGGGTGGGCCACCCTGCACGGCTACCCGGTCGGCATCCTCGCCAACGCCCAGGGCGTGCTGTTCAGCGAGGAGTCCCAGAAGGCCGCCCAGTTCATCCAGCTCGCGAACCAGCGCGACATCCCGCTGCTGTTCCTGCACAACACCACCGGTTACATGGTCGGCAAGGAGTACGAGCAGGGCGGCATCATCAAGCACGGCGCGATGATGATCAACGCGGTCAGCAACTCGCGTGTCCCGCACCTGTCCGTCCTCATGGGCGCGAGTTACGGCGCCGGGCACTACGGCATGTGCGGGCGCGCCTACGACCCCCGCTTCCTCTTCGCCTGGCCGAGCGCGAAGTCCGCCGTCATGGGCCCGCAGCAGCTCGCCGGCGTCCTGTCGATCGTGGCGCGCGCGTCGGCCGCCGCGAAGGGGCAGCCGTACGACGACGAAGCCGACGCGGGGCTGCGGGCCATGGTGGAGCAGCAGATCGAGGCGGAGTCGCTGCCGATGTTCCTCTCCGGGCGGCTCTACGACGACGGGGTCATCGACCCGCGCGACACCCGCACCGTCCTCGGTATCTGCCTGTCCGCGATCCACACCGCCCCCTACGAGGGCGCGCGCGGCGGCTTCGGCGTCTTCCGGATGTGAGGAACTCCCCCATGATCACCTCCCTGTTGGTGGCCAACCGCGGCGAGATCGCCTGCCGCGTCTTCCGCACCTGCCGCGAGCTGGGCATCGCCACCGTCGCCGTGTACTCCGACGCCGACGCGGACGCCCTGCACGTGCGCGAGGCCGACACCGCGGTACGGCTGCCCGGCTCGGCGCCCGGTGAGACGTACCTGCGCGGCGACCTCGTCGTGAAGGCCGCCCAGGCCGCGGGCGCCGACGCGGTCCACCCCGGCTACGGCTTCCTCTCCGAGAACGCGGGCTTCGCGCGCGCCGTCCAGGACGCGGGCCTGACCTGGATCGGCCCGCCGCCCGAGGCGATCGAGGCCATGGCGTCCAAGACCCGCGCCAAGGAACTGATGGGCCTCGCACCCCTCGGCGAGGTCACCGAAGCCGATCTGCCGGTGCTGGTGAAGGCGGCCGCGGGCGGCGGCGGGCGCGGCATGCGCGTCGTACGCGAACTGGCCGACCTCGCGGGGGAGCTGGCGGCGGCGCGCGCCGAGGCCGCGAGCGCCTTCGGGGACGGCGAGGTGTTCGTCGAGCCGTACATCGAGGGCGGCCGGCACGTCGAGGTGCAGCTCATGGCCGACGCGCACGGCACCGTGTGGACGCTCGGCACCCGCGACTGTACCCTCCAGCGCCGCCACCAGAAGGTCATCGAGGAGTCCCCGGCACCCGGCCTCGCCCCCGGGCTGGTCGCGGACCTGCACGCCCAGGCGGTGCGGGCCGCACGCGTGACCGGGTACCGCGGCGCGGGCACCGTCGAGTTCCTGGTGGCCGGCGACCGGGCGCACTTCCTGGAGATGAACACCCGCCTCCAGGTCGAACACCCCGTCACCGAGGCCGTGTTCGGCATCGACCTGGTGGCGCTCCAGCTCCGGGTCGCCGAGGGCCACGCCCTGGACGAGGAGCCGCCGCCCGCGCGCGGGCACGCCGTCGAGGCCCGCCTGTACGCCGAGGACCCGGCGGCCGGATGGGCCCCGCAGACCGGCACCCTGCACCGCCTGGACGTGCCGGGGGTGCGCCTCGACACCGGCTACACCGACGGCGACACGATCGGCGTCCACTACGACCCGATGCTCGCCAAGGCCGTCGCCCACGCGCCCACCCGCGCCGAGGCCGTGCGGAAGCTGGCGGGCGCCCTGGAGCGGGCCACCGTCCACGGCCCGGTCACCAACCGCGACCTGCTCGTACGCTCCCTGCGGCACCCGGAGTTCACGGGCGCCCGCATGGACACCGGCTTCTACGACCGGCACGCCGCCTCGCTCGCGGCCGCCGCCCCCGACCCGCACGCCCCGCTCGCCGCCGCCCTCGCCGACGCCCACGGCCACTCCCGGTTCGGCGGCTGGCGCAACCTCCGCTCGCAGCCCCACCGCAAGCGCTACCGCACCGAGGCCGACGGCACCGAGCACGAGGTCCGCTACGACCACACCCGGGGCGGCCTGACCGCCGAGGGCGTGCGGGTGCTCACCGTGACGCCGACGGCCGTCGAGCTGGAAGTGGCGGGCGTACGCCGGCAGTTCACCGTGACGCGGTACGGAGAGCGGGTGCACGTCACCACCGCCCGCGGCGACACCGCCCTCACCGCGCTGCCCCTGCTCCCCGCACCCACCGCCCGCCGCGCCCCCGGCTCCCTGCTCGCCCCCATGCCGGGCACCGTCGTCCGCGTCGCCGAGGGGCTCGCCGAGGGCGCGGCCGTCACCGCCGGGCAGCCCCTCGTCTGGCTGGAGGCCATGAAGATGGAGCACCGCGTCTACGCTCCCGCCTCCGGCACGCTCACCGCACTGCACGCCGCTCCCGGCCGCCAGGTCGAGGTCGGCGCGCTGCTCGCCGTCGTCCAGGCCGCCGCCGAACCGGAGGAGTCCGTATGAGCACCGCACGCAGCACCACCGGCCGCACCACCCGCAGCGCCGTCCTCGAAAGCGAGGAGCACCAGGCCCTGCGCGCCGCCGTCGCCGCCCTCGGCAAGCGCTACGGCCGCGACTACATGACCCGCGTCGTGGCGGACGGCGGCCACCCCGACGAACTGTGGGCGGACGCCGCCAAGCTCGGCTACCTCGGCGTGAACCTGCCCGAGGAGTACGGCGGCGGGGGCGGCGGCATCGCCGAACTCTCCATCGTCCTGGAGGAGCTGGGCGCGGCCGGTTCCCCGCTCCTGATGATGGTCGTCTCGCCCGCCATCTGCGGCACCGTCATCGCCCGCTTCGGCACCGAGGCGCAGAAGCGGGCCTGGCTGCCCGGCCTCGCCGACGGCTCCCGCACCATGGCCTTCGGCATCACCGAGCCGGACGCGGGCTCCAACTCGCACCGCATCACCACCACGGCCCGCCGCGACCCCGACTCCGGCGACTGGCTCCTGACCGGCCGCAAGGTGTTCATCTCCGGCGTCGACATCGCCGACGCCACCCTCATCGTCGGCCGCACCTCGGACGCCCGCACCGGCAGCCTCAAGCCGTGCCTGTTCATCGTCCCGCGCGACGCCCCGGGCTTCACGCGGCGCCAGATCGAGATGGAGCTCCAGGCCCCGGAGAAGCAGTTCGAGCTGGTCCTCGACGACGTACGGCTGCCCGCCGACGCGCTCGTGGGCGACGAGGACGCCGGGCTGCTCCAGCTCTTTGCGGGCCTGAACCCCGAGCGCATCATGACGGCCGCCTTCGCACTCGGCATGGCACGGTACGCGCTGCACCGCGCCACCGAGTACGCGAAGGAACGCAGCGTCTGGAAGACACCCATCGGCGCCCACCAGGCCATCGCCCACCCCCTCGCGCAGTCCCACATCGAGATCGAACTGGCCCGCCTGATGACGCAGAAGGCCGCCCGGCTCTACGACGAGGGCGAGGACATGGCCGCGGGCGAGGCCGCCAACATGGCGAAGCTGGCCGCCGCCGACGCCTGTGTGAAGGCCGTCGACCAGGCCGTGCACACCCTCGGCGGCAACGGCCTCACCAAGGAGTTCGGCCTCGCCTCGCTCATCGTCGCCTCCCGCGTGGCCCGCATCGCCCCCGTCAGCAGGGAGATGATCCTCAACTACGTCTCCCACCAGACGCTCGGCCTGCCCAAGTCGTACTGAGCCGTACCGAAGTCATGCCGAAGTCGTGCTGAGGAGCTCCTCATGAGCCTGGTCGTCTCCTCCCCGGAGCGCGGGATCGTCACCGTCACCCTGGACTTCCCCGAGCGCCGCAACGCGCTCTCGGCGGAGCTGGTGGCCGCCCTCGCCGAGGCCCTCCACGGCCTCGGCGCCGACCCCGGCGTCCGCGCGGTCGTCCTCACCCACACCGGGACGGCGTTCTGCGCCGGGGCCGACCTGCGCGAGCCACCGGACCCCCGGGACTTCGTACGGCTGCTGCGGCAGATCGTGGAGCTGCCGAAACCGGTGCTCGCCCGGGTGGATGGCCATGTGCGGGCGGGCGGGCTCGGGCTGCTCGGCGCGTGCGACCTCGCGGTCGCCGGTCCTGGCGCCTCCTTCGCGCTCACGGAGGTCCGTATCGGGGTCGCGCCCGCCGTCATCTCCCTGACGCTGCTGCCCCGCCTCGACCCGAGCGCCGCCGCCCGCTACCACCTCACCGGGGAGCGCTTCGACGGGGCCCAGGCGGCGCGGGCCGGCCTCGTCACGGCGTACGCCGACGACGTGGACGCCGGGCTCGCACCGATGCTCGACGGGCTGCGCAAGGCGGCGCCGGGCGCCCTGGCCGAGACGAAGCGGCTGCTCACGGCTAAGGTGCTCGACGCATTCGACGCACACTCGGACGCCCTGGTCGCCCTGTCCGCGCGGCTCTTCGGTTCCCCGGAGGCACAGCAGGGGACGGGGGCGTTCCTCGAACGACGGGAGCCCCCATGGGTGCTGTGACCACCGCCGACCGGGCGCCCAAGCAGGACCGCAGCCGCGCGACGCGGCGGGGGCTCCTGGAGGCCGCCGTGTCGTGCCTCGCCGAGCACGGCTGGGCGGGCTCGACGGTCTCCGTGGTCGCCGAGCGGGCCGGGGTGTCGCGGGGCGCCGCCCAGCACCACTTCCCGACCCGCGAGACCTCTTCACGGCCGCCGTGGAGTACGTCGCCGAACAGCGCTCCACGGCCTGCGCGCCCTGCCCGCACAGGACCCGGCCTCGGTGGTCGCCGCCCTGGTCGGCCTCTACACCGGCCCGCTCTTCCGGGCGGCGCTCCACCTGTGGGTGGCCGCGTCGAACGAACCCCAGCTGGGCTCGCGCGTCACGGAACTCGAGGCCCGCGTCGGCCGCGAGACGCACCGCATAGCGGTGGAGCTGCTCGGCGCCGACGAGTCCCGCCCCGGCGTCCGCGAGACCATCCAGGGCCTCCTTGACATGGCCCGTGGCCTCGGCCTCGCGAACCTGCTGACCGACGACCGGGCCCGGCGGGAGCGGGTGGTCGCGCAGTGGACGGCGCTGGTGGAGGGGGCGCTGAAATCCAGCCCCTCCGGCGTTTGAGGAGCGGGGTCCGGGGCGGAGCCCCGAGGCGGTGAGCCCCGGGGCATCAGCGCGAGATGTCCCCAAAACCCTCGATCTCCTGCGGGCCACGGGAGCCGGGCCCCACGTACCGCGCCGAGGGACGGACCAGCCGTCCCGTCCGCTTCTGCTCCAGGATGTGCGCCGACCACCCGGCGGTCCGCGCGCACGTGAACATCGACGTGAACATGTGCGCCGGGACCTCCGCGAAGTCCAGGACGATCGCTGCCCAGAACTCGACGTTGGTGGCGAGGACCCGGTCGGGACGGCGGGCGTGCAGCTCGTCCAGGGCCGCCTTCTCCAGCGCCTCGGCGACCTCGAAGCGCGGCGCCCCCAGCTCGCGGGCGGTGCGCCGCAGCACCCGCGCGCGCGGGTCCTCGGCCCGGTACACCCGGTGGCCGAAGCCCATCAGCCGCTCGCCCTTGTCCAGCGCCTGCTTCACGTACGCCACCGCGTCACCCGTGCGCTCGATCTCCTCGATCATGCCGAGGACCCGGGACGGCGCCCCGCCGTGCAGCGGCCCCGACATGGCGCCGACGGCGCCGGAGAGCGCTGCCGCCACGTCCGCGCCGGTGGAGGCGATGACGCGGGCGGTGAACGTGGAGGCGTTCATGCCGTGCTCGGCGGCCGACGTCCAGTACGCGTCGACGGCCTTCACGTGCTTGGGGTCCGGCTCGCCGCGCCAGCGCTTCATGAACCGCTCGACGACCGTCTCGGCCTTGTCGATCTCCCGCTGCGGCACCATCGGCAGTCCCTGGCCGCGCGCCGACTGGGCGACGTAGGACAGGGCCATGACGGCGGCGCGCGCCAGGTCCTCGCGGGCCTGCCGCTCGTCGATGTCCAGCAGGGGGCGCAGACCCCACACGGGGGCGAGCATGGCGAGCGCGGACTGCACGTCGACGCGGATGTCCCCGGAGTGCACCGGGATCGGGAAGGGCTCGGCGGGCGGCAGGCCGGGATTGAAGGCGCCGTCGACGAGCAGGCCCCACACGTTCCCGAAGGAGACGTGGCCGACCAGGTCCTCGATGTCGACGCCGCGGTAACGAAGCGCGCCGCCTTCCTTGTCCGGTTCGGCGATCTCCGTCTCGAACGCGACGACTCCTTCAAGGCCGGGTACGAAGTCGGACATCAGGCGGCTCCTCGTGATGGGTTCGACAGGATGGTGGGTGAGAGATGGGGTCGCGATCAGCTCATGACCATGCGTCAAAAATGGGCGGTTACGATCCGGTTCCGCGGTCGAGTACGCCGGTATCCGGCGCGTTCGCCGACTCGCGGTCCGAAACGGTCATCCCGGTGATGCCCCGCGCGGCGGGTGGTCACCCCACCGACTGCGGCAGCAGGACGATATCCGTTGGTGCCACCTTTGGCGATGGAATGCGGCACTCAGTGCCAGACGTCACCTCCCCGCGGCACCGTACGCCCCTCCTCCGGGGGCCCGGTGAGCCGCGCCTCGTATACGGCAAGATGACCGTGTGACCGACTCCAGCGCCTCCCTTCCCGAACCGCTTCCCGAGCCGGCCGGCATGCGTGAGCAGTACGTCACCGAGGGGCTCGCGGAGGCCGGCCTGCCCGCCGGGCCCATGGAACAGTTCGCGCACTGGTTCAAGGAGGCGGTGCGCGACACGGACGCCCTCCCCGAGCCGAACGCCATGGTCGTCTCCACGGCCGACGCCGAGGGCAGGCCCAGCTCCCGCACGGTGCTCCTGAAGGGCTTCGACGAACGCGGCTTCGTCTTCTTCACCAACTACGAATCCCGCAAGGCCCGCGAGATCACCGTCAACCCGCACGTCTCGCTGCTCTTCCCCTGGCACCCCATGGCCCGCCAGGTCATCGTCTCCGGCACCGCGGCGCGCGTCGGGCGCGAGGAGACGGTCGCCTACTTCCGCACCCGGCCGCACGGCTCCCAGCTCGGCGCCTGGGCCAGCGCCCAGTCGTCCGTCCTCGCCTCCCGGGACGAACTGGACAGGGCGTACGCCGACTTGGCCGCCCGCTATCCCGAGGGCGAGCAGGTCCCCGTGCCGCCGAACTGGGGCGGCTTCCGGGTGACCCCCCGGGCGGTGGAGTTCTGGCAGGGCCGCAGGAACCGCCTGCACGACCGCCTGCGGTACGTGTGCGGCGAGGGTGACCCGGTGTGGCGGGTGGAGCGCCTCAGCCCGTGAGGACGCCGTCCAGGAACGGCTCGACGGCCGCGCGCCAGGCCTCCGGCTGGTCGTAGTGGACGAGGTGACCGGCGTCGGGCACCTCCGCGTACTGCCCGCGGGGCAGCACGCGGACCATCTCCTGGGACTCGGCCCGGCCCAGCTCGCCGTCGAGGCCGCGGACCACGAGCGCGGGGCAGCGGACCTGCATCAGCTCCTCCCAGTGCGCGTCGTGCACCCACGTCTCGCGGGACCGCAGCATCTGGGCGGGGTCGAACACCGGCCGCCAGCCGTCCGGCCCCTCGGCCATCACCTCGGCGAAGAACGCGCCCCGCGAGGGGTTGGGGCGCTCCACCCAGGGGTCGTCCTCGCCGAACCACTTGCGCACGTCGGCGAGGGTGGCGAACGGCACGGGCCAGGAGGCGAACCACTCCTCCCACTCGCGCTGCGAGGCCGCGCCCAGCGCCGAGGCCCGCATGTCGCAGATGACCAGGCCCCGGACGAGGTCGGGGCGGCGGGCGGCCAGCTGCCAGGCGGTGAGCGCTCCCATGGAGTGGCCGATGAGGACGGCGGGCGCGAGGCCGAGCTGTTCCAGGGCGGCCTCGGCGTCGGCCACGTAGGCCTCGCGGGTGTAGGGGCCGTCGGGGAGCTTCTCGCTCTGGCCGTGGCCGCGCTGGTCGAGGGCGACCGCGCGGTGCCGCTCGGAGAGCCAGCGGGCCGTGCCGGCCCAGTGGGAGGCCCGGCCCATCAGGCCGTGCAGCAACAGCACCCCGCCCGGTGCGCCCTCGGCCTCCCTCTGCTTGGGAGGATCGGCGAACTCCCAGGCGGCGAGGCGTACGCCCCCCGCGCCCGTCACGTCGATGCGCCGCACCATGATTCCTGGCACCCCCCTTGATTCCACTCGGGATTCACGCCTGGTCCTGCCTCACACCCCCGCACGCTATCGAACTCCCTTTCGAAAGCAGCCGGTTCGCGGATAACACCCCTCGTTCGGGTGACCACGCTCCAGGATTGACGGGCGTGGCCGAGGGGAGATCTTCATCGGGAGGCGGGCCGCTCGGGGACATGGGCCCGTGGGGGACGACCCTGAGAGCTCGGGGCTCCGGGTCGACGCAGGGGAGGACAGGCCCCGGCGCCTTCGGGCGCCGGGGCCCTCGCGTCCCAGCTCACCAGACGGGCGCATCCTCCCGCCCCCTCTCCGGCCGCACGGCCGGACCGTCGGCGGTGCGGCGCCGACACGGTCCAGAGCCTCAGGTCATATGCCTCTCGCGACAGCCTCGCACGCAAAACGTTCCCGCGCTGCGATTCCGCACACTGAATCTTGGACTCCGCAAGAACGCGCGGAGATCGCGGAGGCCCGCCAACTTTCCCGCACGCGGCGGAAGTTGACGCACACCCCTCAGCAGCCTCAGCGCTTGGCGACGAAGACGTGCGAGGCGATCTCCGAGGAGAGCTCCGCGGCCTCGCCGCTGCTGCCCACCAGCACGCCACCCGGCGACTCCGTCACGCTCACCACGGAGCCCGGCTGCACGCCGGCCCGCCGCAGCGTGTACATCAGCTGGGCGTCCGTCTGGATCGGCTCGCCGATGCGGCGCACCACGACCGTCTTGCCGTCCGGGCCCGGGTCCAGCTCCGTGAGGGAGACCATGCCCTCGTCCAGGAACGGGTCCGCGCCGTCCTTCTCGCCCAGCTCCTCCAGGCCCGGGATCGGGTTGCCGTACGGAGACTCGGTGGGGTGGCGCAGCAGCTCCAGGACGCGGCGCTCCACCGCCTCGCTCATCACGTGCTCCCAGCGGCACGCCTCGGCGTGGACCTGCTCCCATTCGAGCCCGATCACGTCGACGAGCAGGCACTCCGCCAGGCGGTGCTTGCGCATCACGCGGGTCGCCAGACGGCGGCCCTCCTCGGTCAGCTCCAGGTGGCGGTCGCTGGCGACCGCCACCAGGCCGTCGCGCTCCATGCGCGCCACGGTCTGGCTCACCGTCGGTCCGCTCTGATCGAGCCGCTCGGCGATCCGGGCGCGCATGGGGACGACACCTTCCTCCTCCAGCTCGAGGATGGTGCGCAAATACATCTCAGTGGTGTCAATCAGCCCCGACATGGGTGCCCCTCAGAATTCGCTCGTGCGCTGGCCCTGCCCTCAATTCTGACGCATACCGCCGACAACCGTGCCGCGCCGCGGCAAAACCGGCCCCCGGCCGTCCGGAGACCCTGTTGACAGGGCACTGGTCCAGACCGCAACGTGATGCGAATGAGCTCCAAGAGCGAGAGCAAGCTGGCCGGTCAGTATTTCGACGCCGCGATCGGCCTGCTCCAGCGGGTCCGCGACGAGGAGTCCGGGAACATCGCGGAGGCGGGCGCCCTGCTGGCCGACGCGGCCGCGGCCGGCGGCCGCCTGTTCGCCTTCGGCGCCGGGCACTCCTCGCTCGCCGCGCAGGACGTCGTCTACCGCGCGGGCGGCCTCGCCCTGATGAACCTCATGGCCGTCCCCGGCGTCGTCGGCGTCGACGTGATGCCCGCGACGCTCGGCTCCGCCTGGAGCGCGTCGACGGCCTCGCGGGCGCCGTCCTCGACTCCTCGCCGGCCCGCCCCGGCGACGTCCTGGTGATCGTCTCGCTCTCCGGGCGGAACTCCCTGCCGGTGGAGATGGCGATGAACGCCCGCGCGCTGGGCCTCAAGGTCATCGGCGTCACCTCGGTGGCGTACGCGACGGAGACCCGGTCGCGGCACGTCTCGGGCAGCTTCCTCAAGGACCACTGCGACGTCGTGGTCGACTCCAAGATCGCGGTGGGGGACGCGGAGCTGTCCCTCGACGGCGTCGACGCACCCTTCGGCCCCGCCTCCAGCGTCGTCACGAACGCCCTGATGCAGGCCATGGTCGCCGCCGCCGTGGAGCAACTGGCCGCACGGGGCGTGCAGCCCCCGCTGCTCCGGTCCGGGAACGTGGACGGGGGACACGACTGGAACGGACGGGTGTTCCAGGAGTACGGCGAGCGGATCTTCTACCGGCACTGAAACCGCACCCGGACGGCGGGCCCGCCCCCTCGCCGCGCGCGGGCGTCCCGCAGGAGCCGTCACCCGCCCGGCGCCCCCGCGAGGTCCAGCGACGCCGCGACCCTGGGGGCGACGCTCTCCGCGTATGTCGCGTCCGCGCGTTCGAACTGGGCGCGGCCCGGGCCGCGCAGGAACGTCACCACGCCCAGGGTCCGGCCCCGGCTGCGCAGCACCGCGCAGAGCGCGTGCACCGTCTCCGGTGGCCACTGCCGGGCCGCGGCCACGCGCGGGCCCGCTCCGGGGACGACGCGCGCCGCGCTCGCCCGCACCGAACCGGCCCGCTCCACGCACTGCGGCGCCGGATGCCCCTCCGGATAGCGCACCGGTATCCCCGCCATGGCCACCGGCAGGCACGGCCCCGGCGGCCCCGCGGGCGTCGCCGGAGCACCAGGCGCACCGGGTCCTCACCGGCCACCAGGTCCACCAGGGCATGGTCGGCGAACCCGGCGAGCGCGAAGTCCAGCTGGACGGTGGCCGCCTCCATGGGGTCCTCGGACTCGGCGGCGGCCCGTGCCGCGCGGTGCAGCTGCTGGGAGCGGAAGCGCAGCTGCGAGGCCTCCTGCTCGGTCAGCTTCGCCTCGGTCACGTCCTGGAAGAGCCAGCCGACGCCGAGCGGCACCGGCTCCTCGGCGAGCGGCGACGCCAGCCGCAGGAAACCGCTGCGCCAGCACCGCCGCTCGAACCCGTCCTCCTGGCCGCCGCCGGCCCGCACCGACACCCACAGCTCGGCGGGCGCGGGCAAACGCCCCTCGGCGAGCACATGGGCCAGCGCGCTCTCCAGCTCCTCGACGCCCTGCCCGAGCAGATCCGCGAGGGGCCGCCCGAGGACCGCCGTACGCCCCACGCCCAGGGCGCGGGCCGCGTGTTCGTTCACCACCGCGGGGCGCAGGTCCGCGTCGACGAGCACGACACCCCAGGAGGCGTTCTCGAAGAGCGCCTCGCTCAGGGCGATGGACCGCTCCAGGTCGATCTGCGCGTGGACCTCGCTGAAGGCGCAGTACACCCCCGCCGGCTTCCCGTCCCCGCCGAGCACGGCGGCGGACTGCATCCGCACCAGGACCCGCCCGCCGTCCTTGGTGACCAGCGCGAACTCGTGCACCTGCCGCCCCGGCGCGTCCATCGCGGACAGCAGCCGCCCCTCGATCTCCGCGGCGTCGGCGGCCCGCACCGCCCACCCCGAGAGCCCCCGGCGCCCGACGGCCTCCGCCGCCGTCCAGCCGAGGACGCGCTCGGCCTCCCGGTTCCAATGGGTTACCACGCCGTCGGCGTCGAACGCGCACAGCGCCGCGTCCATCCCGTCCAGCAACGCCGCGAGCAACTCCGCCCCGCCGGGCTCGGGCTCACCGGGACCCAGTTCGTCGGTAGTTCCGCTCCGCCGCGAAGCACTCACCTCGAACCCCCCTACAGGCCGTGTCCTCAGATCATTCAACTTGAACGTGACCCACCCCACAGCAAGTTCCGGGAAAACGCCGGGAATTGGAGGGAGTCGCCGGGCGCGAAAAACCGGTTGTGCGGTGCCCGGAGCGGTTCCTAGGGTGGCGTGCACACGAGAAGGGAGGTGGTTCGGCAGATGTATGGAAACCGGACGCGTGAGGTGACTGCGGGCTAGCGGCCCGTCGTCGCAGTACGAATTCGGCGCCGGACCAGCACGTGTGATGTGCGTGCAGCCGGCCCTATTCCCAAGCAGTCACCCGACCCGCGAGCCGCCGGTACGTCCGGCCGGCTTCCTGTCGCCCCGGCCCGTCCGGCGCGGCGGGAACCACGGCTCGCGGGTCGCCTGCGTTCCGGCACGGCGCCTTGCGCCTCCCGCCTCGCCCCCTCAGTGGACGACGTCGAAGACGTTCTTCTGGACGCCGTTCGCGTACGCCTCGTGCTCGACCAGCCGCAGCTTCTGCGTGTCCTTGTCCGCGTCGCTGAACAGCCGCTTGCCCGCGCCCAGCAGCAGCGGGAAGACCAGCAGGTGGTAGCGGTCGATCAGGCCCGCGTCCGACAGGGCGCGGTTGAGGGTGGCGCTGCCGTGCACGATGACCGGGCCGCCCTCGGTCTTCTTCAGCGCGGCCACCTCGTCGAGCGAGCGCAGGATCGTCGTCTCGCCCCAGCCGTCGACCAGGTCGTCCTCGCCGAGCGTCGTGGAGACCACGTACTTGGGCATCGGCTTGTACGTGGCGAAGTCCTCCATGTCCGGCCAGACCGGGCTGAACGCCTCGTAGCTGACCCGGCCCAGCAGCATCGCGGTGGCCTCCTCCTGCTCCCGGCCCTTGATCTCGAAGGCCTCCGGGAGGAAGTCGATGTCCTTGAAGGTCCAGCCCGCGTTCCGGTACCCCGGTTCGCCGCCGGGGGCCTCCACGACGCCGTCGAGCGAGACGAAGGCGGTGCTGATCAAGGTGCGCATGAAAGGTCTCCTGGTCGTCCGTCGGTTCGATGGCTCGTCGAAATCGAACATCAACTGCTCACATGAGACCGGGCCGCCGCGCGAAAGTCATCGGCCGGCGGCTACCCCTTGCTGACCGCCGTGAGGATCTCCGGCAGGCGGCCCGCCACCCGCGGGGCCGCCAGGCGCAGCCCGGCCTCGGCGATCATCCAGCCGTACGCCGTGCCCAGGGGGAGCACGAGCCAGGTCCAGGAGGTCGCGTCGGAGGCGTGCAGCCAGATCGTGAGGGCCAGGACCGGGGCGCACAGCAGGGCCCCCGCGACCATGCCGCCGAAGATGGAGAGCCAGGCGAGGCCCGCCTGACCGGGCGCCACGTTCTTGTGGCCCTCCTGCGGGATCGAGTACGGGAAGCGGGCCGAGGACCAGGCGCCCGTCGCCAGCATCGCGCCGAGCAGGGCGTACGAGAGGCCGAGGGCGTCGGGCAGGGCGGGCCAGGCGCCGAGCATCGCCGTGGTGAGGACGGTGACGAGGGTGGCGTAGGGGAGGGTGACCAGGAGTATGGCCAGGGCGCGGCCGCGCAGTTCCACGTAGGCGTCGCGGGGCGTCGAGATCGTCATGGCCACCATCCAGAACGCCGAGGTGTCCTGGCCGAACTGGTTGTACATGAGGATGCCGAGCATGCCCGCCGCGAAGCACGCGAAGTACACCGAGCCGGTGCCCTGGAGGGCGTTGAAGACCGGCACGATCAGGCCGATGGCGAGCGAGGTCACCCACGCCGCCTTCGTCTTCGGGTCGCGCCACATGTACCGCAGGCTCCGCTCCATGACGGTGCCGGTGCGGCCCGCCGGGAGCAGGACGCCGAGGGCGCCGGAGGCGCGGGACGTGCCCTTGTCCGGTTCCGCCGCCGCCAGGGTCGAGCTGTCGGGGGTCGTCATCAGGCGGGTCAGGCTGCGCTGCCAGAACGCGAGGAGGGCCACCAGGGCCGCCGCGCTCAGCGCGAGCTGGGCGGCCCCGGTCGCGTACGCGCCCTCGCTCACGGAGTCCACCGCGCCGAGCGCGAGGCCGGTGGGACCCAGCGCACGACGGCGGCCGCCGGGTCGAGCGTGGACAGGCCGGACGAACCGAGTTTCTGCGCCCCGAAGTTGACCGGCCTGCGCGCCGACCGCGATGACCAGGCCGCTGAGAACGGCGAGGTCACGGCCCTTGCGGCTGGTCAGCAGGCGGATGTTGGCGGCGGCGACCGCGCGGGCCAGGGCCACGCAGATCAGGAGGGTGAGCGCGGTGGCGAGGACGCCGGTGGCGGCGGCCGCCGCGCCGTGGGCCAGCGCGATCGTCGCGCCGACGGCCAGGCAGAGCGTGAACAGCGGGCCGATGCCGACCAGCGACGCCACGAGCAGCGCCCGCACCAGCGGCCGGGGGCGCAGCGGCAGCATCACCAGGCGGGTGGGGTCGAGGGTCTCGTCGCCGCTCGGGAAGAACAGCGGCATGACGGCCCAGCCGAGGGCGAGGACTCCGGTGAGCAGGACGCAGACGGTGGCGGCGTGTTCGTTGCCGCGCAGCGCGATCAGGCCGAGGAGCTGGAGCGCGGCGAAGAGGAGGGTGACGGTGACGGAGGCGATGTAGGCGGCCCGGCGCTTGGCGGACTGCCGCAGGCCGTTGCGGAGCAGGGACAGCTTCAGGCGTACGAAGACCGGGGTGATCGCCCCTGCGGACGCGGATGTCGTCATCGGGCACCGCCGCCCAGCCAGTCGAGGTCGGAGGCCGTGTCGCGGCCCTGCGCGCCGACGAGTTCGAGGAACGCCCGCTGGAGGGAGGGCGCGTCGCCGCGCACCTCGGCGAGCGTGCCGTGGGCACGGATACGGCCCGCGGCCATGACGGCCACCCAGTCGCACAGCGACTCGACCAGCTCCATGACGTGGGAGGAGAAGACGACGGTGGCGCCGGAGGCGGTGTAGCGCTCCAGGACGCCGCGGATCGTCTGGGCGGAGACCGGGTCGACGCCTTCGAACGGCTCGTCGAGGAAAAGCACTTCGGGGTTGTGCAGCAGGGCGGCCGCGAGGCCGATCTTCTTGCGCATGCCGGTGGAGTAGTCGACGACGAGCTTGTGCTGGGCGCCCGCGAGGCCGAGCACGTCCAGGAGCTGGGTGGCGCGTTTGTCGACCTCCGTGCCGGGCAGCCCCCGCAACCGCCCGGTGTAGGCGAGGAGTTCGCGCCCCGAGAGCCGCTCGAAAAGCCGCAGGCCCTCGGGGAGGACGCCGATACGGGCCTTGACCTCGACGGGGTCGCGCCACACGTCGTGGCCGGCGATCTCGACGGTGCCCTGGTCCGGCCTGAGCAGGCCGGTGACCATGGAGAGGGTGGTGGTCTTCCCGGCGCCGTTCGGCCCGACGAGTCCGATGAACTTGCCCGCCGGCAGCGTCAGGTCGATCCCGGCCACCGCGATCTGCTCGCCGAACCGCTTCCAGAGCCCCTGGACCCGTACCGCCGCCGTTTCGCTCACCGTGCCGCCCTTTCACCGCTATGGCCGTCTCTGCACGATACGTCGGAGGCCACCGGAGGCGGTCAGGGGGTCAGCGGCGTGCTTCCCTCCCGCACGCGTATGCCAGCGGGGAGATGATCTCCTCCGCGTCCGGCAGCCAGCGGTTGGCGGCGGTGGGGCGGCAGGCCCACTGGACCGCGCCGAAGGCGCCGAAGCGGGTCGGGGGAGCGGCCACGTAGGAGCCCTCGCCGAGGGTGGTCAGGTCGATGGCGACCGGGGGCCAGCCCAGTTTGCGTACGAGGTCGGGGACCTTCGCGGCGGCGCCGGGGAGCACGAAGAACTGCATGCGCCGGTCCGGGGTGCAGGTCACCGGGCCGAGGGTGAGTTCCATGCGCTCCATGCGGGCTAGCGCGAGGAACCCGGCGGTCTCGGGGACGTCGATCGCGTCGAACGTACGCCCCGTGGGCAGCAGGATCGACGCCTTGGGGTGCTTCTGCCACAGGCGGCGGGCCACGGTGGCGCTGCCGGTGGCCTGGGTCGCCCAGTCCTCGCGCGCGGGGTGTGCGCCGGGTGCGGCGCACGCCGGGTCGCCGCACGAGCAGCGCTCGGCTCCTTCGGCCGACTCGAGCCAGGTACCAGGGAAGATGTCCCAGTGACGCTCCTCCGCGTATCGCACGGCCGTGTCCAGCAAGGCTTCTCCGCGCTGCGTCGGGATGTGCGCGGCTGACGTGACTCCGATGGTCTCTTCCACGGAGTTCTCAACTCCCGCCGCCACCTCGGGTTACGGGCGCACGCGAGGGCGGGGGAGGAGCATCGATCCTGCGAGCGGGGCGCATGGGTGCACGGGCGGGGGCGCGCAGGGGAAATGGCATCCATGTGCGGGTAGCCAGGTCAAGGGCAATCGGAGGACGCCTCGGAGGAAGCCCCGGGGAAGCTCGTAGGACCCCCGAGGAAGTCTCGGAGGAAGCCCGGAGGGAGCCCGGAGGAAGTCTCGGAGCGGCAGGTCCGGCTTATCGTTCTTATGGCTTCTTTTGCCTCTTTCGTGGCGCATCTTCGATTTGCCCCCAGGGCATTGATCGTCGTGGGGCGGCCTCGACGGCCGCCTCGTTCCCGATGGTCAACGGTGCACACAGGGGGTACGCCATGGCCGCAAGGCCACTCGTCGCTCGGCAGCCCAACGAACGGCTGCAAGCGCTCATCCAGGAGGCCGGCTGCTCCAACGCCGGCCTCGCCCGCAGGGTCAACATGTGCGGCGCGGAGCACGGTCTCGATCTGCGCTACGACAAGACGTCGGTGGCCCGCTGGCTGCGCGGGCAGCAGCCGCGCGGCCGGGCACCCGGCATCATCGCGGAGGCGCTCGGCCGCAAGCTGGGCCGGACCGTCACCATCGACGAGATCGGCATGGCGAACGGCAAGAACCTCGCCTCGGGCGTGGGACTTCAGTTCTCACCGACCGTCCTCGGCGCCATCGAGCAGGTCTGCGAGCTGTGGCGCAGCGACGTGGGCCGCCGCGACTTCCTCTCCGGCTCGACCGTGGCCGCCTCCGCTCTCGTCGAACCCAGCCGCGACTGGCTGATCTCCGCGCCGGACCCCCAGGTCGGGCGGACCGCCGGGCCGCGCGTCGGCATGGCGGACGTGGCGGCGTCAAGGCGATGACGGAGGCGCTGACCCGGCTCGACCACCAGTACGGCAGCGGCCATGTGCGGCCCGTCGTCGTGCACTACCTCAACTCCGTGGTGTCCGGGCTGCTCGCGGGCTCCTACCGCGAGGCGGTCGGCCGCGAACTGTTCGCCGCCGTCGCCCGGTTGACGGAGCTGGCCGGTTACATGGCCGTGGACACGGGCCAGCCGGGTCTCGCCCAGCGCTACTACATCCAGGCCCTGCGGCTCGCCCAGGCGGCCGGGGACCGCGGGTACGGCGGCTATGTGCTGGCGGCGTCGATGAGCCACCTCGCCGCCCAGCTCGGCAACCCGGAGGAGATCGCGCAGCTGGCGCGGGCCGCGCAGGAGGGCACCCGCGGGCGGGTCACGCCCCGGGCGGAGGCGATGTTCTACGCGGCCGAGGCGCGCGGGCACGCGCTGCTCGGCGACGCCGCGGGCCACGCAGGCCGTGGCGGGCCGCGCGGTCGAGGCCATGGACCGGGCCGCGGGCGAGGGGGACTCCGGGGACGACCCGGTGTGGATTCAGCACTTCGACCACGCGTATCTGGCCGATGAAATGGCGCATTGTCACCGTGACCTGGGGCAGGCGGACGCGGCGGCGCGCAGCGCGCAGGAGTCCCTGGACGGGCACCCGCCGACGCGGGCCAGGCGCCGGGCGATCGGCCTGGTCCTGCTCGCCACGGCACAGGTGCAGCGCCGCGAGGTGGAACAGGCCTGCCATACGGGCATGCAGGCCGTCGAACTGCTGGGCACGCTCCGCTCGAACCGCGGCGCGGAGTACCTGGAGGACTTCCAGCAGCGTCTTGAGCCGTACCGGGAGGAGGCGGTGGTGCGGGAGTTCGGGGCGCGGGTCGACGTCCAGGCGGCGTGACGCGCGGGCTTCTCTCAGCGTCAGGGCGGGAGGTTTTGTTACTTCCGGCACTGGGCAGGAGACGTAACTTTGAGCTGCGTGGCAGAGGGTTGCGGCGACCCGGTAGCGTGAGCCGACGGTTCCGTAGGTCCCCCATACGTAGGAGTCCCGGTGACGCAGCACAGCGGTCAGGGCGCTGCTTCCTCCGATCCGCGGCAGCCCGCGGCCCGGCCCGCTCACGAGGGCGTCGCGCTGCCCGCGGACGGCAGCGAACCGCTGCTGCCCGGCACCGCGGGGCAGCACGCCACCCCCGCGGAGGGCAGCCCCTGGGACCGGCCCTGGGGGCCCGAGACGGCGGGCCCGCCGCAGACCGCCCCCGGCCGCCCGTGGGACGCCCCGCAGCCCCCGGCGATGCCCCTGCCCCCGGAGGACACGGACGCCTCGTATGGAGGCCAGGGGTACGCCCAGCAGCCGGGCCAGGGTGCCTACGGCGCTCAGGGCGACGCTTCTTCGTACGGCGGCCAGGGCGGCGCCCTCGTACGCGGTCAGCAGGGGTACGGGGCCCAGCAGGAGTACGGCGCCCAGCAGGGATACGGCGCCCAGCAAGGGCACGGTGGTCAGCAGGGCCACGGGGGGCAGGCGGAGCAGGGCGGGCAGCGGATGCCGTTGCCGCCGCTCGGGCAGGGCGCGGGCGCGCCGCTGCCTCCTGTCGCCGCGCCCGGCACGGGTTCCGACGCCGAGGCCACGCAGTACATGGCGCCCATACCCGGCATACCGGGCGGCGCGACGAGGGGGCCACGCAGTACATACCCCCGGTGAGCCCCGGCGCGCTGCCGCCCGAGGCTCCCACATCCGACGCCACGCAGTTCCTCGGCCGCGCGCAGGCGCCCATGCCCGCCCCCACGTCCGACAGTGAACCCACGCAGCACATCGCGCCCATCCCCGGCGGCGACGCCCCCGGCAGCGGCCCCGCCGGGCACGGCACGCCGCCGCCCGAGCCGGCCAAGCGCCCTACGGCATCCGCCCCGGAGCCCCCGGCGACCGGCAGCCGCCGCCGAGTTCGACACCTCGCCGCACCGAGCCGGAGGCCGAGGGTCCCGCCTCGACGCAGCAGATGCCCCGCTTCGAGGCCCCGGGTCCCGCCGCCGCCCCTGTCCCCGCCCCGGCCCCGGCGCGCGCGGGCGGCCACGGCGGACGCCGCACCCGTACCGGCTCGAAGGTGCCGCTGATCGCCGCCGTCGCATCGGCATCGCCGTCCTCGGCGTCGGCAACGGGCGCGCTCCTGAGCGGTGGCGGCGGTGACGAGGACCCGGAGGCCGACAGCAAGCCGGTCTCCGCCTCGGCCCCCGCCGACGAGCGCCCCTCGCCGACCGCCGACCCGGTCAAGGACCAGGCGGTCGCCCTGGACAAGCTGCTGGCCGACAGCAACAACAGCCGTGACATGGTCATCGCCGCCGTACGCAATGTCGGCAAGTGCCAGAACCTCGGCCAGTCCGCGAAGGACCTGCGCGCGGCGGCCAAGCAGCGCAACGGCCTGGTGACCCGCCTCGCCGCGCTGAAGGTCGACAGGCTCCCCGCCAACGACCACCTCACCGCCTCCCTCAACAAGGCGTGGAAGGCGTCCGCGGCCGCCGACAACCACTACGCCGCGTGGGCGGACCAGGTGGCGGGCAGGAAGGGCTGCAAGAAGGGCCACGCCCGCGTCACCCCGCAGACCGCCGCGGGCAACCGGCAGTCCAACGCGGCGACCACCGCCAAGGAGCAGGCCGCGGGTGCCTGGAACCCCATCGCCCGCAAGTACGGCCTGACCGCGCGCGACAAGACCCAGCTGTGACGTGACGGCGTGGGCCGCGCCGGTGCGCGGCTACGCCGACTCCAGCGTCGCCTCCACGTCCACGAAGCCCTTGCGCGCCGGGACGAGCCGTCCGTCGCGCACCACCTGGAACGTGACGCCGGAGTTGATCAGGCGCGGGTACTCGCTGGCCGCGATCAGGTCCTCGAAGCGCCAGCTCAGCGGTGGCGTGAGCCCGCCCGTCCCGACCCGCAGACCGCCGTCCAGGGCGCGGCGCAGCGCGTGGGCGGTGACCTTGCCGCCGTTCAGCGACTCGACGGCCCGCTTCAGGACGGTGTACGCGATCCACGTCGTCTGCACGCCCGCGTCGGCCGGGTCGACCCGGTTGTCGCCGAACGCCTGCTCGCGGATGACCTCGCGCATCTGGGACCAGCGCGGATCGCCCGACGCGGGGTACCAGCCGGTGACGTACGCCCCTTCGTAGGGGCCGCTCGCGCCGCCGGTGCGGTCGACGAGCGACTGGTCGACGCTGCCGAGCACGGAGGAGATCCGTACCGGCGGATAGTCGGCCCTGGTGCGGCGGAACGAGTCGTAGAAGGTGTCGGTACGGGCCCCGAGCGCGGCCGTCACGCAACCGTCCTTCGCGCCCGCGTGCTTGAGGGCCTGCTCGGCCTGCGGGGTGAGGTCGGTGCCGTCCTCGGGGGCCCGTATGTCCGCGACGGGCTTGTGGTGGCCGTCGCGCAGTCCGGAGTTGAGCAGCTTGGGCAGCTCGTCGCCGGCGAGGGTGTCGGGGCGTACGAGGGAGACGCGGTCGCAGCGGGCGGCGAGCTGGCGGCCGTTGCCCGCGAGGAGGGCGGGCTCGCCGCCGTTGACGGGGTAGGACAGGGGGCTGCTGAACTCGTCGTCGGTGACGCCGTAGCCGCCGATGTAGGGGATGCCCGCGACCTCCAGTGGCCCGAGGAAGGACCGGCCGTGCTGGCTGTACGCGCCGACGACCGCCGCCACGTCCTGGTCGACCGCCTTGCGCGCGCAGTCGGCGGCGCCCGCCGAATCGTTGTGGTCGTTGCAGGTCAGGACCTTCAGCTTGCGGCCGTCGATGCCGCCGTGCGCGTTGACCCAGCGTGCGTAGGCCTGCGCCATCGCGGGGACGCCGGGCTTGTTGGTGGCCTTGGTCTTCTCGGGCGCCCAGGTCATGACGGTGATGGGGTCGTCCTTGCCGCTGTCGGCGGTGCCGGGGATGACCCCGCAGCCGGCGGTCAGGGACGTGCACACCGCCGCTGCCAGGGCGAGAGCCGCGGATCGGGAGGGGCGGGAGGGGGTGGGGCGTCGCCGGCCGGTCATGTCCCCGCACGATTCCTGGGACGGGCCAACCGTGGAGTGACGCGTTCTCAACGGACCGTGACATGAAGGTGAACGGGCGGGGGCCGGTTCGCGTGCATGAAGTGGGAACGTACGATCGATGACCGTGCAAGGTTCGGAGAACACTTCCCGTCGCGGCCGTCGCTCCAGCACCATGGGGGGCATGCCGACCAACGACATGCCGTGGTGGCGCTGGCGCAGCAACGTGCGCTCGGCGCTGCACATGCTCTCCGACCCCACGTTCCAGCGGGAGTGCTGGCTCGCGGGGCGCGAGGAGTACGGGGACGTGACCGACGCCGTCTACCGGCTCGTCGAGGACACCTGGCTCGACAACTGGTCCGCCGAGAAGTACGTCGGCACGATCTTCCGGGACTCTCAGGAGGCGGCCCTCGTCGACACGGCCGTGCTGCGGGTCCTGCGGATCATGCACGAGGTCGGCCCCGACGCGCAGGTCTCCGTCTACCTGGAGCACCCGGGCTGGCCCGACGCCGTGCGGGCGGCGCGTGACGCGCACGTGCGGCTGTCGGCCGGGGACGGCGAGGACCCCGACGTCCCGCCGCGCACGCTGGAAGTCCTGCGGATCATGACCAGGGCGGCCTGAGACGGACGTTCCGTCCTGCGGGACGCCGGTCCGCGGAGGCCGTCGCATATGGGAACCTTGGGCGCATGAACGAGCAGTCCGTCGCCCCCCCCGCCCCCGCTGAGCAGTACGTCCTCACCCTCTCCTGCCCCGACAAGCAGGGCATCGTGCACGCCGTGTCGAGTTACCTCTTCATGACCGGCTGCAACATCGAGGACAGCCAGCAGTTCGGTGACCACGACACCGGGCTGTTCTTCATGCGCGTCCACTTCTCCGCCGAGGCGCCGGTGACCGTCGACAAGCTGCGGGCGAGCTTCGCGGCGGTCGGCGACTCCTTCCACATGGACTGGCAGATCCACCGCGCCGACGAGAAGATGCGGGTCGTCCTGCTGGTGTCGAAGTTCGGGCACTGCCTGAACGACCTGCTGTTCCGCTCGCGGATCGGCGCGCTGCCCGTGGAGATCGCCGCCGTCGTCTCCAACCACACCGACTTCGCCGAGCTGGTCGCCTCGTACGACATCCCCTTCCACCACATCCCGGTGACGCGCGAGAACAAGCCGCAGGCCGAGGCGCGGCTCCTGGAGATCGTGCGGGCGGAGGAGGTCGAGCTGGTCGTCCTCGCCCGGTACATGCAGGTCCTCTCGGACGACCTGTGCAAGGAGCTGAGCGGGCGGATCATCAACATCCACCACTCGTTCCTGCCGAGCTTCAAGGGCGCGAAGCCGTACCACCAGGCGCACGCGCGCGGTGTGAAGCTGATCGGCGCCACCGCGCACTATGTGACGGCCGACCTCGACGAGGGGCCGATCATCGAGCAGGAGGTCGAGCGCGTCGGCCACGGCGTGACGCCGGACCAGCTGGTCGCGATCGGGCGTGACGTGGAGTGCCAGGCGCTGGCGCGGGCCGTGAAGTGGCATGCGGAGCGGCGGATTCTGCTGAACGGGCGGCGGACGGTCGTCTTCGCCTAGCCGTCGGGTCGGGCCGGGGGCTCACAGCCGGCTCAGTGACGCCGCCGCGAACAGGACGTCGCGGATCGCCTCGCGGTCGCCGTCCTGGCCCGCGGCGGCCTCCACCGGCGAGACGTGGCCCGCGGCCAGGCGGCAGAACTCGACGCCGTCCAGCGCCACATGGGCGACCTCCCGCTCGGCCGAGGCGTCGGCTCCCGGCGAGTCCAGCGCGATGAACCACTCGCCGCCGCCGAGACCCTCAATCTCCAGGCGCAGGCTGCGGCCCGGCGCGCCCGCCGCCACCAGATCGCGGGGCGGCGCGGCCAGCCCGGAGCGGCGACGGCCGGCGAGCGTGCCCGGGAGCATCCGGGCGGCGAGGTCGATCATGCGGTGGAGGTGCCGGGGCGAGGGCGGGTCGTAGGGGTAGTCGACGGCCTCGGCGATGTCGTCCGCGTGAATCCAGCACTCGAAGGCGCGGTCCACCATGGCGTCCCGCAGCGGCAGTTCGATCTTCTGCCCCGGCCCCTCACCGGGCGGCGCGGGCACCGTCCCGTACGGCACGGGGAGCCGGCCCGAGCCGTCGCCCGCGAAGGAGACCGTGCGGACGACCTCGTGCGTCTGGTCCCGCCAGGGGCCCCGCACCGCGCGGGTGGGCGGGAGGCGCGACGCCTGCCAGTACGCCTCGGTGCGGTGGGCCGGGAGCCGCGGGTCCCCGGCGCCCGGGCCCAGCGGGTCGTCGAGGCCGAGGGCGAGCCCGACCAGGCCGTCGACGGCGAGGAGATGGGCGATCACGCCGGCCACGGTGGTCTTCCGGTTCACCTGGCCGTCCCCCTCGAACCAGCGCAGCCGCACCGGGGCGTGCCACTCGGAGTCGCCGATGTCCCGGAGCAGGGCGTCGAGGCGGGCGGTCTCCGCGTCGTAGGGCACGGCCCACTCGGGCACCGGGATGCGCGGCGGTCGGCGGCCGAGACAGCTCTCCAGGACCCGGGAACGCAGCCCGGGGTCGAGGTCGAGGCTCTCCTCCGGATGCAGCAGCCCGACGGCGTCCCGCAGCCGCAACGCCTCCTCCGCGCAGGGCCCGCACTCACCGAGATGCTCCTCGACGGCGGCGGCCTCCTCCCCGGAACACGCGGCAAGCGCCCAGGCCCCGAGCAGAGACCTCAGGACGCGGTGCTCCAGGAGGAGGGGCGGGGCGTGCTCGGGATTGGGCGACCCCTGCCGTGCGGCGTGCTCGGGACCGGGCGACCCCTGCCGCGCGGCCTGCGGGAAAGGCGGCATGCCGCGTGCGGCCTGGTCCGAGGGCTGCGGTACCTCTGGCGGGGCCTGCTCGGCAGGAGGCTCCGCGCGCGCGCTCGGGCTGCTCCGGGGAAGGCGGCATCTCACGGGCGGTCTGCTGCTGGGGAAGGCGGAACGTCGTCCCGTGCGGGCGCGGCCCGCTCCGAGGGAAGCTGCGCCTCCTGCCCGGGCTGCTTCGGGGAAGGCGGCACCTCCCGCGCGGCCCGCTGTCGGGCAGGTGGTACCTCGCGCGCTGTCTGTCCAGAGGGAGGCGGCACCTCCCGCGCGGCCCGCTCCGAAGGAGTCGGCGCCTCCCCCGCCTTCCGCTCCCCCGGAGCGTCCGGCCTCGGGTGCCCCGTGTCCTCCATGGAGGAGCGTGGCAGCGGTATGCGCGGGCTCTCGTGGCGGTCTGTCGTGCCTGGGGTGTCCGGGTCCTCGGGCGGGTCCGGGTGGTCGGTGGCGGTCACCGTGCTGTCCCGTGGTCGCGCGAGGTGCCGGATGCTGGGCTCGCGTCGTTGGCCGTCGACAGGAGCTGGAGGCCGAGGCGGAGCCTGCGCCGGGCCTCGTCCTCCGTGACGCCGAGGTCGGCCGCCGTCTGGCGGTAGTCGCGCCGCTGGAAGTACGCCAGCTCCAGGGCGGCCCGCAGCGGGGCGGGCATGGCCGTGACGATGTAGTCGGCGCGGGCCGCCGCGGAGGCGCGGCGGACCTTGCGCTCCAGGTCCTCCGTGGTGCCCGCGCCGCCCCTGGCGAGGGCGGCCGGCCTCGGTCTGGCCGGAGCCTGCGCACGGCCCGCTGGTGGGTGAGCGTGGCGAGCCAGGAGCGCAACGGGCCCTGCCGCGGGTCGTACGCGTCGGGGTTCTCCCAGATGTGGCCGAAGACCTCGCGGGTGATGCGGTCGGCACCGCTCTCGTCCCCGAGGACACGGTGGGCGAGGCCGTGCACGAGGGAGGCGAAGCGGTCGTACAGCTCGGCCAGGGCGGCGGCCTCCCCATGCGCAAGCCGCTGCTGCATCCGGCGGTCCCAGCGCCGCGGCGCGTCCTTCGGCATGCGGCCCCCTCGTGCGCTTGCCCCTGCTCCGACTGCTGCCGTCACCGCACCGGTCCGCCCGGTCGGCTCCCTCCGACGGTACTTCCTGCCTCGAATGTAGTCGCGGCCACTGACAGTTCACTGCTGTTTGCGGCAAAGCGCACCGCTGACCCGGCACCGGATGATATTGACGGTGGGCCCCTGGTGTTTCATGGGAGAAGCGGTGGGGCAGCCGAAGCAGAACGAAACGTAAGGACTGCTTCCGGATCAGGGCGAGCGAGAGGCGTGGCGCGTGACGCTCAAGGTGGAGGTGGGCCAGGAGGCCGGCTGGGCCGTGCTGCGCGTGTCCGGCGAGATGGACCTGCTCACCTCGCCCGTGCTGCGCCAGCGCGTGCACGACGCCGTGGCGGACGGCCGCCGCAGCGTCGTCCTGGACCTCTCCGACGTGCTGTTCTGCGACTCCAGCGGCGTCGGTGTGCTGATCGCCACGCGCCGCCTGATCCGCTCCTGCCAGGGCCGGCTGCGGCTGATCCTGCCCGCGCAGGGCGCCGTCGACGGCAGCCATGTCAACCGCGTCCTCGCGGCGCTCGGCGTGCGCCGCCTCTTCGAGGTCTTCCCGGACGTGGGGGCGGCCCTCGACGAGGAGGCGACGCCGCTCTCGGCCTGAGAGGGACGGCACTCGCCGACCCCCTGTCAGACGTGCCGCTTGGCCGCCGCCACAAAGGCGTTGATCGCGTCACGGGAGACCCGGCGCCGCTCCGCGAGGCCGTCGCGGTCGTCGGCCCTGTGCACGTCGGAGACATGGTCGAGGGTCTCCCAGGCCGGCCGCACCAGGGCGTCGTCGCTGGTCAGCAACTGCACCCGGAACAGCGCCTGCTGGGCCTCCGAGCGCATCTCGTACGAACGGAAGCGCGACTCCTCGCTGTCCTCGGCGCGGTTCTCCTCCCTGCTGAACCAGCGGTCGACCAGCACCCGCCGGTAGTTGACCAGCGCGCCAGCGTAGGCGCTGTAGGCGTCGATCCGCTCCTGCCGCAACTTCTCGTTCCGGGTGAACTCCTCCGTCCGTTCGAGCGCCCTGCGCTGGAAGGAGTGAGTGACTCCCGCGCCCAGCAGGGTTCCCAATACCGCTATGACACTCGCCGCGACCGCTTCCACGGATGACAGTGCAGCACATCACCACTCCGAGTGCCCTTCGACGACGTACGCTCGCTGGCGGGGTACCCACCCCCTGACGTGCACCCAACCGCGGAAGTGAGGCGGCCCGAAGACCATGGACAGTGCCGAGTACGAGCGTAGGATCGCCGCCCGGTTCGCCACCTTCGACCAGGACGGCAACAAGTACATCTCCCGTGAGGACTTCAGCACGGCGGCGGCCGCCCTGTGCAAGGAGTTCGGCGTGACGGCGCGGTCCGACAAGGGCCAGGCGCTCTACATCGGCGCCGAGGCGTTCTGGCAGGGCATGGCCGGAATCGCGGACCGCGACGGGGACCAGCGGATCACCCAGGGCGAGTTCGTGGGCGGCGCGGTGAAGCGGCTGCGGGACAACCCGGAGCGGTTCGGCGAGATCGCCCGGCCCTTCCTGCACGCCGCGATCGGCATCGCGGACTCCGACGGCGACGGGGCGGTGGCCCCGGACGAGCTCCAGCGCGCGCTCAAGGCGCTCGGCGTGCCCGAGGAGCTGGCGGCGACGACGGCCGCCGGGCTCGACGCCGACGGGGACGGCAAGGTCGCCGAGCAGGAGATCGTGCGGGCGTTCGCGCAGTACTTCACGGTCCCCGAGTGAGGGCCCCGTCACCGGCCTCGGGCCGGTGAGAACCGCTCCCGCAGCTTGTACTTGAGGACCTTGCGCAGCGTCTCGTTGCGGGGGAGGGCCTCGACCACCTCCAGTTGTTCCGGCAGCTTATGGGTGGCGAGGCCTTCCCCGCGCAGATACGAGGTGACCTCGTCCAGGGTCAACACCGGCGTCCCCGGCCGCTGTTCGATTACCGCGCAGACCCGCTCCCCGCGCTCGGGGTCGGGCAGGCCGACGACCGCCGCGTCGGCGACGGCCGGATGCCGGTGGAGCAGGTCCTCGATCTCCTTGGCGGAGATGTTCTCGCCCTTGCGGATGATGATGTCCTTGGCCCGCCCGGTGAGGACCAGGTGGCCGCTGGGCGTGAGGTGGCCGAGGTCGCCGGTGATCAGGAAGCCGTCGGTGTCGAACGCGGGCGCGTTCTGGGCCGGGTCCAGATAGCCCTGGCAGACCGCCTCTCCTCGTAGCCGTATCTCGCCGTCCGTGCCCGGGGGCAGCACCTCGCCGTCGGTGCCGGTGACGCGGATCTCCATGCCGGCCGGGGGCCGTCCCTCGGTCGTCGCCAGGTTCTCGGCCGTGTCGTCCGGGTCGCCCATGGTGATCATCGGGACCTCGGTCATGCCGTACCCGTGGGTGAGCCGGCAGCCCATCTCACGTACGACGGCGTGGTAGATCTCCGGTGGCTTGGGCGCGCCGCCGCCCGCCAGGAGCCGCAGCGTGGGGATGACCTTCTCGCCCGGCGGCAGCTTGCGCTGCTCGGCTAGGAACATCGAGTAGAAGGCCGTCGACCCGCCCGCCACGGTCACGCCGTGCCGCCGGTAGCCGTCGAGCGCGTCCGGCAGCGCGAAGTGCTCGAACATCACCGCGGGGAAGCCGTACAGGAGCAGCATGACCGTGTAGTCGGGGCCCGCGATGTGCGCGTAGGGGAACGCCATCGAGCCGACGTCCTCGGCGGTGAGCCGCAGCGCGTGGGCCAGGCACGAGCCGCCCGCCAGCAGCGAGCGGTCGGTGTGCAGGACGCCCTTGGGGTCGGACGTGGTGCCGGACGTCCAGTAGATCCAGCGGACGGATGTGCCGTCGGAGGGCGGTGGGGGCAGGGCGGCCGGATCGGCGTCGGGCAGTTCCCCGTACGCCTCGAAGACACCCTTGGCGCCGAGCCGCCGTGCCATCCGGGTGTGGTCGAAGCCGCGCCACACCCCGGGCACCGCGAAGAACTCCGCCTTGGACTCCCGCAGCGCGAAGCCGACCTCGCGGTCGCGGTAGAAGGGGATGACCGGGGACTGGACGGCGCCGAGGCGGGCCAGGGCGAAGGAGAGGACGGTCGTCTCGACGCGGGTGGGCAGTTGCCAGGCGACGACGGTGCCGGGGCGCACCCCCATGCCGTACAGCCCGGCGGCGACGCGTTCGGCGCGCTCGCGCTCGAAGGTGAGCGTGCGGTCGTCGGCGGGGTCGGGGGCGGCCTGGATGAGGACGGGCGCGTCGGGGGTGAGGGCGGCGCGGCGCTCGACCAGCTCCCAGAGCGTGCGGGAGGCGCCCAGTTCGTACGGGGTCTCGTGCCGTGCGGTGCTCATGTGGTCCCCCCGGGGCGGCCAGGAACGGACGGACGGGCCAGGTGACTGATGGCCCGTCAGATGGTGCGCAGAGCGTAGGGCTCGGCGCCTTGTCGGTCCATAGGTGCGGGGCTAGCCTGCTTTCTGACGGGTCATCAGATAGCCGGTACGCCGGGACGCCGGAGGGATGACCCCCTTTCTCGCACGGAGGGGACACCATGACCGAGCTGCCTCGGATCGTCAGCGTCGACGACCATGTGATCGAACCCGCGCATCTCTTCGAGACCTGGCTGCCCGCCAAGTACCGCGACCGCGGCCCCAAGCCCCTGACCGCCGGGATCGGCGAACTCGCCTACGTAGGCGGCAAGTACCGGATCACCATGGACCCCGAGGGGCCGCCCACCGACTGGTGGATCTACGAGGACCTCACGTTCCCGTACAAGCGCAACATCGCCGCCGTCGGCTTCGACCGCGACGACATGACCCTGGAGGGCATCACCCGCGAGGAGATGCGGCGCGGCTGCTGGGACCCCGTCGCCCGCCTCGCGGACATGGACCTCAACCACGTCGAGGCCTCCCTGTGCTTCCCCACCTTCCCGCGCTTCTGCGGCCAGACCTTCGCCGAGGCCCACGACAAGGAGGTCGCCCTCGCCTGCGTCCGCGCCTACAACGACTGGATGGTCGACGAGTGGTGCGGCGACAGCGGCGGACGGCTCATCCCGCTCTGCATCATCCCGCTGTGGGACATCGGCCTCGCGGTCGCCGAAATCCGGCGGAACGCGGCGCGCGGCGTACGCGCCGTCACCTTCTCCGAGATCCCCACCCACCTGGGGCTGCCCTCGATCCACTCCGGCTACTGGGACCCGTTCTTCGCGGTCTGCCAGGAGACCGGCACAGTCGTGAACATGCACATCGGCTCCTCCTCCCAGATGCCCGCCGCCTCCCCGGACGCCCCGCCCGCCGTCCAGGCCGCGCTCTCCTTCAACAACGCCATGGCGTCGATGATGGACTTCCTCTTCAGCGGCGTCCTCGTGAAGTTCCCGGCGCTCAAACTGGCGTACTCAGAAGGTCAGATGGGCTGGATTCCGTACGCCCTGGAGCGCGCCGACGACGTGTGGGAGGAGCACCGCGCGTGGGGCGGCGTGAAGGACCTGATCCCCGAGCCCCCGTCGACGTACTACTACCGGCAGATCTTCTGCTGCTTCTTCCGCGACAAGCACGGCGTGGCCTCCCTGGACGTCGTCGGCCGGGACAACGCCACCTTCGAGACCGACTACCCCCACGTCGACTCGACCTTCCCGCACACCAAGGAGGTCGCCCTCGACCACGTCAAGGGCCTCGACGACGAGACGACGTACAAGCTGATGCGCGGCAACGCCATCCGCATGCTCGGCCTGGACCTGGACAAGTAGGCCGCGCGTGGACCTCACGTACACCGAGGAGGAGGAAGCCTTCCGGGCGGGACTGCGGGAGTGGCTCGCGGCCGTGCTCCCGAAGCTCCCCGCCAGGCCCTCGCCGCGGGACTGGCCCGCCCGGCGCGCGTACGACACCTCCTGGCAGCGCATGCTGTACGACGCCGGCTATGGCCACGTCCACTGGGACGCCTCTCCCACGCAGCGGCTGATCTTCCTGGAGGAGACCGAGAAGGCGGGCGCCCCCTATGTGGGCGCCAATTTCGTCGGCCTGTTGCACGCGGGCCCCACCATCGCCTCCGAGGGCACCCCCGAGCAGCGCGCGCGGTGGCTGCCGCCCGTGCTGCGCGGCGAGGAGGTGTGGTGCCAGGGGTTCAGCGAACCGGACGCGGGCTCCGACCTCGCGTCGCTGCGCACGCGCGCGTGGCGCGAGGGCGACCACTACGTGGTGAGCGGGTCCAAGATCTGGACCTCGCACGCGGAGGTCGCCGACTGGTGCGAGCTGCTTGTCCGGACGACGCCGGTGAGCGAGGCCGTGCCCAAGCACCGGGGCATCACCTGGCTCGCGATGCCGATGGACGCCCCCGGCATCACCGTGCGCCCGCTGCGGACGCTGGCCGGGTCGGCCGAGTTCGCGGAGATGTTCCTCGACGAGGTGCGGGTGCCGGTGGCCCACCGCGTCGGCGACGAGAACGACGGCTGGCGCGTGACCATGGTGACCCTCTCCTACGAGCGCGGCACCGCCTTCGTGGGGGAGGTGGTGGCCTGCCGCCGGGTCCTCGGGGAGATCGCCCGCGAGGCCCGCGCCAACGGCCGCTGGGACGACACGGCGCTGCGGCGCAGGCTCGGGCGGCTCGCGGCGGAGTTCACGGCGCTGTGGCGGCTCACGCAGTGGAACGTGAGCGAGGCGCAGCACACCGGTGGGGTGCCCGGGGTGGGCGGCTCGGTCTTCAAGCTGCGGTACTCGCACGCCCGCCAGGAGCTGTACGACGCCGCCGCCGAGGTGCTCGGCGCGGGTGCGCTGGACCTCGGGCACGCGTGGACCCTGGACCGGCTCTCCTCCCTGTCGTACACGATCGCCGCGGGGACCTCGCAGATCCAGCGGAACATCGTGGCCGAGCGGATTCTCGGCCTCCCGAAGGGGCGGTGAGGGACGGTATGGATTTCCAACTCACCGATGACCAGCGGGCCTTGCGCTCCGGGATGCGGGACATCCTGGCGGGACGGTTCTGTCTGCGGGACGCCGTGGACCGCGTCGACCGGGCCCTGTGGAAGGAGCTGGGCGAGGCCGGCTTCTTCTGCCTGGCCCTGCCCGAGGAGCGCGGGGGCGTCGGACTGGGGTTGCCGGAAGCCGTACTGGCCTTCGAGGAGGCGGGGCGGGCCCTGCTGCCCGGGCCCGCGGTGGCGTCCTTCCTGGCGGCGGGGGAGGTGGAGGGCGCCGCGACCGGGGACACCGTCGTCACCGCCGTCGACGGACCCGCGTGCCGTGGCTGGCGGAGGCGGACGTCGTCCAGGGGGACGTGAGCGGGGCCGTCGCCCTGCGCTCCGTCGACCCGCTGACGCCGCTGCACCGCGTACCCGGCCCGCCCCGCCCCGGCCGGGGCGCGCTGCTGTACGCCGCCGAGCAGCTCGGCAGCGCCGCCCGGACCTGCGACATGGCCGTCACCCATGCCCGCAGGCGGGAACAATTCGGGCGGCCCATCGGGGCGTTCCAGGCCGTGCAGCACCTCTGCGCGCGAATGCTGGTGCGCGCCGAGGTCGCCCGGGCCGCCGTGTACGCCGCCGCCGTGACCGGGGACACGCGCGAGATCCGCGGCGCCAAGCTGCTGGCCGACGACGCCGCCGTACGCAACGCCCGCGACTGTCTCCAGGTGCACGGCGGCATGGGGTTCACGTGGGAGTCGGACGTGCATCTGCATCTGAAGCGGGCCTGGGTCCGCGCCGAGCTGGGACAACGCACCGCCGAGGCCGAGGAGGCGCTTACTGACGCACTGTGACGGGGGAGAGGCGGCGGATGGTCACGCTACGCAGTGTTGACGGAGCGTCGATACCGGGTTGTGTCCTGGCGGGACTCGTCACGGCACGGAGTCGGTGTCCGCCTCTAGTACCTTGTGTGAGATGCGAGTGGTTCTGAGACCGAGCCCTCCCGGTGTCGCCCCCGCGGCGGCTCCGGGCCAGGCGATGCGCGCCGCTCGCGGTGCGGGACCGGGCCTCGTGCCCGTCTGTTCGACCCCCCGCGTTACGCGTCGCACAGTATGCAGCACGCGTACTCCTTCGCGCTGGAATATGCCCGAAGCGCTTGTTGGGGTGACTGAACGTCAATCATGCTGTCTCCCAAGGGGATCACGTTCCGTGACCCCGTGGAGTCGCGAGGCGATGTGTCCGCCGGTTCGGATGGTGTGAGCGGTGCAGGTGCTTCAAGTTCAGCTGGAGGTCGGGGCCGACCCCGCGGAGGTGGGGCGGGCCAGGAGATGGGCCCGTTCCCGACTGGCGGGCTCGGGCATAGAAGCCGACGAGCCGGTGGCCGAGACGCTGATCCTGCTGATCTCGGAACTGGTCACCAACGCCGTGGTGCACACGGGCTGTCCGGCGGTCCTGCGCATGTGCCTTCCCGGGGTCCCCGACGACGCGCCGGGGACGGTCCGGGTGGAGGTGGCCGACCGCAGCGCCCGCCCGCCACGGCAGCGGCACGCGGACGGTGACGACACCAACGGCCGCGGCCTGGAACTCGTCGACGGGCTCGCCGACCGCTGGGGCTGGCAGCCCGAGGGCGGCGGCAAGAGCATCTGGTGCGAGGTCGACCGGTGTGACGCCGGGGTCGCCGCGGTGACCTTCGACGGGGCGTCGTACGACGACACGGACGCCGACGCCGACGTGGCGTACGAAGCCGTCTGACGCCGTATGGGGTTGCCTGACACCTTCTGAGGCCGCTTGAAGCCTCGGCAGGGGCCTTTCCGGGCCTGAGCCCGGATGCGCCGTCGTGTGCCACGATGCGCGCGCCCGTGCGCGGGTGAGATAAATCGGGCATAGACCGCTAATCCCCGGCAGGGTGTTGACGTAGCGTGTCCGATTGATCACGCTTGTGTGCAGCGATTCGCCGCGAGGGGACGTCGAGGGCGCTCGGTGACGGAGGCCCTTGACGAGATGTGGGTCGCGTTGTCGGCGTCGGTCCCCTCGGGGTGATGAGGGGCAGTGTCGAGCGCCGAGCCGGATGGCGGCGCGCGGCATCGCGCTCGGGGCGGAAGCCGACGCGCCGCCGTTCCGTCCCCCCGCCCCCGCCGCCGCGGTCGGCGGTGTCACAGCACCGCCACCGGCGCCACGGGCGTCCCCGTCCCGCCGACGAACGGCTCGGGCATCGCGGAGAGCAGGAAAGCGTAACGGCCCTCTTCCGCACAGGCTGTGGACAACTTCTCCAGATCCCAGTTCTGGCCCTGCGTCAGCCCCATCTCGACCAGGTGGAGCGCGTGCACGGGCAGCCACAGGCCCTCGATCTCCGGCGGGAAGATCTCGAAGGTCAGGGTGTCGCCGGCGACCGCCGCCACGTCCCGGGCGTGGAACCACTCCGGTGTGCGCACCGAGAGGCCGGGGGACGGGTGGCCGTACATGTGCCGGTCGCCCGCCAGATAGACCTGGATCTGACCGGTGCGGACGAGGACGATGTCGCCGCGGCGGACCGTGACGCCGCCGAACTCCGCCGCCTCGTCAAGGTCTTCGGGGCTCACGGCGTGATCACCCGGCAGTCGGCCGAGCCCCTTCGTGCGGGCCACGTCCAGCAGGACGCCGCGCGAGACGATGTACGGGACCTTCTCGATGCCGCTGAACCGGGCGCCCGTGTGGGCGGTGATGGTGGCGGCGGGGCGGCCGTTGTAGATCTTCCCGGAGTGCGAGACGTGGGTGAGCGCGTCCCAGTGGGTGGCCGTCTGGAGTCCCATCGTCACCGTGTCGTCGCTGGTGGCGACCGTGCCCGGGCCGAACAGCTCCTGGTTGATCTGCACCATGGCGTGCAGGGGGTTCACGCGGCCGGGGATCAGGCCCGTCTGTACGCCGTTCTCCTTCAGGGGCAGCGCGAGCGGGACGCGGCGCCCGGAGCGGACCTCGGCGGCGGCCGACCGTACGACGTCGTCGGTGATGAGGTTGAGCGTGCCGATCTCGTCGTCGGCACCCCAGCGCCCCCAGTTGTTCACGCGTGCGGCGATGTCGTGGAACGCGGCCGGCAGTGACATGAGTCCTCCGCGGGGCTTGTCTTCCGGTGTCCGACGGGCCATAAAATCTAACGGTCCGTCAGAAACCGCGGGAAGGGGCCGGCGTGGGGAACTTCTTGGCAGGCAAGGTGGTGGCCGTCACCGGCGCCGGGCGCGGCATCGGCAGGGCCGTCGCGCTCGCCGCGGCCGCCGAGGGCGCGCAGGTCGTCGTCAACGACTACGGCATCTCCGTGGCGGGCGGCGCGCCGACCAGCGAGGTGGCCGCCGCCGTGGTCAAGGAGATCCAGGCCGCCGGCGGCGAGGCCGTCGCCGTCGCGGACGACATCTCCACCATGGCGGGCGGGCAGCGGCTCGTCGACGTCGCCCTCGCCGAGTACGGCCGCCTCGACGGCGTCGTGTGCGTCGCCGGCATCCTCCGCGAGCGGATGCTGTTCAACATGTCGGAGGAGGAGTGGGACCCGGTGGTCGCCACCCACCTGAAGGGCACCTTCACCGTCTTCCGGGCCGCCTCGGCGGTCATGCGGAAGCAGGGCTCGGGCACCCTGATCGGCTTCACCAGCGGCAACCACCAGGGGTCCGTCGCGCAGGCCAACTACAGCGCCGCGAAAGGCGGGATCATCTCGCTGGTCCGCAGCGCCGCGCTCGGCCTCCACAAGTACGGGGTGAGCGCCAACGCGGTGGCCCCGGTCGCCCGTACGCGGATGTCGGCGAACGTGCCCATGGAGCTGACGGAGATCGGGGAGCCGGAGGACGTGGCGGCGCTCGTCGTCTACCTGCTCAGCGACCGGGCCCGCGAGGAGCAGATCACCGGGCAGGTCTACACGATCGCCGGGCCCAAGATCGCCGTCTGGGCGCAGCCGCGCGAGCTGCGCGCCGGGTACGCGGACGGGGCGTGGACCCCGGAGAAGATCGCCGACTTCCTGCCCGGCACGGTCGGCACCGACCCCATGCCGCTCCTCGCGCAGGTGGAGGCCATGGCCAGGGCGGCGGCCGACGCGGCGCGGCCGAACGCGTAGGCGGGGGAGGGGCGGGCTGTGGACTTCGGCTTCGGGCCCGACGACGAGGCGTTCCGTACGGAGGCGCGGCGCTGGCTCGCGGCACACCTCGCGGGCGGCCATGAGGGGGTGCGCGGACGGGGCCGTCCCGGCAGCGAACACGAGGCGGTGGCGGAACGCCGGGCCTGGGAGCGGGAGTTGGGGCGCGGCGGCTGGATCGGCCTCGGCTGGGACAGCGACGCGTACGGCAACCGGCGGGCCACGCTCACCCAGCAGGTCGTGTGGGCCGAGGAGTATGCACGCGCGCGGGCGCCCGGCCGGGTGCGGGCACATCGGCGAGAACCTGCTCGCGCCGACGCTCCTGGCGTACGGCAGCGAGGAGCAGCGCGCCGAGTTCCTGCCGCCGATCGCCCGGGGCGAGGCGCTGTGGTGCCAGGGGTACAGCGAGCCGGACGCCGGGTCCGACCTCGCCGGGGTGCGGACGCGGGCCGTGCGGGACGCGGACACGTACGCCGTCACCGGGCAGAAGATCTGGACGTCGCTGGCGCGCGAGGCCGACTGGTGCTTCGTGCTGGCGCGCACGGAGGAGGGGGCGCGGGGGCACCGGGGGCTGTCGTTCCTGCTGGTGCCGATGGACCAGCCGGGGCGGGTGGAGGTGCGGCCCATCCGGCAGCTGGACCGGGACCTGCGAGTTCAACGAGGTCTTCTTCGACGGCGCACGCGCGCGTGCCGCCCATCCGGTGGGGGGCGCGGGGCAGGGGTGGCGGGTCGCCATGGGGTTGCTCGGGTTCGAGCGGGCGTCCTCGACGCTGGCGCAACAGATCGGCTTCGCGCAGGGGTTGGCCGCCGTGGTGCGGGAGGCGGTCGCCACGGGGGCGGTGCGGGACGCCGTGGTGCGGGAGGCGGCTGGAGCGGTCGTGGGCGGAGCTGCGGGTGATGCGGTGGAACGCGTTGCGGACGCTGGGGGGCGGGGCCGGGGGCGGGAGCGCGACATCGGCCGGGGCGCCGAGTGTGGCCAAGCTGCTGTGGGGGCGGTGGCATCAGCGGCTCGGGGAGCTGGCCGTGCTGGTGCGGGGCGCGGCGGGTGCCGTCGGGCCGGCGGACTGGTCGCGCGGGCCCCGTACGAACTCGACGAAGCGCAGCGGCTCCATCTGTTCACCCGCGCCGACACCCTGTACGGCGGCTCGGACGAGGTACAGCGCAACATCATCGCCGAGCGCGTGCTCGGCCTGCCGAGAGAGGCCAGGGGGCCTCGGTGAGGGGTGCGTGGTGAGAGGTGTCGTCTTCGACGGGGAGCGGGCCGAGGTCGTGACGGACCTGGACGTACGGGACCCGGGGCCCGGCGAGGTGCTGGTCGCGGTGGCCGCCGCCGGGCTGTGCCACAGCGACCTGTCCGTCATCGACGGGACCATTCCGTTCCCGTCGCCCGTCGTCCTCGGGCACGAGGGGGCGGGCGTGGTGGAAGCGGTGGGCTCCGGAGTCACGCATGTGGCCCCCGGGGACCATGTGGCGCTGTCCACCATCGCGAACTGCGGCGCCTGCGGGGAGTGCGGGCGGGGGCGGCCGACCATGTGCCGGGGGGCCATCGGGTGGCCCGGGCAGCCGTTCTCGCGCGGCGGTGCGCCGGTGTACCAGTTCGCGGCCAGCTCCGCCTTCGCCGAGCGGACCCTCGTCAAGGCCGTGCAGGCCGTGAAGATCCCGGACGACGCGCGCTGACGTCCGCGGCGCTGATCGGGTGCGCGGTGGTGACGGGCGTGGGGGCCGTGCTGAACCGGGCCCGGGTGGCCGCCGGGGAGACCGTGGTCGTCATCGGCACGGGCGGGATCGGGCTCAACGTGCTGCAGGGCGCCCGGATCGCCGGCGCCTCGGTCGTCGTCGCCGTCGACGCCAACCCCGAGAAGGAGGCCGTGGCCCGGCAGTTCGGCGCCACGCACTTCTTCTCGTCGACATCGGCGGAGGGCGTGCGGGAGGTGCTGCCGCATGGAGCCGACCATGCCTTCGAGTGCGTGGGGCGGGTGTCGCTGGTACGGGAGGCCGTGGAGCTGCTGGACCGGCATGGGCAGGCGGTGCTGCTCGGGATGCCGGGGGCGGCGGAGGAGGCGTCGTTCGTGGTCGCCTCGCTCTTCCTGGACAAGGCGATTCTCGGCTGCCGGTACGGGAGTTCGGCGCCGCAGCGGGACTTCGCGCTGTACGCGCGGCTGTACGGGGAGGGGCGGCTGCTGCTGGATGAGCTGGTGACGGCGGTGTACGCGGTGGAGGACTTCGGGAAGGCGGTGGCGGATGCGGAGGGGGGGAGGGTGGCTCGGGGGGTGCTGATGTTTTGAGCGGGGGTCGGTGCGGGTGGGCGGGGCGGTGTGTGTTGTGTGGCGGGGCCGGTTGTTCGGTGCGGGTGGGGCGGTGCGTGTTATGTGCTGGGGCTGGTTGTTCGGTGCGGCCTCGTGTGTGGTCGCCTCGCGGGGTGGGGAGCGGGGCCGCGCCGGTATGTCCGTCCTCGCTATCGCCTGCGTTGCCGCCCTGTGCTTCGGGGCTCCGTGGTCGTGCTTGCCGTGCTCCGGGCGGACATACCGGCACGTCCCCTCGCGTCTCGATGGCAGCCGTCCGCCGTCGGGGGGGCGTGCCTCGGGCGGGCATACCGGCGCGTCCCCTCGCGTGGGGGTACGGAAAAGGCGGCACCCCCCGGGTGGGGAGTGCCGCCTCTTTGGGCCGGGTCAGTACCAGCCGTTGGCCTGCCAGTGGCTCCAGGCGCCGACGGGGCTGCCGTAGCGGTCGTTCATGTAGTCGAGGCCCCACTTGATCTGGGTCTCCGGGTTGGTCTTCCAGTCCGCGCCCGCCGAAGCCATCTTCGAGGCGGGCAGCGCCTGGACCAGGCCGTAGGCGCCGGAGGAGGAGTTCGTCGCGCTGACGTTCCAGCCGCTCTCATGCGAGACGATCTTGTCGAACGCGGCGAACTGCGCCGGGTCGGAGATCAGCTTCTTCGCGATGGCCTTGGCGGACGTCGGGGCGGCGGCGGGAGCGGCGGCCGGGGCGGCGGCCTTCGCGGTGGTCGGGGTGGCTGCCTGGGCCGGTGCCGCGGCGAAGACCATGCCGGTGGCGGCTGCGGCGACGATGCCGCCGGTTGGCCTTCTTCGGAGAAGCGATGCGGCGGATGAGCGAGGCGGACACAGAGGACCTTCCGGTGGGGGATGGGGGAGTCGCGGCACGCCGTGAAACGTGGGGGACATGCGAGGGCGCCGAGTCCCGTGGGGGGCGTCGGCGCCTTGCGACTCCTCCAGAGAAACAGGCCGGGAAGCCCGCCGCAATGCCCCCCTTTACTAGTGGAAGTCGCACCCCCGCCGAATGTCCCCTCTGTGACGTGGCTCTCAATCCCCAGGTCAGGCCGGTGATTGACACGTGTACGTCAAGTCCGAAAGGTACGGCCCCGCGTAGTAGAGGACCTAGGTCCTGTGGGCCGCCTCACGCATCCGCGCCGCCGATGTCACGCAGCGCTCAACTTCCCCTACGGCTTGGGGGCCTCGAATGTGACCGGCGCCTCGAAAGCCGCCCGCCGCGTGGCCCGCCGCAGCGCCTTCAGGACGGCCGGCCCGAGCGCGAGACTCAGGACGACCGTCACCACGGCCCGCGGCAGGTCCCAGCCCAGCGACGTGGCCAGGCAGTACGCGACGAAGCGGGCCAGGTTCTCCGCGAGGGGGTCGCCGGGCACGAAGGAGACACCGGTGGCCAGGCCGCCGAGGTAGGGCCAGCCCTGGAGGTTCATGACCGTGCCGTACAGGACCGAGGCCACCGCCCCATAGGCGGCCAGCAGCCACAGCTCCCCGCGGCCCCGCAGCGTGCCGGCGCCCGGCAGCAGCCCCGCGCCCATGCAGACCCACCCCATCGACAGCATCTGGAAGGGCATCCACGGCCCGACGCCCCCGGTGAGCAGCGCCGAGGCGAACATCGACACCGCCCCGAGCACGAACCCGAAGCCGGGGCCCAGCACCCGCCCGCTCAGCACCATCAGGAAGAACATGGGCTCGATGCCCGCCGTGCCCGCGCCCAGCGGCCGCAGCGCCGCCCCCGCCGCGGCCAGCACGCCCAGCATGGCGATGGCCTTGGCGTCCAGGCCGACGTCCGCGATGGTACCACGACCACGGCGAGCAGCAGCGGCAGCAGCGCCGCGAAGAGCCAGGGCGCGTCCCCCGCGTGCGTACCGATGCCCGAGTCGCCGTCCGCGAGCAGCGGCCACCCGAACGCGGCCACCCCCACGGCGCTGGCCAGCGCGAGCGCCACGATCGAGCGGGGGCCGAGGCGGACGGGCCGGGCCTGCGGTCGCGGCGCTCACGACGCGTCCCCTGCCGCGCCCAGCGCCTCGCGCACCTGCGCCACCGTCAGCCACTCCCGCGGCGCCAGGATCTTGGTGACCTGGGGTGCGAAGGAGGGCGAGGACACCACGATCTGCGGGGTCGGTCGGGCCGTCCGCGACGACCTCGCCGTCCGCGAGGATCACCACCCGGTGGGCGATCTCGGCGGCCAGCTCCACGTCGTGCGTGGCCAGCACGATCGCGTGGCCCTCGGCGGCGAGGCCCCGCAGGATCGTGACCAGGCGGGCCTTGGCCGCGTAGTCCAGGCCGCGGGTCGGCTCGTCGAGGAGGAGAAGGGGAGGGCGCGCGGTCAGCACGATCGCCAGGGCGAGCGCGAGCCGCTGGCCCTCGGAGAGGTCCCGGGGGTGCGTGTCGTCCGCGATGCCCGGCAGCAGCTCGCTCACCAGGGCGCGGCACGTGCCGGGCGCGGCGTCCGCGTCCCGGTCGGCGGCGGCGCACTCGGCGGTCACGGTGTCCGCGTAGAGCAGGTCGCGCGGTTCCTGGGGGACCAGGCCGACGTGCCGGACCAGCTCGCGCGGGGCGGTGCGGTGCGGGACGGCGCCGCCGACGCGGACGGTGCCCGAGGTGGGTTCGAGGAGGCCGACCAGGGTGGACAGGAGCGTGGACTTCCCGGCGCCGTTGCGGCCCATGAGGGCGACCGTCTCACCGGGCGTCACCGCAGGTCGACGCGGCGCAGCGCCTCGACGCGGCCGCGCCGCACGGCGAGGCGTTCGACGCGCGCCGCCGCCGTCTTGTCGGTGTCGTACGTACGTTCCTTGCGCAGCCGGGGCCACCGGCCGGACGGCCGCTCCACGGGGCGTACGCCGTCTCCTCCTGGCGCGCGCGCGCGGTCCGCGAGCCGCTCCCGCAGCGCGCCCGCCCTGCGCCGCGCGTCCCGCACGGTCAGCGGCAACGGCGACCAGCCCGCGAGACGCCCGAGGGCGACCACCGGCGGGAAGACGGGGGAGCGCGCCATCAGCTCCGCCGGGTCGCCGAGCACCGGCGGCTCGCCCGGCGCCGCGAGCAGCAGCACCTGATCCGCGTACTGCACGACCCGTTCGAGCCGGTGCTCGGCCATCAGCACCGTCGTGCCCAGGTCGTGGACGAGCCGCTGGAGCACCGCGAGGACCTCCTCGGCGGCGGCCGGGTCGAGCGCGGAGGTCGGCTCGTCCAGGACGAGGACCTGGGGGTGAGGAGTGAGGACCGAGCCGATCGCGACGCGCTGGCGCTGACCACCGGAGAGCGTCGCGATGGGGCGGTCGCGCAGGTCGGCGAGGCCGAGCAGGTCGAGGGTCTCCTCCACCCGGCGGCGCATCACATCCGGCGCGAGACCGAGCGACTCCATGCCGTACGCCAGTTCGTCCTCGACGGTGTCCGTCACGAAGTGGGCGAGGGGGTCCTGGCCCACCGTGCCGACGACGTCGGCGAGTTCGCGCGGCTTGTGGGTACGGGTGTCACGGCCCGCCACGGTCACCCGGCCGCGCAGGGTGCCGCCCGTGAAGTGCGGCACGAGACCGCTGACCGTGCCGAGCAATGTCGACTTGCCGACCCCGGACGGGCCGACGAGCAGCACCAGTTCACCCTCGGGGACGGTGAGGTCGACGCCCCGGACGGTGGGCCCCGCAGCGCCCTCGTACGTCACGGAGACGTCCTCGAAGCGGATCATGAGGTCTCCTTGGCTGATACGGGGGAGGGAAGCGCCGGGGTCGGCGGTGCCGGCGCCACGAAGGCCGGCAGCAGTCCGAGGAGCACCGCCAGCGCGGGCCACAGCGGCAGCGCGGGCGCGATCAGCGGTACGACGCCGGGGTGCAGGGCCGCCGGGTCGGACGACGCGGCCCAGATCACCAGGCCCGCCACGGCGATCCCCGACCCGGAGACCAGCCAGGCCCGCACACCCCACCGGTCGGGCCGGTAGCGGGTGCGCACGGCACGGCGGCCCCCCAGCCGCAGCCCCGCGAGCGCCGCCAGCAGCCCGGCCACCAGCACGGGCACGCCGTACGAGCGCCCTGCGCGGTCAGCAGTCCGTATGTCCCCACGCAGACGCCGCAGGCGCCCAGCGTCAGCGCGGCGATGGCCCTGCGCACACCCGCGGGCACGGCGGCGCTGCGGCCGAAGCCCCGCGCGTCCATGGCGGCGGCCAGCGCCACCGACCGCTCCAAGGCGCCCTCCAGGACCGGCAGGCCGACCTGGAGCAGCCCCCGCACACCCTTGTCGGAGCGCCCCCGCAGCCGCCGCGCGGACCGCAGCCGCTGCACGTCCGCGATGAGGTTCGGCGCGAAGGTCATCGCCACCACGACGGCGACCCCGACCTCGTACAACGCGCCCGGCAGCGACTTCAGCAGCCGGGACGGGCTCGCCAGGGCGTTCGCCGCGCCGACACAGATCAGCAGGCCGGCCAGTCTGATCCCGTCGTAGAGCGCGAAGAGCACGCCCTCCGCCGTGACCCGGCCGCCGATGCGCACACCCTTGGCCCAGTCGGGCAGCGGAACCTCCGGCAGCGTCACCAGGACGTGCGTGCCCGGGATCGGCGACCCCAGCACGATCGCGAAGACCAGCCGGATGCCGATGACGAGCAGCGCCAGCTTCACGAACGCGCCGTACGACTTCGCCCACGGCGCCGAGGTCCGACGCGCCGCCACCACATAGCCCGCGACGCCGATCAGCAGCGCGATCAGCAGCGGGTTCGTCGTCCGGGACGCGGCGGTGCCGAGCCCGAGCGCCCACACCCACCAGGCGCCCGGGTGCAGGGCGTTGCTCCGGTGCGCCTCGGGGGCGCGGCGGCGGCTCAGGAGGCCGCCGCGCGGGCATGGCCGGTCAGGTCCCTCATCGTGCTGTCCGTGTCCGAGTCCGGTGCCGCGTCAGCCGCGACGGCGCCGGGTCTGCCAGAACGCGGCGCCGCCGAGCGCCGCCACCACGGCGATCCCGGCGATCAGACCCACGGAGGGCCCGCCGTCGTCCTGGTCCTGGTGCTCCTTCTCCCCGGCGCGGGAGCGGTCCGTCCCGTCCGCGGAGACCTGCTCGCCGCAGCCCGACTTCGGGTAGCCGTCGACGGCGCACAGCAGCGCCTTGCTGTCGTAGCGCAGCGGCGCGGCGACCGAGGCGAGCGCCTCCGCGCTGGTGGCGTCCCGCGCGACCCGCGCGCAGGCCACCCGCCGTGCGGGCGGCGACTCACCGCGCGGCGCGTCCTCGCGCGTACCGAAGTCGAGGACGAGAGCCACCCGCTTGCGGCCGTCCCGGGCGGGCGTCTTCGCGCAGATGTCGGAGAAGACCGCGGTCCGCGCGGCTTGGCGGCGTCCTGGGAGTTCGCCGAGACCGCGAAGCGGAACCCCTGCACGGCACCGTCCTCGGGGCGGGCGGTGCCGGGGCCCTGAGTGGCGTACGTCCAGGTGTCGCCGTCCCGGTCCCAGAACGACCAGTAGCGGTAGCCGGCGGCCGGGGAGGGCGCGGCGGCGAGGACGCACAGCAGCGCGGCGAGCAGCGCCCCGACCGCCGTGCGCCCGCGCCACCCGTGGCCCCGAGTCCGGCCCGTCCGGCCCCGCGTCACGGCTGCTGCTTCTTGCGGTTGGCGCTGTACAGGAAGCCGATGCCGATGCCGGCGACCATGCCGACGCCGATGATCCACCAGATGCTGACGCCTCCGTCCTCCTTCTTCTCGTCGGACTCGCGTCCGCGGCGGAGTCCGACGCGGAGCCCTTCTCCGGCGGCGGGCCCTGGGCGGTCAGCCGCTCGACGAGGTCGGCGCCGCCGAAGTCACGGGGGTCCATGCCGGCCGCGCGGGCGGCGAAGACGAGCTGGGCGTAGGCGGCGGGGCCGGACTGCTTCGCCCAGGCCGCGGAGTTCTTCGCGAGCCACTCGGCGGACTTCCCGGCCTGCTCGCTCTGCCCGGCGGCGGCGAGGGCGACCACGGCGTCGGCGGTGTTGCCCTGGTCCGGCTGGTCCTTGGCGCCCGGCATGGCGGACATGAGGTGGTCGTCGTGCTTGCCGAGCAGCTTCAGCAGGAAGCCCGTGCCGTTGCTCGCCGCCTGTGAGGCGGTGGCGGGCTTCGCGCACTTGGGGGCCTCGCCCGCGGCCTTCTTGCCCGGTGTCACGACGAGGCCCTTGCCGAGGCTGCCGAGCACACCGGCCGCGGTGGCGTCCGCGTTCGGCGAGAGCTTGCCGGACTTGGCGTCGGCGAGACCGAAGGCGCCGTCGCCCTTGCCGCAGTCCATGGCGAGCTTCGGCAGCGCGTCGTAGGCCGACCTGCCCTTCTGCGACTTGACGTCCGCGGGGTTCTCCCCGGCCGCGGCGAGGGCGCCGACGACGATGCCGGTGGAGTTGGCGTCGGAGGGCAGACCGGGGTTGCAGCCCCAGCCGCCGTCCTGGTTCTGCACGGACTTCAGCCAGGCCACGCCCTTGTCGACCGTCTCGGCCAGGCTCTTGTCCTGTCCCTTGTCCTGGCTCTTGTCGTCGCCGCCGAGGGCGGCGAGGGCCTGGACGGCGGCGGCGGTGGAGTTGCTGTCGACCGGCGTCTTGGAGTTGCACGGCTCGCTCGCGTCGGCGCGGTAGGCGGCGAAGCCACCGCTCGCGCACTGCTGCCCGGTCAGCCAGGTCACGGCCTTCCGGGCGGGCCGGACATCCGCGGTGTCCAGGGCGAGCAGGGCGTACGACTGCCGGAAGACGCCGTCGAACTTCGGGTCCGACTTGCCGTACAGGCCCGAGGGGAGCGCGGTCGAGGGCGACGGGGCGTCGTCCGCGAAAGCGGCCGGTGCGGCGGCCGAGCCGAACACGGCGACGGCGGCCAGGACCGCTGCGCTGCGGCGAACGTTCATGATGCGGCGGGTTGCCTCTCCCTGCGGGGAGCGGGGCGGCACGGACCGTGCGGGCACGGCTTCCGGGCGGCTCCGGCTCCGTATACCTCGACGGTGCCGCTCATCGGGGGTCCCGATGAAGCGAGCCGGTCACGGTTCCGCGCCGGGCCTTCCGGCTTACCGCCGAGCGGTACACGGAATGGGGCCTCCCCTGCTCGAACCAAGCCGAGAGCTCGGGGAAGGGTCAGCGCCGGATTCGCACCGGCTTCCCCCTGCGCGGACGTGAGGACGACCCGGTCACTCTACCGGCCGGTCCGCGCGCGCCCCCGGTCACACCGCCACGTACGTCACCGGGTCGCTGCCCGCCACCGCCTCCGCCCGCCCGAGCTTCACCAGGCGCCGCACATGGGCCTCGGCCTCCGAGACCGCGATGGTGCGCGAGCCGTAGGGGATCTCGGCCCAGGGGCGGTTCCACTCCATGCGCGCGGCGAGGCTCCAGGGGGTGAGGGGTTCGGAGAGGAGGGCGAGCAGGCCGGTCAGGCGTTCTTCGTGGTGGGCCAGGAGTTCCCGGACGCGGGCCGGGGCGTCGGTGAACGCGTGCTGGTGGGCGGGCAGCACCTCGGCCGGGTCGAGGCGGCCGACGCGCTCCAGGGAGTCCAGGTAGTCCCCGAGGGGGTCGGTGACCGTGTCGTCGTCCGGGTCCTCGTACAGGCCGATGTGCTGGGGTGATGCCGGGCAGCAGGTGGTCGCCGGAGAAGAGGCGGCCGGTGCCGCGCAGTCCCGCCGGGTGGGCCTCCTCCAGGTGCAGGCAGACGTGGCCGGGGGTGTGGCCGGGCGTCCAGACGGCGCGCAGGCGGCGGCCCGGCAGGTCCAGCAGCTCGCCGGGGGCGATCCCGCGGTCGGGCAGGGCCGGGTCGAGGCCGGGCAGCCGGCTCGGGCGGTCCGCGTCCCGGGCGCCCAGGAGCGGCGCGACGTGCTCGGCGGGGGCGCCCCGCGCGCTGAGCTTCGCGGCCAGGTAGCCGTACCAGCGCTCGGGCGGGTTGGCGCGGGTGCGGCGCACGACGGAGGCGTCCGCCGCGTGCATCGCGATCCACGCCCCGGACGCCTCGCGGACCTGCGCGGACAGGCCGTGGTGGTCGGGGTGGTGGTGCGTGATGACCACACCGCGTACGTCCTCGACGGCGACGCCGCACAGGCCGAGCCCGGCGGTCAGTGTGGACCAGGAGGCGGGGTCGTCCCAGCCGGTGTCGATCAGGACCGGGCCGTCGTCGGTGTCCAGGAGGTGGACGAGGGTGCAGCCGAGGGGGTTGTCGGGGATCGGGACCTTGACGCTCCAGACACCACCGCCGTGCTCGATCACCGGCGGTTCGGTCACCTGCGGGGTGGTCATGGGCGCCTCGTCTCTCGTCGGCGGATGCCCACTATAACTAGAACTGGTTTCAATGGCCGCCCAAGTGCGCGGAACTAGCGTGGAGTTGACGGACGGCGGTTCAGCGCGTGGACTCCTCGGAATGGAACTGGTATCAGTTCTGAAACAACGTCAGGAACCAGCGTCAGGAACCGGCGTCAGGAAGCCCCCCGCAGGAGGCAGTCAGCCATGACGGAGCTCGTGGAACACGGACAGCTGTTCATCGGCGGGGAGTTGGTGGACCCGCTCGGCAAGGACGTCATCGACGTCGTCTCCCCGCACACCGGCCAGGTCTTCGCCCGCGTGCCGCACGCCGCCCCCGCCGACGTGGACCGCGCCGTCGCCGCCGCGCGCAAGGCGTTCGACGAAGGCCCCTGGCCGCGCATGTCCCTGGACGAGCGGATCGCGGTCGTCACCAGGATCAAGGACGGCTTCGCGGTGCGCCACGAGGAGATCGCCCGCATCATCAGCTCCGAGAACGGCACCCCGTACACCTCCAGTGTGATGGTGCAGGCCCTCGCCGCGATGATGGTGTGGGACGCGGCGCTCACCGTCGCCCGCGACTTCCGTTACGAGGAGAGCCGCGACGGAGTCCTCGGGAAACTGCTCGTGCGCCGCGAGCCGGTCGGCGTCGTCGCGGCCGTCGTGCCCTGGAACGTCCCGCAGTTCACCGCCGCCGCCAAGCTCGCCCCCGCGCTGCTCGCCGGCTGCCCGGTGGTCCTGAAGACCTCGCCCGAGGCGCCGCTCGACGCGTACGTCCTCGCGGAGATCGCCGCGGCGGCGGGCCTGCCGGAAGGCGTGCTCTCCATCATTTCGGCCGACCGCGAGGTCAGCGAGTACCTCGTCGGGCACCCCGGCGTCGACAAGGTGTCCTTCACCGGGTCCGTCGCCGCGGGCAAACGCGTCATGGAGGTCGCCGCCCGCAACCTCACCCGCGTCACCCTGGAACTCGGCGGCAAGTCGGCCGCCGTGATCCTGCCCGACGCCGACGCGGCGGGCGCCGTCGCCGGCATCGTGCCGTTCGCCTGGATGATCAACGGCCAGGCGTGCGTGGCCCAGAGCCGCATCCTCGTGCCGCGCACCCGCTACGACGAGTTCGCCGACGCCTTCGCCGCCGCCGCGTCCGCGCTCAAGGTCGGCGACCCGATGGACCCCGCGACCGAACTCGGCCCGCTCGTCGCCGAGCGGCAGCAGCGGCGCTCCCTGGACTACATCCGCATCGGCCAGGAGGAGGGCGCCAAGATCCTCGCGGGCGGCGGCCGTCCCCCCGGGCTCGACCAGGGCTGGTACGTCGAACCGACCCTCTTCGGCGACGTCGACAACTCCATGCGCATCGCCCGCGAGGAGATCTTCGGCCCCGTCATCTGCCTGCTCCCGTACGGCGACGAGGAGGAGGCCGTCCGGATCGCCAACGACTCCGACTACGGCCTGAGCGGCAGCGTGTGGACCGCCGACGTGGAGCGCGGCATCGACATCGCCCGCCGGGTGCGCACCGGAACGTACTCCGTGAACACCTTCAGCCTCGACATGCTCGGCCCCTTCGGCGGCTACAAGAACTCCGGACTCGGCCGCGAGTTCGGGCCCGAGGGGTACGGCGAGTTCTTCGAGCACAAGATGATCCACCTGCCCGCCGGCCATGAGGGGAGTGGCGCCTGATGGGCGACCGCTGGCACGTCGAGGTCGACCGGTCGGTCTGCATCGGCTCGGGCATGTGCGTGAGCATCGCGCCCGGCGCCTTCGCCCTGGACTCCGCCCGGCAGTCCCGCCCCGCGGCGCCGGAGCGGGACGCCGACGAGCGGGTCCTGGAGGCCGCCGAGGGCTGCCCGGTCGAGGCGATCACCCTCACGCTGGCCGACAGCGGGGAGGCCGTGTTCCCGCCCGAGGAGTGAGGCCCGGGCGCGGGTGTCAGGCGCGGGGCGTGGCCGTGAGGTCGATGAGGCGGCAGACGGTCTCGATGTCGATCTTCACCTGGGCGATCGACGCCCGCCCCGACAGCCAGGTGATCAGCGCGGAGTGCCAGGTGTGCTCGATGACCCGCACGGCGGAGAGCTGCTGCGCGGTCGGCGGCTCCGGCAGGCCCATCGCGTCCAGGATGATCGCCGTCGTCAGCCGCGAGACCGTGTCGACCTCGGGGCTCACCGAGCGGTCGGCGAAGGTCAGGGCACGCACCATCGCGTCCGCCAGGTGCGGTTCGCGCTGGAGGGCGCGGAAGGCCCGCATCAGCGTCTCCGCGACCCGCTCGGCGGCTGTCTCACCGCCCGGCGGGCGCTTGCGGATCGTGGTGTGCATGTGCTGGAGCTGGTCCTGCATGGTCGCCACCAGCAGGTGCACCTTGGAGGGGAAGTAGCGGTAGAGGGTGCCGAGGGCGACGCCCGCCGCCTCGGCGACCTCGCGCATCTGCACGGCGTCGAAGCCGCCGCGGCTGGCCAGTTGCGCGCTGGCGTGCAGGATGCGGCGCCGGCGCGCCTCCTGGCGCTCCGTGAGGGGCGGCGTCGCAGGGTTCGCCGCCTTGGCCTCCGCTGTCATGTCGATGCCCCTTTGGAAATCGCCTCCCGAGATCGCACAGCATGGCAGGGAGCATGTCGTGGCGCGAATCACCTGATCCGGGCCTTACAGCTCGCCTACCTGCCGGTAGATTCAGAGCGCGTTCGGCGATCACTCAGCGATCACTCAGCGATCACTCGGCGATCAAGTCTGAAACTTGTTCTAGGTTACCGTCCCGGCGTAACCTCGCGGACAACTGCACGGAGAAGGGGGCCGAGAGTGACCGCTGAGGCCATGGAAGCGGGCCCCCGCAAGGGTTCCGACGCCGACGGCGACCGACCGCTGCGCATCGCCCTCCTCACGTACAAGGGGAACCCGTTCTGCGGGGGCCAGGGTGTCTACGTACGCCATCTCTCGCGCGAGCTGGCCCGGCTCGGCCACAGCGTCGAGGTCATCGGCTCGCAGCCCTACCCCGTCCTCGACGAGGGCGAGGGCCTGGAGGGCCTCCGGCTCACCGAACTGCCGAGCCTGGACCTCTACCGCTCCCCGGACCCCTTCCGCACGCCCAGGCGCGACGAGTACCGCGACTGGATCGACGCGCTCGAAGTGGCGACCATGTGGACCGGCGGCTTCCCCGAGCCCGCCACGTTCAGCCTGCGGGCCCGGCGCCATCTGCGGGCCCGGCGCGGCGACTTCGACGTCGTGCACGACAACCAGACCCTTGGCTACGGCCTGTTGGGCGACCTCGGCGCGCCCCTGGTCACCACCATCCACCACCCCATCACCGTCGACCGGCAGCTGGAGCTGGACGCCGCGCCCGACCTCAAGCGCCGCCTTTCCGTCCGCCGCTGGTACGCGTTCACCCGCATGCAGAAGCGCGTCGCGCGCCGCCTCCCGTCCATCCTCACCGTCTCCGGCTCCTCACGCCAGGAGATCATCGACCACCTCGGGGTGCGCGAGGACCGCGTCGACGTCGTCCACATCGGCGCCGACACCGGCCTCTTCTCGCCCGACCCGGCCGTGCCCGAGGTGCCGGGCCGCATCGTGACGACCTCCAGCGCCGACGTCCCGCTCAAGGGCCTGGTCCACCTCGTCGAGGCGCTCGCCAAGGTCCGCGCCGAACACCCCGGCGCCCACCTCGTCGTCGTCGGCAAGCGCGCCGAGGACGGACCCGTCGCCCAGGCCATCGAGCGCTACGGCCTCGCGGGTGCCGTCGAGTTCGTCAAGGGCATCACCGACGCCGAACTGGTCGACCTCGTCCGCTCCGCGCAGGTCGCCTGCGTCCCTTCGCTGTACGAGGGGTTCTCCCTCCCCGCGGCCGAGGCCATGGCGACCGGCACGCCGCTGGTCGCGACCACCGGCGGCGCGATCCCGGAGGTCGCGGGCCCCGACGGCGAGACCTGCCTCGCGGTGCCGCCAGGGCGACGCGGGTGCGCTGGCCACCGCGACCGGCTCCTCGGCGACCGCGAGCTGCGCGCCCGCCTCGGCCACGCGGGCCGCGAGCGCGTCCTGCGGAAGTTCACCTGGGCGCAGGCCGCCAAGGGAACGGCCGACCGCTACCGCGAGGCCATCCGCCGCTCCGCCGCCACGAACCCCGGCCGCACCGCGGCCACTCCGACGCACTCCGGGAGCCATCGATGCTGCTGACCGTCGACTTCACCCGCTTCCCGCTCGCCGCGGGCGACCGCGTCCTCGATCTGGGGTGCGGCGCGGGCCGGCACGCCTTCGAGTGCTACCGGCGCGGCGCGCGGGTGGTGGCCCTCGACCGGAACGCCGAGGAGATCCGCGAGGTCGCCAAGTGGTTCGCCGCGATGAAGGAGGCGGGCGAGGCCCCGGCGGGCGCGACCGCCACCGCGATGGAGGGGGACGCGCTCAACCTCCCCTTCCCCGACGCCTCGTTCGACGTCGTGATCATCTCCGAGGTCATGGAGCACATCCCCGACGACAAGGGCGTCCTCGCCGAGATGGTCCGCGTCCTCAAGCCCGGCGCCGCATCGCCGTCACCGTCCCGCGCTACGGCCCCGAGAAGGTCTGCTGGGCGCTCAGCGACGCCTACCACGAGGTCGAGGGCGGCCACATCCGCATCTACAAGGCCGACGAACTCCTCGCCAGGATGCGGGAGTCGGGCCTCAAGCCGTACGGCACGCACCACGCGCACGCGCTGCACGCCCCGTACTGGTGGCTGAAGTGCGCGTTCGGCGTCGACAACGACAAGGCGCTGCCCGTGCGGGCGTACCACAAGCTGCTCGTCTGGGACATCATGAAGAAGCCCCTCGCCACACGCGTCGCCGAGCGGCTGCTCAACCCCGTCGTCGGCAAGAGCTTCGTGGCGTACGCGACCAAGCCGCACCTGCCCGTGGGCGCAGCGGACGCCGACGCCGCGGTGGCCGCCAAGTGACGAGCCCCGAACGGACCGAACACCTCATCCTGCCCGGTGTCCTGACGGCCGATCAGGCGACGGCGACGGTACGCGGCATCCTCGCCGTCCAGCGCGAGGACGGCGCCATCCCGTGGTTCCGCGGACACCACCTCGACCCGTGGGACCACACCGAGGCCGCCATGGCCCTGGACGCCGCCGGCGAGCACGCCGCCGCCGGACGCGCCTACGACTGGCTGGCCCGCCACCAGAACCCGGACGGCTCCTGGTACGCCGCGTACGCCGACGGGGACCCGCACGACGTCACCGACCGGAGCCGCGAGACCAACTTCTGCGCCTACCTCGCCGTCGGCGTCTGGCACCACTACCTCGCCACCGGCGACGAGGCGTTCCTGGACCGCATGTGGCCCGCCGTGTTCGCCGCCGTCGAGTTCGTCCTCGCGCTCCAGCAGCCCGGCGGCAGATCGGCTGGAAGCGGGAGGCCGACGGCACGCCGGTCACCGACGCGCTGCTCACCGGCTGCTCCTCGATCCACCAGGCGCTGCGCTGCGCCCTCGCCGTCGCCGAGCAGCGCGGGGAGCCGCAGCCCGACTGGGAGCTGGCGGCCGGCGCCCTCGCGCACGCCATCGGCCACCACCCCGAGCGGTTCCTCGACAAGAACCGCTACTCGATGGACTGGTACTACCCCGTCCTCGGCGGCGCGCTGACCGGCGAGGCGGCCAAGGCGCGCATCGAGGAGGGCTGGGACCGCTTCGTGGTGCCGGATCTCGGCGTGCGCTGCGTCATCCCGAACAACTGGGTCACCGGCGGTGAGAGCGCCGAACTGGCCCTCGCCCTGTGGATGGTGGGGGAGTCGGACCGCGCCCTGGAGATCCTCCAGTCCATCCAGCACCTGCGCGACCCGGAAAGCGGCCTGTACTGGACGGGGTACGTCTTCGACGACAAGGCGGTCTGGCCCGAGGAGCTGACCACCTGGACGGCGGGCTCCCTGCTCCTCGCGGTGGCGGCGCTCGGCGGCGACGAGGCGACCTGCGCGGTCTTCTCCGGTGACCGGCTGCCGCGGGGCCTCGCCCCGGAGTGCTGCGAGGCGCCGCGCTGAGGCGTTGCCCGGCCGGGGCCCGCCTGCCGGCCGCGCCCCGGGCTCAGCGCAGGTCCAGCACCCCCACCACCTGGTCTCCGCTCGTCTCTCCGGTCGGGCGGAAGCCGAGGGACCGGTAGAAGCCGGCCGGGCCGCCCGGGCCCGGATGCCAGGTGGTCGTCAGGCTGGTGCCGCCGCGCCGGCGGATCTCCGCGGCCAGGGCCTCCACCGCGAAGCGTCCGTACCCCCGGCCCTGCTGCCCGTCCGCGATGGTGAGACGCCAGAGCCCGGAGCGGAAGTCGGTGCCTTCGCCGGTCCAGTCGATGCCGAAGAAGGCCATGAGGAACCCCACGGCCTCGTCGCCGTCGCGGATGAGCCGGGGCCAGGCGACGCCGGGATGGACGTACGCCTCCGCGAGGGACCTCACCACCGGGGCCACCAAGTGCTCCTGGTCGGGCCGGACCCGCAGAGCGACCGCGGTCTCGAAGTTGTCGGCGGTGATCTCCTGCAGGTACGGCGAGGTCGGCATGCCCGCACTCTAGGCAGGCGGGCACGTCCGCTCCGCGCCGGGCCCCGGATTGCGCCGGCGCCCTCAGTACCTGCGCAGGCGGCCAGCGACCGCGTGGCCCACCAGCAGGTACACGACCGCCGCGAGGCCGTAGCCCGCGACGACCCTGGCCCACGCCTCGTCGAAGGTGAACAGGTCATGGGACCACCCCGCGAGCCAGCGGGCCACGTCATGGACGAACTGGACGAGGTCGTTGGCGCGATTGGCGTCCAGGAGGTACATCAGAATCCACAGCCCGAGGATCAGGGCCATGACATCCGCGATGACCACGATGATCTGCGCTGCGCTGCTGCCGCGTGTGCGTCGACCTGGGGACATGGAGGCCGGGTACCGGGTTCGCGCCCGCCGAAACCCGTACGGGCCCGCCCCGGTGGCGGTCCCTCCCGGCCGGGGTGAGGCTGCCGGGAGGACCGCTCACCCCTGGAGGCCGCTGCCGTGCCCAGCCCCGTATCCGTCCGCCGTGCCGGAGTCTCCCTCACCCTGTGCTGCACCCTGCTCGTCGGAGCGACGGCCTGCGGCAGCGACGACAAGGACAGCGCGGCAACGCCCTCCGGCACCAGCACCGCCGAGAAGCAGAAGTTCGCCAAGACCCGCTTCGTCGCCAACGCGGGGCTCGCCGCGGGCGCCACGTACCAGTGGATCGTGAAGCCGTTCCGCGCGGGCAAGTTCAAGAAGGGCGCGAACGGCCGGACCACGGCCCTGGTCAAGGCGGGCCTCGCGGGCGCGTTCACGTACAACCGGCTGAAGGCGGCGACGAAGAACGCCCAGGGGGACCCGACCCTCGCCAAGGCGGTGGCACCCCTGACCGCCGGCATCGACTCCCTGAAGGACCTGCCCGCCAAACTCCGCAAGGGCGAGTCGACGGATTCGATCGTGAACTCCTTCGACGGCGTCATCAACTCCGTGAAGGACGCGGGCAAGGGCGCGGGGGCGGAGGTCAAGGACAAGGTGCCGTCGGCCGGTGAGCTGAAGAAGGGCTAGGCGGCTAGGAGTTGAGGTCGGCGAGGACGCGCAGCGTGTGCGGGTCCGGCGCGAGGAGCAGCAGGTCGGTGACCGGGCCCGCGCGCCACAGCGCCAGCCGCTCGGCGACGCGTTCGCGCGCGACCAGGGAGATCTCGTCGGCGAAGGCGTCCGGCACCGCGCGCACGGCCTCCTCCCTGCGGCCCGCGAGGAACAGTTCCTGGACGCGCCGCGCCTCCTCCTCGTACCCCATGCGCGCCATAAGGTCGGCGTGGAAGTTGCGGGTGGCGTGCCCCATGCCGCCGATGTAGAAGCCGAGCATGGCCTTGACGGGGAGCAGGCCCTCGGCGACGTCGTCGCAGACCTTCGCCCGTGCCATCGGGGCGATGGTGAAGCCCTGGCGCAGGCCGTCGAGCGAGGCCTCGTACACGTCCGTGCGCGTCGGTGACCAGTACAGCGGCAGCCAGCCGTCCGCGATCCGCGTCGTCTGCGCGATGTTCTTCGGCCCCTCCGCGCCGAGCAGGACCGGCAGGTCGGCCCGGAGCGGATGCGTGATCGGCTTGAGCGGCCTGCCGAGGCCGGTGCCGTCCTCGCCCCGGTAGGGGTGGGCGTGGAAGCGGCCGGCCAGCTCCACCGGGCCCTCGCGCCGCAGCACCTGGCGGACGACCTCGACGTACTCCCGGGTCGCGGTCAGCGGCGACTTCGGGAAGGGCCGCCCGTACCAGCCCTCCACCACCTGCGGCCCCGACAGGCCGAGGCCGAGCATCATCCGGCCGCCGGAGAGGTGGTCGAGGGTGAGGGCGTGCATGGCGGTGGTGACGGGGGAGCGCGCCGCCATCTGCGCGACGGCCGTGCCGAGCCTGATCCGTGAGGTCCGCGCGGCGATCCAGGTCAGCGGCGTGAAGACGTCCGAGCCCCACGCCTCGGCGGTCCACACCGAGTCGTAGCCGAGCCGCTCGGCCTCCTGGGCGAGGGCGAGGTGGCCGGGGTCGGGGCCGCGCCCCCAATAGCCGAGTGCGAGCCCGAGCCTCATTGCATGCCCCCTGGTTGCTGACGGCCTGTCAGTTGCCTGTCGGCGGGTGACTGTACGACAACGGCCCCCCGCCCGGAAGGGCGAGGGGCCGCGAGGTGCCGTGGGGGTCAGCCGCGCTGAATCCCCGTGGTGTCCTGGAGGACGCCGCGGCGGCCGTCCTGCGTCTGGGCCACCAGGGTCGCACCGCGCTGCTCGACGGCCAAGTACCAGGTACCGGGAGCCAGTTCGGCGATCGGCGTGGGCGAGCCGTCCTCCGCATACAGCGGACGCGGCACCGGCACGGCGAACCAGAACGGCGAGAAGTCACCGGACGGCTGCGCCTGCGCGGGCGGCGGGGTCTGCCCGCCCTGCGGCTGCGGCTGACCGCCGAAGGACTGGCCCTGCGGCTGACCGGGCTGGCCGCCGTAGGGGGCACCCGGCTGCGGCTGGCCGGCGCCGGCGCCCGGGTAGCCGTAACCACCCTGCGGCTGACCGCCGTAGGGGCCGGGGGCGGCCGGACGCGGGGCGCCCATGAGGGGGGCCTTCAGGGCCGGGACGATCTGCGAGGCGACCGAGGCGGCGGCGAGCACGAGCGCGCCGATCAGGCCGAGGATGAGGCCGACACCGGCGTCGGGGCCGTCGGTGTTGCCGCTGCCGGCGCCGATGAGCTCGAAGTAGAAGCCGTACGACTGGTCGACGTCGAAGATCGCGCCGAGCGAGCTGAGGGCGGAGGCGATGGTGAACGCCACACCGAGCTGGCCGAGGTCGAGACCAGCGACCTTGCGCTGCTGCGGCATCGCGTGGCTCACGACGATGAGCGCGGCGCCGATGATGCCGAGCAGATACACGCTGATCAGCAGGTTGCCGTTTTCCCAGGCGTTCGGGAGCTTGTCGCTGTCGCCGCCGTCGGGGTCCAGCGTATTGAGGAACGAGGCGATGAAGAGCAACACCGCTGCTCCGATCACCACGCCGTCGCCTCGAGTGAGGGAGCGGAAATTCACTTCAGGTCCTTCGTCAGTCGTCTCGTCAGTGGAGGCGTCGCTGTCGCCGTAGTCGCGTTCGTGCCGCGGTGCGCGAAGCGCGGGGGTGGCCCCTCATCGTAGGGAGGACAATATCGTCCGTACACAGCGGGTGTCTGCTCGGGATAAAGACGTGCACGACTTGGTACGCGGACGTTCACGCGTCACCCCCGCAGGAAACCGTCAATTCCCTCAGAAATGCCCCGCGCCGCCTTCTGCCGCCATTCCGCGCTCTTCAAAAGCGCCGCGTCCTTCGCGTCCCGCATGTTGCCGCACTCGATGAACACCTTGGGGACGGTGGAGAGGTTGAGGCCGCCGAGGTCGCTGCGGACGTCGAGGCCGGTGCCACCGCCCACGTAGTTGGAGGGGGCGCTGCCCGTCGCGCTCAGGAACTTTCCGGCGATGCGTTCGCCCAGCTCGCGGGAGGGGGCCACGATCGGTGAGGTGTCGGCCGCGCCGCCCTTCACCTTCGCGGGCAGGATGACGTGGTAGCCGCGGTTGCCCGCGCCCGAGCCGTCGGCGTGGATGGAGACCACCGCGTCGGCGCGGGCTTCGTTGCCGATCCGGGCGCGCTCGTCGACGCACGGGCCCCAGGGGCGGTCGCCGTCCTGGGTGAACGTGACCGTGGCGCCCTGCTGTTCGAGCAGCGTACGCAGGCGGCGGGCCACGTCCAGGGTGAACTTCGCCTCGGTGTAACCGTCGTTCGTGGAGGTGCCCGTGGTGTCGCATTCCTTGCGGTTCGTACCGATGTCGACCTGGCGGTTGATCTCGGCGGTGTGCCGGAAGTTGCCCGTGTTGTGCCCGGGGTCCACGACGACCACCTTGCCCTTGAGGGGGCCGTTTGCGGCGGGGCGGCGCGTGGGCGGTTTCGTACTCGAATCGTTGCCGTCGCCCTTGCCGTCCTCGCCCTTCCCCTTGCCCTTTTCCTGCCCCTTGTCGGACTTCGTCGGGGAGGGCGGGCCTGCCTCGGAGGGCGTGGAGCGGTCGGCGGAGGGGCTCGACGGCGCCGGCAGCGATCTCGCCGGTCCGTTCCCGTCGGGTCCGCTCGTCGCCTGATAGACCAGCCAGCCGGCCAGGCAGGTGGGCACCAGCGCGGCCACCGTCACGGCCAGCGGGCGGCCGATGCGGCGGCGGGGCGGCTGGGAGGGATCGAATTCCGGACCTACGTACGACACGAGGGCGAGCCTAGCGGCGAGGTCAGATCCCCGCTCCCGTTCGCCGCAGCACGCGCAGCGAGTCCACCGCCGAGACCTCGGTGAACGCCCCGGACGCCAGGGCCCTGAGATAGACGCGGTACGGCGCCTGCCCGGTCATGATGTCGACCGGGTCGGGGAAGACGTCGTGGATGACGAGCAGCCCGCCCTCCGCGACGTGCGGCGCCCAGCCCTCGTAGTCGGCCGTGGCGTGCTCGTCGGTGTGGCCGCCGTCGATGAAGACCAGGCCGAGCGGCCCGCCCCACGCCTTCGCCACCTGCGGCGAACGGCCCACGACCGCGATCACGTGCTCCTCCAGGCCCGCCCGGTGCAGGGTGCGGCGGAAGGTGGGGAGCGTGTCCATCAGGCCGACCTCGGGGTCGACGGTCTCCGGGTCGTGGTACTCCCAGCCCGGCTGCTGCTCCTCGCTGCCGCGGTGGTGGTCCACGGTGATCGCGCTCACCCCGGCCGCGCGGGCCGCGTCGGCGAGCAGGATCGTGGAGCTGGCCGCAGTAGGTGCCGACCTCCAGCAGGGGCAGGCCGAGGGCGGCGGCCTGCGTGGCGGCCGCGTACAGCGCGAGACCCTCGCCGCGCGGCATGAAGCCCTTGGCGGCCTCGAACGCGGCGAGGACCTCCGGCGTGGGGTCGGCGGCCACGGCCACGGTTTCCTCCAGGTCATACGTACGAATGGGGGGCCGGCGCCCATGACGCAGACCATGATGCACGGCACCCCCGCCACCGGGGTGACGGGGGTGCGTGCGCGTACGTACGCCTCGTCGGGCCGCGACCTCACTCAGGCCGGGACGTCGCTCTCGTCCGGCGAACCCGTCAGCGCCAGGTCGACCCGCACCGGCCGGCCGGCCCCGTGGTACGCCGCCGCCGAGGCGCGCGGCGCGTGGCCGGTGGCGGTGGCCGCGAGGACGTAGGAGCCGTCGGCGGGCACGGCCAGGGCGTAGCGCCTCGTCGTCGGTGAGGGAGGCGCCCGCCTGCTTGCCGCGGGGGTCGATCAGCGTCACCTTGGCGCGGGCCACCGGGGCGCCGTCCGCTCCGCGCACCCGGCCCCGGAAGCCCGCGAGGGCCTCGGTCGCGCGCTCCAGGTTGGCGTCCTCCTCGCTGCTGCGCCGCGCAGCTGCGTGGTGGCGGGGCGGCGGGCGGAGGGCAGCAGCAGGGCGAAGAGCAGGCCGACGGCGACCGCGCCCGTGGCGATCAGGAAGGAGACGCGGAAGCCGTGCATGGTCGGTACGGCGACGCCGTCGACGTGGTCCGCGGTGTTGGCGAGGACCATGCCGATCACGGCGGACGACACGGAGGTGCCGATGGAGCGCATCAGGGTGTTGAGGCCGTTGGCCGCGCCCGTCTCGGAGGGGTCGACCGAGCCGATGATGAGCGCGGGCAGCGAGGAGTAGGCGAGGCCGATGCCCGCGCCGAGGACCACCGAGATGACGATGGTCTGCCAGGCGGCGCTCATCAGGCCGAGGCCGGTGCCGTAGCCGACGGCGATGATCAGCATGCCGAGGATGAGGGTGGTCTTCGGGCCGTACTTCGCCGAGAGGCGGGCGTAGACCGGCGCCGTGAACATCATCGTCAGGCCGAGCGGCATCACGCACAGGCCCGCGACGACCATCGACTGGCCGAGGCCGTGGCCGGTGGCGGACGCAGCTGGAGCAGCTGCGGCAGGACGAGCGAGACGGCGTAGAAGGCGACGCCGACCATGATCGAGGCGAGGTTGGTGAAGAGCACCGGGCGGCGGGCCGTGGTGCGCAGGTCCACCAGCGGCGCCTTCACGCGCAGCTCCATCACGCCCCACAGGACGAGGACGACGGCCGCGGCGGCGAACAGGCCGAGCGTGGTGCCGGAACTCCAGCCCCAGTCGCTGCCCTTGGTGATCGGCAGCAGGAACAGCACGAGCCCGGCGGAGAGGCCGAGAGCGCCGAGCACGTCGAAGGTGCCCTTGGCCCGCATGGGGCTCTCCGGTACGAAGACGAGGGTGAGCGCCATCGCGACGACGCCGAGGCCCGCGGCGCCGAAGAACAGCGCGTGCCAGTCGGCGTGCTGGGCGACGAGCGCGGCCAGCGGCAGCGCGATGCCGCCGCCGACGCCGATGGAGGAGCTCATCAGCGCCATCGCGGAGCCGAGCTTCTCGCGGGGCAGCTGGTCGCGCATGAGGCCGATGCCGAGCGGGATGGCGCCCATGGCGAAGCCCTGGAGGGCGCGGCCGACGATCATCACGAGCAGACCGTCGGTGAACCCGCAGACCAGCGAGCCGACGACCATCACGGCGAGGCTGACGAGCAGCATCTTGCGCTTGCCGAAGAGGTCCCCGAGGCGGCCCATGATCGGCGTGGCGACGGCGCCCGCGAGGAGGGTCGCGGTCATGACCCAGGTGGCGTTCGAGGGGCTGGTGCCCAGCAGGGCCGGCAGGTCCTTGATGACCGGCACCAGCAGGGTCTGCATCACCGCGACGACGATGCCGGAGAAGGCGAGTACGGGGACGACTCCGCGTATGCCGCGTGGATGGGTCGTCGTCATCGACATTGCGTGGGGCCTCCAGGGCGGAAGGTCGGACACTCCAGGGGTACGTGTAAGCCGAACCTGTTTCCCCGGGCGACTATTCCGACGGATGTCGTACGAGGGGAAGCCTTGACCTGTTGTTGACCGACTCGCGCCGGCGCGGGCGGAGGGATGTACCTGACGGCTCATCAGTCTTCCATCGAACTGGAACGTGTTCTACTCTGTCGCGGATTCTCGGCCTGCCGCGTGACCGCGTGGCTGAAGGAGAGTGCCGTGACTGAAGGGGAGCGCTTCGTGAAGAGCTACGTCGTCGGTGTCGGCATGACCAGGTTCGAGAAGCCCGAGACGCGTGCGTGGCAGTACTGGGACATGGCGCAGGAGGCGGGCACGAAGGCCCTGGAGGATGCCGGCATCGCGTACGACCGGATCGAGCAGGTCGCCGTCGGCTACTGCTTCCAGCCCTCGACCGCCGGGCAGCGCGCCGTCTACGGACTGGGCCTGACCGGCGTCCCCGTCTACAACGTCAACAACAACTGCGCGACCGGGTCGACCGCGCTGATGATGGCCCGGCAGTTCGTCGAGGGCGGGATCGCCGACTGCGTGCTCGCGCTCGGCTTCGAGAAGATGGCGCGCGGCTCGCTGGGGCGGGGCGGGGGCGGACGGGGCGGACTTCAAGGCGTCGCCGGTCGCCCGCCACTACGGGATCATGGCTGCCCGGCACGGCTTCGGGAGGACCCCGCCCACCGCGCAGATCTTCGGCAACGCGGCGCGCGAGCACATGGAGACGTACGGCACGACCGAGGCCCAGCTCGCGGCGGTCGGCGCCAAGAACCACCGGCACTCGGTGCACAATCCGTACGCCCAGTTCCAGGACGCGTACACCGTCGACGAGGTCCTCGCCGCCAGGACCGTCCACCGGCCGCTCACCAAGCTCCACAGTGCTCGCCGACCTCGGACGGTTCGGCCGCCGCGGTCGTCGTCTCGGAGCGGTTCGTGGAGCGGCACGGCCTGGCGGAGCGTGCCGTGGAGATCGTCGCCCAGGCCATGACGACGGACACCGCCGAGTCCTTCGCCTCCGGCTCGTGCGTCGACGCCGTCGGACAGCCGATGACGCGGGCGGCGGCACGCCAGGTGTACGAGAAATCGGGGCTCGGCATCGCGGACGTGGACGTCATCGAGCTGCACGACTGCTTCTCCATCAACGAACTCCTGACGTACGAGGCGCTGGGCCTCTGCGCGCCCGGCGAGTCCGGGAAGCTCGTCGAGAGCGGCGCCACGACGTACGGCGGACGCTGGGTGGTGAACCCCTCCGGCGGCCTGATCTCCAAGGGCCACCCGCTCGGCGCGACCGGCATCGCGCAGGCGGGCCACTGACCTGGCAGCTGCGGGGCGAGGCGGGGGCGCGGCAGGTCGAGGGGGCGCGGGTGGGGCTCGCGCACAACATCGGGCTGGGCGGGGCGGCGGTGGTGACGTTGCTGCGGAGGTAGGGGGGCAGGGGCTCGGGGCCCGGGTGCGCTGTGGCGGCATGGTGTGGGCCCTGGGCTGCTTATGGGCTTCTGGGGTGTCGGGCTCGCTGCGTCGGCAGGCAGAGGCACGGGCGGGCCCCGGCTTCCAGGCGCGTGTCGCAGCGGCCGTCGGGGCGAGCGGCCCGGAGTCCTAGGCCCTTCGGCCCAGGCGCGTGCAGCCAATTTCCGATGCGTACGGCTTGCGCGGCTTGAGAGGATGGCTGTCATGGTCCAGACGCCCTCCACCACTTACACGCCCGACGCCGCCACCGCCCCGCCGAAGAAGGCCGCCCCGGTGTGGGCGGTCCTGCTCGCCGCCTGCGCCGGCCAGTTCCTGGTCGTCCTCGACGTATCGGTGGTGAACACCGCGCTGCCCTCGATGCGCGCCGACCTCGGCATGAGCGCCATCGGGCTGCAATGGGTCGTCAACGCCTACTCCATCGCCTTCGCCGGCTTCATGCTGCTCGGCGGCCGGGCCGGCGACCTCTTCGGGCGCAAGCGGATGTTCCTCCTCGGCCTCGGCCTCTTCACCGCCGCCTCCCTCGGCGGCGGCCTCGCGCAGGCCGAGTGGCAGCTGCTCGCGGCGCGGGCCGTGCAGGGCCTCGGCGCGGCGATCCTCGCGCGTCGACGCTGACGATCCTCACCTCGGCCGTGCCCGAGGGCCCCGCCCGCATCCGGGCGATAGGCGTCTGGTCGGCCGGTCGGCGAGGGCGGCGGCGCGGCCGGCGGCCTGGTCGGCGGGGTCCTCACCGACCTGCTCTCCTGGCGCTGGGTGCTCCTGATCAACGTACCGATCGGCGCCCTGGTGATCGTCGCGGGCTTCGCCTGGCTCACCGAGAGCAGGGCGGGCCAGGAGCGCCGCCTCGACGTGCCGGGCGCGGTGCTCGTCACCGCCGGGCTCGCCACCCTCGCGTACGGGATCGTGCAGACCGAGGAGAAGGGCTGGACGGCGGCGGCCACCCTCGTGCCGCTGGTGGCCGGGCTCGCGCTGCTCGGGGCGTTCCTCGTGGTGGAGGCCCGCACGAAGGTGCCGCTGATGCCGCTGAAGCTGTTCAAGGTGCGGTCGGTGTCGGCCGCGAACGCCGCGATGTTCGTCTGCGGCGGCGGCATGTTCGCCATGTGGATGTTCATGACGCTCTACGCCCAGAACGTCCTCGACTACTCCCCGCTGAAGGCGGGCCTCGCCCTCATCCCGTCCTCCCTCACCATCGTCCTCGGGTCGATGCTGGCGCCGCGCGTGATGCCGGTGCTCGGCGCGAAGAACGTCTCCGTGCTCGGCATCGTGGTGGCCGCCGCGGGCTTCGGCTGGCAGTCGACGATGACGGTCGACGGCGCGTACGTCACCTCGATCATGCTGCCCGGCATCGTGATGATGTTCGGCGCGGGCCTCGCCACGACCCCGCTCGCCTCACTGGCCACCTCGGGGGCGGCTCCCGGCGACGCCGGACTCGTCTCGGGCCTGATCAACACCTCCCGCACGATGGGCGGCGCGCTCGGTCTCGCGGTGCTCTCGACGGTGCGCCGGCGGCGCGGATGGACGGCTCGACGTCACGGCAGGCCCTGACGGACGGCTACGCGATGGCGTTCCGCACGAGCGGCTTCATCCTGCTGGCGGGCGTGGTGGTGCTGCTCGTGTGGATGCCGCGGACGCAGCGGACGGCGGCCCGGGAGACCGCCTAGAGCCAGCCCCGCTGCCGGGCTTCCCGGACCGCCTCCATGCGGTTGCGGGTGCCGGTCTTGCCGATGGCCGCCGAGAGGTAGTTCCGCACGGTCGACTCCGACAGGCGCAGCCTGCCCGCGATGTCGGCGACCGTGGCGCCGTCCACCGACGCGTTGAGGACATCCGCCTCCCGGCCGGTCAGCGGGCTGGGCCCGGCGCTCAGCGCGGCCGCGGCGAGGGCCGGGTCGACGACGGTCTCGCCCCGCAGCACCCGGCGGACCGCCTCGGCCAGCTCTTCGACGGGGCCGTCCTTGACGAGGAACCCGGCGGCGCCCGCCTCCATGGCACGGCGCAGATAGCCGGGCCTGGCGAAAGTCGTGAGGATGAGGACCCGGCAGCCGGGGCACTCCTCGCGCAGGTCGGCGGCGGCGTCCAGGCCGCTGCGGCCCGGCAGTTCGATGTCGAGCAGCGCCACGTCGGGGCGGGCGGTCAGGGCCGCGTCCACGATCTCGTCCCCCGCTCCGACCTGGGCGACGACCTCGATGTCCTCCTCCATGCCGAGCAGCAGCGCGAGCGCGCCCCGCATCATGCCCTGGTCCTCGGCGAGCAGGACTCTGATCATGGGGTGCGCTCCTCCTGTGCCTGTACGCCCGCCGGGGCCGTCTCCGTGACCGGCAGCTCGGCGGTGACCCGGAAGCCGGAGCGGGGCACCGCACCCGGGACGAGGGAGCCGCCCGCCGCCGCGAGGCGTTCGGCCAGGCCCTTGAGCCCGCTGCCGGGCGTCGCCGAGCCTACGCCGCGGCCGTCGTCCGTGATCACCAGGCGGGTGCGTTCGGCGGTGCCGGTGACCTCGATCTCGCAGTGGCTCGCGCCGGAGTGACGTACGACGTTGGTGGCGCACTCGCGGACCACCCAGCCCAGCAGCGCCGCCGTCTGCGGGGTGAGGGGCGGGCCGCACTGGCGGACCGCGGTGTCGATGCCGGCGGCGCCGAGCAGGTCGCGGGCCCGGTCGAGTTCGGTGGCGAGGCTGCCCTCGCGGTAACCGGTCACGGCCTCGCGGATCTCGGTGAGCGCCTGCCGGCCGACGGACTCGATGTCGGCGACCTGGCCGAGCGCCGCGTCCAGGTCGCGGGGGGCGAGGCGCCGGGTGGCCTCGGCCTTCACCACGATCACGGAGAGCGTGTGGCCGAGCAGGTCGTGCAGGTCGCGGGAGAAACGGAGGCGTTCCTTCTCGACCGCGGCGCGGGCCAGCTCCTCCCGGGTGTCGCGCAGCTCGTGGACGGCCTCGGACAGGGAGAGGATCGCGGCGGTCACCATGGTGGACAGGAACGTGCCGTACACGATCTCCACCGCGCCCCAGCCGTCCCTGAACCCGCCGACGACGCCCGCGAGCCCGCTCACTCCGAGGCCGAGGGGACCCAGGCCCCGCCCGCGCACGACGGCGCCCACGGCCAGGCCGAGCAGGGGGAAGAAGAGCAGCCAGCTGCCGCCGTAGCCGGCGGCGAGGGCGACGGTCAGCAGGGCGAGCGTGGCGAGGACCACCCGCGTGGAGCGGGACTCGCGCCGGGTCCTGTGGAAGGCGCGGAAGGCCAGGAAGACGTAGAGCGAGTTGAAGGCGAGGAGGCCGACGCCGCCGATCCAGGGGTTCGGGGCCCTGCCCTGGAAGAGGTGGGAGAGGGAGCCGAGGCCCATCAGGAGCCACGGTAGGAGGACGAAGCCGGTGGGCGGCGGGCCGGGCGCCTCGATGCTCTTCCTGTCCCCGCTGCCCTTTCGCGGGCACTGTTCGCGCCACTCGTGCGCTCTCCGCCCCTCGGCGCAAGCCTTCTTGCTGCTGTCCATGGTGACGACGGTACGGAGCGGGGGCGGTGCGGCGGCAGATCCGGTTGTACGGAAGCGGCCGGTACAAATGTCACACCGACGGAACTGACGTAGCGTCAGGCGGCGCGCGTCCGGAGCCTTCACAACTTCCCGGGGCTCGGCTATACATGGGACGCCGGACTGGAACGCGTTCTAGAACGGCCCTGTCGCGACCTCGGTGCGGTCGACGGTGCGGACGGCCGCACGAGGTCTTCTGCCGCCGGTCAAGGAGCCCAAGGAGCTGCCACCCCATGCCCATTGACGCCGCGAAGGCCGTGGCCGCCGAACCCCGGACCGCCGAGATCGCCTGGGACCACAAGGACGTCCAGCTCTACCACCTGGGCCTCGGCGCGGGACGCCCCGCCACCGACCCCGCCGAACTGCGGTACACGCTGGAGTCCGGCCTGCACGTCCTGCCCAGCTTCGCCACCGTCGCGGGCGCCGGCATGGGCATCATGGGCGGCCTCTCGGCCCCCGGCGTCGACGTGGACCTCGCCGCGGTGCTGCACGGCGGCCAGACCATCACGCTGCACCGCCCCATCCCCGTCAACGGCAAGGCCGTGACCACCTCGAAGGTCGCCGCGGTGTACGACAAGGGCAAGGCGGCGATCCTCGTCCTGCGCTCCGAGGCCGCCGACGACGGGGGTCCGCTGTGGACGAGCGACGCCCAGATCTTCGTACGCGGCGAAGGGGGCTTCGGCGGCGACCGCGGCCCCTCCACCCGGCTGCCGCCCCCGAGGGCGACCCCGACCTGGAGGTCGAGCGCCCCGTCCGCGAGGACCAGGCGCTGCTCTACCGCCTCTCCGGCGACTGGAACCCGCTGCACGCCGACCCCGAGTTCGCGAAGCTCGCCGGCTTCGACCGGCCGATCCTGCACGGCCTGTGCACGTACGGGATGACCCTCAAGGCCGTCGTCGACACGCAGCTGGACGGCGATGTGTCCCGGGTGCGCGGCTACGGCACCCGCTTCGTCGGGGTCGTCTTCCCCGGCGAGACCCTGCGCATCCGCATGTGGCGCACCGAGGGCCGCGTCCAGGCCACGGTCACGGCGGTCGAACGGGACGACGCGCCGGTCCTCGCCGACACCGTCGTCGAGCACGTCTGAGCCGCTTCGGGCCGCGTCCCGAGCCGCTTCGGGCCGCCTCCGGAGCTTCGTACGCGAGAGGAGCCGCACCATGCGCGCAGCCGTACTGCACGAGACAGGCCAGGACAAGCTCGAAGTCCTCGACGACGTCGAGGCGTCGGGCTTCGGGCCGGGCAAGGTGAGGATACGGGTCCGGGCCACCGGCCTGTGCCACTCCGACCTCTCCGCGATGAACGGCGTGCTGCCGCAGCCCGCGCCCTTCGTCCCCGGCCACGAGGGCGCGGCGAGATCCTCGACGTCGGTGACGGGGTCAGCGGCCTCGCGCAAGGCGACCGGGTCCTCCTCTGCTGGCTCCCCGCCTGCGGCACCTGCCCCGCCTGCAGGCGCGGCCAGACCCAGCTCTGTCTCGCCGGTTTCCTGAACGCGGGCACCCCCAACTTCAAGCGCCCCGGCGGTGACGTCTTCGGCTTCGCGGGCACCGGCACCTTCGCCGAGGAGGTCGTCGTCGACGCCCGGTGCGCCGTGCCGATCCCGGACGACGTGCCCTTCGACATCGCCGCGCTCATCGGCTGCGGGGTGACCACGGGACTCGGCGCGGCCATCAACACCGCCGACGTGCGGGCCGGTTCATCGGTGGCCGTCATCGGCTGCGGCGGCGTCGGCATCTGCGCGATCCAGGGGGCCCGGCTCAAGGGCGCGGCACAGATCGTCGCGGTCGACCCGGTCGCCTCGCGCCGGGAGGCGGCGCTCACCTTCGGCGCCACGGAGGCGGTCCCGCCCGACGAACTGGCCGACGCCAAGCAGCGGATCACCGCGGGCGAGGGCTTCGACTACGTCTTCGAGGTCGTCGGCAAGTCCGCCACGGCCCGCACGGCGTACGAGACGACGCGGCGCGGCGGCACGCTGTGCGTCGTCGGCGCGGGCGCCATGGACGACCACCTCCGGCTCAACATGTTCGAGCTGTTCTTCGACGAGAAGCGCATCCTGCCCTCCCTGTACGGCGGGGGCGACGTCGTCCAGTCGTACGAGCGGGCCATCGCGCTCTGGCGGGCGGGCCGCATCGACCTGGCGAACCTGATCACGCACCGGGTGCGGCTCACCGAGATCAACGAGGCCCTCGACCAGATGCGGACCGGGACCTCCCTGCGTACGTGCGTCGAGATCTGAGAGGACGCCGATGTCTGTGCAGTCACCGCCACTCGAGGGCCTGGCCGCGATCGTCACCGGCGCGGGCCGCGGGCTCGGCCGGGCCGAGGCCCTGGAACTGGCCCGGCTCGGCGCGAGCGTCGTCGTCAACGACTTCGGGCAGCCGGGGCGCGACGGCTCCGGCGAGGCGTCGCGGCGCCCGCCGAGGAGGTCGCCGCCGAGATCCGGGCCGGGGGCGGGCGGGCCGTGGCCCACACCGGCGACATCGTGGACCACGAGCAGGCCCGCGGCCTGCGTCCAGCTGGCGATCGACACCTACGGAAAGCTCGACATCCTGGTCAACAACGCGGGCATCCTGCGGGACCGGATGATCTTCTCGATGAGCGAGGAGGAGTGGGACTCGGTCATCCGCGTCCACCTCAAGGGCCACTTCAACACCACCCACTTCGCGTCCGTCCACTGGCGCGCGCGCTCCAAGGCCGCGGGCGGCCCGGTGTACGGGCGGATCGTGAACACCTCCTCGGAGGCGTTCCTCGCCGGGTCCGCCGGCCAGCCCAACTACGCGGCGGCCAAGGGCGGCATCGTCGGTCTGACGACGTCGACGGCGCTGGCGCTGCGAAATACGGCGTGACCGCCAACGCGATCTGCCCCCGCGCGCGGACCCGGATGACCGAGGACGTCTTCCGGGGCTTCCAGGAGCCGACCGACGGTCGGCTGGACCCGCTCGCGCCCGAACACGTGGCGCCGCTGGTGGGCTATCTCGCCTCTCCCGCCGCCGCCCGCGCCAACGGCCAGCTGCTCGTCGTGCACGGCGGGATGGTCGCGATCGTCGAACGCCCCAAGGTGGCGGCGAAGTTCGACGCGGCGAAGGAGGCCTTCACCTTCGAGGAGCTGGACGAGCTGATCTCGCCGTACTACGCGGCGCGCCCCCCGTCCGAGACGTTCGCGGCGGCCGAGATACTCGGCCTGAAACGGGGGTAGGCGGTTCTTGGTGGAAACGCAGAAAGCCCCGCCCGGGGTCCGCTTGTGGCGGCCTCGGGCGGGGCTTTCCCGTGACGCGGTGCGTGTGGTGGCGCGTGGTGCGGTGCGTCAGGAGTCCGACGGCTGCTTGCGGTGGCGGCCCCTCGGCGCGGTGGCCTCGTCGTGCTCGGCCACGGCCCGCGGTGCCTGCCGGCGCCGGACCGCGCGGTCGCGGCGGCGGCCCTCGCCTGCCGCGAATCGGTCTCCCAGGGGGTCTCCCACTGCGGCTCGGTCTGCGACCCCGCCTGTGTCCCCGTCTGCGTCCTCGTTATGGCCTCGGTCGACATCTCTCTGCTCACCCCGTAAGAAGATCCTTCGTACAGCCGGGCGAGTCTAACCGGCCGCCACCCGCCCGCCGAGGGGCGCCTGTTGCAGCGGCACCGGCCGGGGCGCGGCGGGCGGTGCCGGGGTGAGCGGCGGAGCGTCCGCAGCTCCTGCGGGGGCGCCGTCACCCGCGCGACACCGCAGGGCACGCCCGCGTCGCGTACGGAAGGCGCAGCACGCCGTCCGGCGTCCAGCGCCCCGCGCCCGCCAACCAGCCCTCGGGCGCGGGCAGTTGCCGCATGCGCCGCTCGGCGGGCCGCCAGATGCCGAGCCAGGTGCCCGCCGCCCCGTCGATCCGCAGCGCCACCGCGCAGCCCTCCGGGAGGAGCGTCTGCCCGGGCTGGATCGCGAACGGCGTGACCGCGCAGTCCGCGAGCCGCAGCGACTCGGGGAAGCGGACGGGACGCGTGCCGCCGAGCACCCCCCAGCCGAGCCGGTCGTGGCCCGGCGCGTTCGAACGGATGAGGAGCAGGCCGCTGTCCGCGTCGGCGAGCAGCAGCCGGTCGTCGCTCCCCTCGGCGATCTGGAGCAGCGGGGACACCTCGCCGCCCCGCTCCAGGTCGACCGCCACCGTCTTGACGCACCCGGCGGACTCCCGGTCCAGGGCAAGGAGCCGTCCCGTGCGGTCCAGCCAGACGCCGCCCGAACAGCGCCCCGGCACCTCGGCGACGTGCTCGGGCCCGAAGGAGCCGCCCGCCACCAGCCATACGTCCGTCGAGCGGGCGCCGACGGCGAGGGCGTAGGCGCGGGTGCCGTCCGGGGCGGGCGGCAGCAGGCTCAGCCCGCCCGCGCACTCCACGGTGCCGAGGGCGATCTCGCCGGTCCTCGGGCCCGTCGGGTAGAGCAGGGCGAAGGCGTGGCGGCCGTCCACCAGGCGGTGGATGAGGACGCGGCCGTCGCTCAGCGGCAGCACTTCGGTGCCGGGCTCCTCGGGCTGCCGGCCGGCGAGCGGCACCGCGTAGGGCTCGGGGGAGTCCAGGGTCCAGCGCTCGGGGAACCAGGAGTCACCCCGTCGTGCGAGCCGCGCCGCGTAGGAACCGTCCACCGTGATCGTTGCCGCTGTCATGGTCGGTGTCACCTCCGCCTTCGACGCTAGGTTCGTACGCGCTGACGTGGGGTGCACGGCTGTCCGCTTCACACAGAAGGGTGGAGATGTCCCGGATGACCTGAGACGACGGGGACGGTTGTGCTGCGCGGGGCGGTCCTGCCCTCCACGCCTGCGGCGCACGGGGTCGTGAGCGGGCCCCGTCAGGGGCGCGGGGAACTGCGCGAGCAACCACAGCCGAGCCGCAGACGCCTTGCTCGGAACGCGGCAGACGCGCCTGCGGAACCGTGCGGACACGTCCGCGGCTCTTTCCGGCCGGGCCAGAGCCCGGGGCGTTCCGTAGCCGCCGGACCACGGTGAGCAACGCACGACATGCCGAGCGCAGCGGGAAGGTAGCCTTTCCCCGTGCCCCGTCTGTCTGAAGTCATCGCCGCCCTCGACGCCCTGTGGCCCGCCGATCTGGCCGAGAGCTGGGACGCGGTCGGCACGGTCTGCGGCGACCCCGACGCGGAGGTCTCGCGGGTCCTGTTCGCCGTGGACCCGGTCCAGGAGATCGCCGACGAGGCGGTGCGGCTCGGAGCCCAGCTCCTGGTCACCCACCACCCCCTCTACCTGCGCGGTACGACGACCGTCGCGGCCTCCACCTTCAAGGGCCGCGTCGTCCACGACCTCATCAAGAACGACGTCGCGCTGCACGTCGCGCACACCAACGCCGACCGCGCCGACCCGGGCCGTCTCCGACGCGCTCGGCGGGCGCCCTCGACCTGCGGGTCGTACGCCCCCTCGTACCGGACCCCACCGACCGGAACGGCCGCCGCGGGCTCGGCAGGATCTGCGAGCTCGAACACCCGCTGACCCTCGCCGAGCTGGCCGAGCGGGCGGCGAAGCGGCTGCCCGCCACCGCGCAGGGCATCCGCGCCGCGGGCGACCCGGACGCGCTGATCCGTACCGTCGCGGTCAGCGGCGGCTCCGGCGACAGCCTCTTCGACGACGTGCGCGCCGCCGGTGTGGACGCCTTCCTCACCGCCGACCTGCGCCACCACCCGGCCTCCGAGGCCCGCGAACGCACCCCGCTGGCGCTGCTCGACGCCGCCCACTGGGCCACCGAGTGGCCCTGGTGCGAGCTGGCCGCAGCCCAGCTCGATCAGATCTCCGACCGCAACGGATGGGGCCTTCGCGTCCACGTCTCGCACACGGTCACCGACCCCTGGACCGCCCACGCGGCCTCGACCCCGAACTCAACAGGAGCCCCCAACTGAACGCCGCGCCCGCCGACCAGATCCGACTGCTCGACGTCCAGGCCCTGGACACCCGCCTTCAGCAGCTCGCGCACAAGAAGAGGTCCCTTCCCGAGCACGCCGAGATCGAGTCGCTGACGAAGGACCTCACGCAGCTGCGCGACCTCCTCGTCGCCGCGACGACCGAGGAGGGCGACTGCGCCCGCGAGCAGACCAAGGCGGAGCAGGACGTCGACCAGGTCCGCCAGCGCGCGGCCCGCGACCAGCAGCGGCTGGACTCCGGCGCGGTCTCGTCCCCCAAGGACCTGGAGAACCTCCAGCGCGAGATCGCCTCGCTCGCCAAGCGCCAGGGCGACCTGGAGGACGTCGTCCTTGAGGTCATGGAGCGCCGCGAGTCCGCGCAGGAGCGGGTCGCCGAGCTGACCGAGCGGGTCTCCTCGATCCAGTCGAAGATCGACGACGCGACGGCCCGCAGGGACGCCGCCGCCGGGGAGCTGGACCGCGAGACGGCCACGGCCACCAAGGAGCGCGAGGTCGTCGCGGCCTCCATCCCGGCCGACCTCCTCAAGCTGTACGACAAGCTCCGCGCGCAGCAGGGCGGCGTCGGCGCGGCCAAGCTCTACCAGCGGCGCTGCGAGGGCTGCCGCCTGGAGCTGAACATCACCGAGGTCAACGAAGTGAAGGCGGCCTCCCCGGACACCGTCGTACGGTGCGAGAACTGCCGCCGCATCCTGGTCCGTACGTCCGAGTCCGGCCTGTAAGGACCCCGCTCCATGCGCGAGTTCATCGTCGAGGCCGATGGCGGCTCCCGGGGCAACCCGGGGCCCGCGGGCTACGGCTCGGTGGTCATCGACGCGGCCACGGGGGAGACCCTGATGGAGGCCGCGGAGTACATCGGCGTCGCGACGAACAACGTCGCGGAGTACAAGGGCCTGGTGGCCGGCCTGAAGGCGGCCCACCGGCTCGATCCGGCCGCCTCGGTCCACGTCCGCATGGACTCCAAGCTCGTCGTCGAGCAGATGTCGGGCCGCTGGAAGATCAAGCACCCCGACATGCGGCCGCTCGCGGCCGAGGCGGCGCGGGTCTTCCCCGCGGACCAGGTGACGTACGAGTGGATTCCCCGCGAGCGGAACAAGCACGCGGACCGGCTCGCGAACGAGGCGATGGACGCGGGCAAGCGGGGCGTGGCGTGGTCGCGTCGGCGTCGACGGCGGAGCTGGACGCGAGGGCCGCGCGGTCGGCCGCCGCCGCTGCGGGGCCACCGGAGCCGGTCGGGGCCGCCGGGGGATGCGGCGGCGGGGCGGCTCGGGCGCGGGCGGCGTTGGCGGGGGCGAAGCCTTCGGCGGGGGTGTCGGCTGGGGCTGACGGGGTTCTTGGGGCTGGCGTGACTGCGGTGGCCGGTGGCGTCACTGACGTGGCTGGTGATGTGACCGGTGGTGCCGGTGACGTGACTGCGGTGGCTGGTGAGGTGACCGGTGGTGCCGGTGACGTGACTGCGGTGGCTGGCGAGGTGACCGGTGGTGCCGGTGACGTGACTGCGTGGCCGGGAGGTGACCGGTGGTGCCGGTGAGGCCGTAGCCTCGGGCGAGAGTGCGACCGGCGTGCGGCGAGCAGCGCGGTGCGGACCCCGCCCGTCGGCTGGGCGGCCCCCGCCGACCTCGGGGCGCCCGCCACCTTCGTACTGCTGCGGCACGGCGAGACCCCGCTGACGCCCGAGAAGCGGTTCTCCGGGAGCGGCGGCACCGATCCGTCGCTGTCCGCGGTGGGGCGCGAGCAGGCCGAGCGCGCGGCGGCCGCGTTCGCGGCGCGCGGCACGATCCAGGCGATCGTCTCCTCGCCGCTCAAGCGCTGCCAGGAGACCGCGCACACCGTCGCCGCCCGCCTCGGACTCGACGTCCACCTCGAAGAGGGCCTGCGCGAAACGGACTTCGGGGCCTGGGAAGGGCTCACCTTCGGCGAGGTGCGCGAGCGCCACCCCGAGGAGCTGAACGCCTGGCTGGCCTCGCCGAAGGCGGCGCCGCCGGGCGTGAGTCGTTCGCGGCGGTGTCCCGCCGGGTGGCGGCCGCCCGCGACCGGCTGACCTCGGCGTACGCGGGCCGCACGGTCCTGCTCGTCACCCACGTCACGCCCATCAAGACCCTGGTGCGGCTCGCGCTGGGCGCCCCACCGGAGTCCCTGTTCCGCATGGAACTCGCGGCGGCCTCGGTCTCCGCGGTGGCCTACTACGCCGACGGCAACGCCTCGGTACGGCTCCTGAACGACACGTCGCACCTGCGGTAGCCCGCGAAGCGCCACGTATCCCTACCCGTGGCTTCGTGTCACCGTAGGGCGGTGGCCTCCCGGGCCAGGGACTCCACGCGAGCCCAGTCCCGCGCCGCCACCGCGTCGGACGGCAGCATCCAACTCCCGCCCACGCAGCCGACGTTCTTCAGCGCCAGATAGCTCGGCGCGGTGTCGGCCGTGACGCCGCCGGTCGGACAGAAGCGGGCCTGCGGCAGTGGGCCGCCGAGGGACTTGAGGTAGGCGGTCCCGCCGGCGGCCTCCGCGGGGAAGAATTTCATCTCGCTCACGCCGTGTTCCAGCAGCGCCACGACCTCCGAGGCCGTCGAGACCCCGGGCAGGAACGGCACCCCGGACCCCCGCATCGCCGCCAGCAGCGACTCCGTCCAGCCGGGGCTGACGAGGAAGCGGGCGCCGGCCGCCACGGAGTCCTCGACGTTCCGCGTCGATATGACCGTGCCGGCACCGACGACCGCGTCCGGCACCTCGGCGGCGATGGCCCGGATCGCGTCGAGCGCGACCGGCGTCCGCAACGTCACCTCGATCGCGGGCAGGCCCCCGGCGACCAGGGCCCGCGCCATCGGCACGGCGTCGGCGAGGTCCTCCACGACGACCACGGGAACGACAGGGGCGAGGTCCAGCACGGAGGGCGAGGGCGAGGGCGTGGGCGGCGGGGACGGCGAAGAGATACGGGCCATGTCAGGCATCCTTCACGGCGGCCGCAGCATGCGCAAAGGTCATTGCGCATGCTGCAACAGGAGGCTGACCGGCTTGGTCAGTGGATCTCCCGCACCACCACGTCCAGCGCCCACGGCTTGCCCGCCTTCGCGGGCGGCTCCGCCTCCACCACGTGCCCCAGGTCGCGCAACGCCTCCACCAGCTCGGCGGGGTTCTCCGGCCGGACGCCCGTGGTCAGGAGGGACCGGACGATGCGGCCCTTCGTCGCCTTGTTGAAGTGCGAGACCACGGACCGCTTCTCGACCCCGTCCACGACCTGCGCGTGCAGCACCCGCACGGTCGCCGTCCGCCCCGCCACCTCGCCCTTCGGCTTCCACGCCGCCGCGTACGCCGACGACCGCAGGTCGAGGACCAGCCCGTCCCCGGCCGCCTCGGGCATGACGGAGGCCATCGGCGTACGCCAGTAGGCGCCGAGCGCCCCGAGGCCGGGCAGCTTCACGCCCATCGAGCAGCGGTAGGAGGGGATCTTGTCGTTCACGCCGACGGCGCCCCACAGCCCGGAGAAGACGAGCAGGGACCGGGCGGCGCGGCGCTTGGCGGCGGCGTCGAGCGAGGCCAGGTCCAGGGCGTCGTACAGCACGCCCGTGTAGATCTCCCCGGCGGGACGGGCACCCGCCGTGCGCAGCCCGGCGTTCTTGGCGACCTCGCCCCGCAGCCCCTCGCTGAGCCCGAGCACGAGCCGCGCCTTCTCCTCGTCGGCGGCACACAGCTCGACCACCTCGTCGAGCACGGCCCCCCCGCGCCTCGGCGAGCCCCGGCAACGACAACGTCTCGAGCTTGAGCGGAGCACCCCGCCCGGACGAGGCCTTGCCTTCGGACGGCGGCAGCAGGACGAGCACGATCGGACTCCTTAGGCGATACGGGGGAGGGGTGCGGCCCTTGCGAAAGGGTACGGGGTGCGGGGGCCGGACCTCGGGGCCTGGCCCGGGGCTGGACCCGGGGGCAGGTTCGGGAGGGGGCGTCGGCGGTGACCCCGCGGCCAGTTCGGCCGTCCCGCGTGCCAAGGGCAGCGGTCCGCCATACGCTCGGGTCATGCCGCGCCGCCAGCTCCGTGTGACCGGCGCAGCGGAGGCTCCGTTGCGGGCCGCGCTGCGTGCCCTGCGTACGACACTCGACGTCCCCGACGCCTTCCCCGCCGAGGCCCTCGCGGAGGCGGAACGCGCCGCCGCCGCGCCCCGGCTGCCGGACCACGACGCGACGGACATCCCCCTCTTCACCATCGACCCGCCCACCTCCGTCGACCTCGACCAGGCCATGCACCTGTCGCGGCGCGAGTCGGGCGGCTACCGCGTGCGGTACGCGATCGCCGACGTCGCCGCGTACGTCACACCCGGCGGCGCGGTGGACACCGAGGCCCACCGCCGCGTCACCACGCTCTACTTCCCCGACGAGAAGGTCCCGCTGCACCCCACGGCCCTGAGCGAGGGCGCCGCCAGCCTGCTGCCCGGCCAGAGCCGCCCGGCGGTCCTGTGGACGATCGACCTCGACGAAGACGGCCGCGCCGAACACACCGACGTACGCCGTGCCCTCGTCCGCAGCCGGGCGAAACTGGACTACGCGGGGGTGCAGCGCGCCATCGACGACGGCACCGCGGAGGAGCCGGTCGCACTGCTGCGCGACATCGGGACCCTGCGCGAGCGCCTGGAGGCCGAACGCGGCGGCATCTCCCTCAACGTCCCCGAGCAGGAGATCGTGGAGCGCGACGGCACGTACGAACCCGCCTACCGCGCGCCCCTGCCCGCCGACGGCTGGAACGCCCAGATCTCCCTGCTCACCGGCATGGCCGCCGCCGACCTCATGATCACCTCGGGTACGGGCATCCTGCGGACCCTGCCGACCGCCCCCGACGGCGCGGTCGGCGCCTGCGCCGTACCGCCAAGGCGCTGCGCGTCGACTGGCCGCACCACGTCCCGTACGCGGAACTCGTACGCTCCCTCGACCCCCGGCAGCCGCACCACGCCGCCTTCCTCCAGGAGTGCACGACGCTGCTGCGCGGCGCGGGCTACACGGCGTTCAGCGGCGGCGAGCTCCCCGAACACACCCTGCACGCCGCGGTCGCCGCCCCCTACGCCCACTGCACCGCCCCCCTGCGCCGCCTCGTCGACCGCTACGCCTCCGAGCTGTGCCTCGGCGGCGTGCGCGGGCGCGGGGGTCCCGCAGTGGGTCCTGGCCGCCCTGGACGAGCTGCCCAAGGAGATGGCGGAGGGCACCCGGCGCGGCAACATGGTGGAGCGGGAGTGCGTGGACATCGTCGAGGCGGCGCTGCTCAAGGACCGGGTCGGGGAGCTGTTCGACGCGGTGGTGGTGGACGTGAAGGACCACGAACCTGCCGTCGGCACCGTCCAGTTGACGGACCCGGCGATCGTGGCCCGCGTCGAGGGCGGCCCGGCGGCCCTGCCCCTGGGCGAACGCCTGCGCGTACGCCTCACCCAGGCGGACCCGACGGCCGCGAAGGTACGGTTCGCGCCCGCGTGAGGGGCCGACTCGCGCCCGCGTGGTGGTAGCGGACACGGGCCCCTCGGGCGGCAACCGCCCTCGCTCCGCGTCGGACAGCAGACTCCGCAGCCGCTCCCTGCGCTCCTTGATCACGGCCTCCTGGCGGGCGAGATCGGCGTCCAACTCCGCTAGGACTTCGGCGAGTTTCCGCTCCGCGTCGTCCGCGAGGACATCACGCACCTCAGGCAGACCGAGGCCCAGTTCGGTCAGCCGCCGGACGCGGGCGAGGGCACGGCGTGGCGCAGTCCGTAGCGGCGGTATCCGTTGGGCAGCCGCTCGGGCTCGGGAAGCAGGCCCAGCTGGTGGTAGTGCCTGATGGCGCGCGTGGTGACGCCGACGATGCCGGCGAGCTCTCCGATCCGCATGGGCCCAGTAGAAACGTTGACGCTGCGGCAAGGTCAAGTGTGGTCTGGCCGGGCGCCGGCACGGTTGCCCTTGACGGCTAACGTCGTTAGCCGTAGCTTGGCGGGAGGGCGAGGCTAACGCCGTTAGCTGCTACCACCTGGGAGACCACATGAGCACCGTTACGTCCGACACTGCTACGTCCGGTACTGCTGCACCCCGTACGGGCGGGTCCCGTACCAGCGAGCCCCATGACGGCGTGCCTCATACCGACGGGCCCCGTGCCGCCAAGCCAACCGCCCTCACCGTCATCCGCCGCGTCGCCTGGCTGGCCAACGCCGTGTTCTGGTCCGTCGTCGCCGTCCGGGAAGCCGTCGACCACGGTTGGCCCGCGGGTACGCTCGCCCTCGTCTTCCTCATCGCCCCCGACCTGACGTTCCTCGTCGGCCTCCGCGACGCGCCCCACATGGCCCGCGGTCAACTCCCGCCCCGCGCCGTCCCGTTCTACAACGCCGCCCACCGGGCCCTGGTCCCCGCCGCGCTCATCGCCGCCCTCCTCACCGTCGGGCAGGCGGTCTGGGCACCCGTCCTCGCGGCACTGTGCGGCTGGCTCGCCCACATCTCGTACGATCGCGCCTTCGGCTTCGGACTGCGTACGAAGGAGGGTTTCCAGCGTGACTGACCAGCAGGGGAACCGGCACGGGAACCCGTACGGGGACCAGCACGGGACGGCGCCCGCCCGACCTGGGGGCAGCACCTCACCCCCCGGGCCAGGGAGATCGTCTCCGCGGCCCGGGACCTGCTCGAGGAATCCGGCGCCGAGAAGCTCACGATGCGTGTCCTCGCCGACCGGCTCGGCATCAAGGCGCCCTCGCTCTACAAGCACTTCCCCGACAAGTCCGCGGTGGAGGTGCAGCTGATCGCGCAGATGCTGGACGAGTCCGCCGCGGCCTGCGAAGCCGCCGAGGCCGAGGCCCCTGGCTCCCTCGATGCCCTGAGCGAGGCCTACCGCGCGTACGCCCTGCGCCACCCGCACCTCTACCGTCTGGCCACCGAACGCCCCCTCCCGCGCCACGCCCTGCCCGAGGGGCTGGAGGAGCGGGCCGCGGCCCCCCTGATGCGGGCCTGCACCGGGGACGCCGACCTGGCCCGCGCCGCGTGGGCGTTCGGACACGGCATGGTCATCCTGGAGATCTACGGACGGTTCCCGGACGGCGTCGACCTCGGCGCGGCGTGGCGGAAGGGCATGCGGGCCCTGCGCCCCTGAGACAGTGCGGGCCCGCCCGCGCGGTACGGCACCGGTGGGGCGCCCCGGCGAACTGGCCCGCTGGACCGGACCAGGGCACCCCTCACACGCGGCGGTCCTGGTGACGGCGGCCACGGCACCGGGGCGGCCGCCCGCCGGGTAACATGGTCGGCACGGCAGACGAGCCGGGCGGACGGCCGCGTGAAGACCCTTCCGGGGGACCTTCCCGAGGAACGTCCGGGCTCCACAGGGCAAGGTGGTGGCTAACGGCCACCCGGGGTGACCCGCGGGACAGTGCCACAGAAAACAGACCGCCGGGGACCTCGGTCCTCGGTAAGGGTGAAACGGTGGTGTAAGAGACCACCAGTGCCCAGGGTGACCTGGGCAGCTAGGTAAACCCCACCTGGAGCAAGGTCAAGAGGAGCGCGGTAACACGCGCTCTGCGCGGACGTTCGAGGGCTGCCCGCCCGAGTCCGCGGGTAGACCGCACGAGGCCGGCAGCAATGCCGGCCCTAGATGGATGGCCGTCACCGCGACGTCCGCGAGGACCCGCGGCACAGAACCCGGCGTACAGCCCGACTCGTCTGCCGCCTAGGGCTTCTAGTCAGCGAAAACGCAGGTCAGCCCCCCTTTCTGGCGTGTGGGCAAGGGCCTTGCCGGACCCCGGTCCGCACCGGTTCAAACCGGCTCGCACGGCTACGTACGTAGCCGCTCGCACGGCTACGTACGTAGCCATGAAAGTAGCCGCGCCTCGTGGGTTGGCGTCGGCGAGGGCCGGCTCACTTCTCGTTGCTATTACTCGGTGCTTCCGGGAGGTGTGGGGCGATCCGGCGGCGGTGGATCGGTCGTCTTCTGCGCGTCAAGCCACGCTTGGATGCCGCCACGGTTCTGCGTGGGTGCGCCGAAGAGAATGACCGGCGCCGGGGGAGAAGTGGCGAGGAAGGCCGCCAGTTCATAGGGCAGCGAGGCCACTGTGGGTTCAAGCTCCTCGATCTTGGTCAGAAGCCGTCGCAGTTCCGCATCCAAGCGCGGGCCCCACGTCGGCGCTCGACAGCGTCTGCGGACCGGTAAGCCGCAGATCCAGAGGCGCGCCAGCCCGACTCATCTGCCATTGGGGTCCGGACCAGGGGAAACTTCCTGATCACGGCCCCCAGTGCATGCTTTGGCTGCCCCTCAGCGGAATACGTGCAGACTCCTCGATGCGAGTCAACTCGGTTCGGATGGAACTACTGTAAGGCGGTCTGTTTCTTTATCCACCGCCGTGTTCTCTCCCCACCAATAGGTCTTCAGTCAGCTCTCCGAGTCGCCGCCATATTCGGAGGGAACGCTGCTTTCGGCAGCAGTAGGATCGTACGTCTCCCGAAACACCGTCTCCGTCAGCCACCGCTTGAACGCGGGATTGCCGGCGAACTGGCGGTACAGCTCGGTGTCGGACTTCAGGAAGGTGACGATCGCCCGCTGCACGGCGGCGTCGCTCTCCACCCGGGCGTTCTGCTCGTCGTTGTACCGCTGAGCGTTGACGTAGTCCTTGTCCTCCCGGACTTTGGCCGGGATCTCCACGGTGATCAGGTGCCGTATCCGGTCCTTGTCGGTCCAGGGGATGTTGCCGAAGAGCTGGTTGAACTCTTCCAGGATGATGGAGGCGGGCTTCAGCTCCGGCTCGCCCCGGTGGCCTATGGCGGTGGGGGCGGTGGTCGTCAGTTCGGCGTCCTCGTCCCCAAGGGTGATGCTGATCGCTGCCTGTTGCTCGGCCCGGTAGCTGTCGAGGTCAACCGTTTCCAGGATGCCGCGGGACAGGTCCTCCTCGATCGGGGCGGGAAGCTTGGGGATGAGGAAGGTCAGCAAGATCGACAGCTTCAGCCACTCGGGGTTGCGGTAGGGGAGGATGCCAGCCAGGTAGTCGTAGGTGCGGACGAACGCCTTGGCCGTGCCCTTGAACTCGACCTGCTGCTCCTCACTGTCGAGTTCCTGGTAGCTGACAACAAGCTGGTCGAGGAAGGCCTCCAGACGTGAGCGGGGCTCCTTGGCGAGGAACATCTCGACGAACTGGTCGATGTCCTCGCGGTCGTAGACGCCGGCTCCGTCGAGGACCGCGCGCAGGTCGTGAAGCGTGTTCGGGTCGACAGCGTCCGCGAGCGTGGTGGTGCGGTACCACTTCGCGAAGGACTGCTGGATCCCGTCGGCCTTGTTGTAGAAGTCGAGGACCGCGACGTCGTGCTTCTCCGGGTGGGCGCGGTTGAGTCGGGAGAGGGTCTGCACGGCACGCACGCCGGACAGGGGCTTGTCGACGTACATGGTGTGCAGAAGCGGTTCGTCGTAGCCCGTCTGGAACTTGTCCGCGCAGACCAGCATGCGGTAGGGGTCCTCGCGGAACGTCGTCTCGATCGCGCTGCTTGGGAAGCCGTTGAGGCTTGCCTCAGTGACGTTCTGGCCGCCGTACTCGTGCTCGCCGGAGAACGCGACAATTGCTCGGTAGGGGCTGCCCAGCTTCTTCAGGTACGCGTTGATGGCGGAGTAATAGGCCAGCGCTCGCGGGATGCCGTCGGCCACTACCATGGCACGGGCTTTGCCGCCGATCTTCCTGGAACGGATCACATTGTCCAGTAGGTGGTCGACCATGATCGACGCCTTCGTCTCAATCGCGTGGCTGTGCCCTTCGACATAGCGGCGAAGCTTCTTCGCGGCCTTCTTGGCGTCGAATTCAGGGTCGTCCTCGATCGACTTGACGAGCTTGTAGTAGCTCTCGACCGTCGTGTAGTTCTTCAACACATCCAGGATGAAGCCCTCTTCGATCGCCTGCTGCATCGTGTAGACGTGGAGGGGGTGCTTGCGTCCGTCCGCGCCCTCACGGCCGAAGTATCCGAGCGTCCTGGGCTTGGGGGTGGCCGTGAACGCGTAGTAGCTGGCATTGGCGAGGAGCTTCTGGCTGTCGATGATCTTATTGATCTTGTCCTCGGTCGTCTCCTCCTCGGCGCCCTCGGCCGCAGCCCCGAGCGCGCCGCTCATCGCATGTGTGGTCTTGCCACCCTGCCCGGAGTGCGCCTCGTCGATAATGATCGCGAACTTCCGGTCGCGGTGCGTGTCGCCGATGTCCTGCAGGATCACCGGGAATTTCTGGACCGTGGAGATGACGATCTTCGTGCCGTTGGCCAGGGCCTCGCGCAAATCCTTCGACTTGTCGGCATGCTTGACCAGAGAGCGGACCTGCGTGAATGCCTTGACCGTGCGCTCGATCTGCCTGTCCAGGTTGATCCGGTCGGTCACCACGATTACCGCATCGAAGGTAGGCGAGTCGTCGGTGCCGATCCCGACCAGCTGGTGTGCCAGCCAGGCGATGGAGTTGGATTTGCCGCTGCCGGCCGAGTGTTGGATCAGATAGCGCTGACCCGCACCGTTCTCCTCGCTGTCCGCGAGAAGGCGGCGAACGACATCGAGCTGGTGGTAGCGCGGGAAGATCTGCCGCCGCTTCTCCCTCTTGGTCTTGGGGTCCTTCTCGACGAGCCGGGCGGCGTAGTGCTCGATGATATCGGCGAGGCTTGCGGGAGAAAGAACGTCCTGCCAGAGGTAGGCGGTTTTGTAGCCCTCCGCGTTGGGCGGGTTGCCGGCGCCGCCGTTCCAGCCCTTGTCGAAGGGAAGGAACCAGGACTTCTTACCTGCCAGCCGGGTGCAGAACCGCACCGAGTGCTCGTCGACCGCAAAATGCGCCAGGCAACGGCCGTCAAGGAAGAGCGGCTCGTTTCGGTGGTCGCGGGTGTTCTTGTACTGCTCGACAGCATCTTCGACGGTCTGCTTGGTCTGGTGGTTCTTCAGCTCGAACGTCGCCAGTGGCAGTCCATTGACAAAGATGGCCAGGTCAAGTGCTCGCTGGGTCTCGTCCTGGCTGTACCGCAGCTGGCGGGTTACGCTCCAGCGGTTCGCGCGATGCCTCTGCTCGGCCACGGCGTTGCCCGGGGAGGGAGTCGCTCCGTAGAACACGACTTCGAAGGAGCCAGCGCTGGTGGAGTGACTCATTCCCTTACGCAGGAGATCCACGACACCATGCTTGGTGATGTACCCCTGGACGCGATTAAGGAACAAGGCACGCGTCTCTGACCTCGGGTTGCCGAGTTCGAACGCCGCGGCAACCTGCGGCTGCGTCTTCTCCAAAAACGCCTGGAGCTGCTCCGTGTCGATAGCCCGGCCCCGGTCGTATGCCTTGGGAGACCCTTCGATCCAGCCTCCTGCCTCCGAGGTCATGTCGGCGACGATGTCACGTTCGAGGGCAGCCTCGCTCATATCCGTGCCGCCGTACAGGGTCCCTTTGCCGCTCACATTGACTCCTCGGGCAGGTCGTCACCGTCCAGGTCGTTCAGCCCGTCCTCGTCGCGGCGTACGCCGCCGTCAGGTCGGGGTCTTGCGGGTCCAAGTCGGGCAGCGCGGCTGCGGCGGCACGGACGTCGAGCTTCCCGGTGACCACGTCAGCGGTCAGGCGGGTCTGGTACTCGCGGAGGAGGGAGATCTCGCGCTCGGCGTGAGAGATCGCTGACTCGATTCGACGCGTTTCTTGGGCTGTGTATCGCTCGATTTGTGCCTGGACATCAATAGGAGGGACAGGTACCCGAGTGGACTTCACTTCGGCCAGGCCAAGCCCCTGCTTCGTCCCGCCATACTCGCTCATCTTGAATTGCTGTTGGCCTGAGTGTGAGTGTAGAGCCAGCCCCAGGAAGCCGGAGCTAATCAAGTCTGGGCGTGGCCTGATCAATGCCACGTGCTGGTTCACGTAGGAGGGGAATTTCGGATCCTCTTGGACAATTCCAACATTTCCGGTCATGGCGCCAGTGATGCAGACGAGCAAATCACCGACTCGCACCCGTGTGCGTACGCCTTCAGTGCTGTTTGGGACCGTGACACACTGGACCCTGTCCAGCTTGAGTGACAGTCGCCTCCCGATGTTTCCGCTTTGAAGAAACCAGCGCCCAGAGTCGGAATAGTACTTGGCCCATCCGCGAGATCCGGAAGTGACGAGGCTCGTAATTCTGCGGAGCTCCAGCGACTTCCAGCAATCGGGAGACGACGTACCACCAGGGACTCCGCAGGTCACGGCATGCTGGATGACTGATGCCCGTTGCTCGTCCAGCAGACTCACAAGCCTCTGCTTAGCGCGGATCGCCACTCCGACCCTGCGCTCGACGTGCCGGAGGTACTTAACGATGCCTTGCTGTTCCTCGAGAGGGGGATGAATCAATGTAATATTGAGGAACTTGTCGGCGTAAAGGCGGAGGCGTGAAGAAGTGACCCCAGTTGAATTGACTCGGTACTCGCTGGCGTAGCCTGGAAGCCTGAGGAGATGGTCAAGGTACGCAGAGTCGAACGTCTGCGGGTTGCGTGGCCTGTACACCCCGTATGAGGGGCTGACCAATCCTGTTCCATGCGAGACGCCGAGAGCCGCCATCCAGGCCCACATGGTGTTCACGACCACGTCACCGGGCCGGCAAAGCTTATGCCCTGAGTATGATTCGGCGACCATGGTCACATTTCTGTGGCGCCTAGGACTTACCCCAGTGAGGTGGGAAACAGAGAGCTGCTCCTCCATGCCAGAGCGGGAGCGCTCATCCACTTCTCGGAGGTAGAACTTTGCGCGACGTTCCTCCCAGTGACTGGGGATATCGCCGAGTCCGACAACAGCAGAGGATGTGTACTTGGGGTACGGCGACGGACTGCTGGTCACTGAGCGCCCCCTGCGAACAGGTCGCCCAAGAGTCCTTCGGTCTCCTTTTCGAGCGCTACGATGTCCGCCCGGATATCCTCAAGGCTCCGCAGCACCGGGGGCTTGTAGAAGTACCGAGCGAAGTTGATCTCGTACCCCTTCTTGGTCGCGTTCTCCTTGATCCAAGCGTCCTCTGCGTACGGCAGCACCTCGCGACGGAAGAACTCTTCGATCCCGCCCGGCTCCAGCAGAGGCACCTGCTCCGTGTCGCGGAGGTCGCTATCGGCCTCGTATTCGACGACCAGGGTCTGGGGCTTCGCCGACTTGGTGTCCTGGATCTCGTACAGCCCATAAAGGGGCCGCTCGGCTGTGCCGGCCTTGTGGCGCTTCAGGATCACGGGCTTCGCAGACTCGTTGCGCCAGCTGACGCCCCGCAGGAGGACTTTGCGGTCGGTTGCGCTGAGCTTGAGGCCGAGCCGTCCCATCGCTTCACCGGCCTGCCGGTCGAACTCGTTGTAGTCGTGGAAGGTCTGGTCGCCGAGCTCACTGAGCAGGGCCAATCCGACGTTGACCAGCTGGCCGTCTCGCTCCCATGTCTTCGCGTTCAGCAGCTTCTTGCGTGCGGCGTCCTTGAGGACCGGCACGTCGGCATCCACATCATCCTCGTCTGAGCCGGCCGTGCGCGCCCACAGCTCCAGCTGTTCGCGCACCTGATTGGAGATGCTCGCAAAGTCTGTGAACAGGTCGTCGCCGAACTTCTCGTACAGCAGCTCCCTCGCCTCAGCCTCGCCGGAGGCGAAGCGCAGGGCCTCCACGCGTTCCTTGGTGAACTGGCTGCTGAGGCGCAGTGGCCGCTCGACCGTGCTCTTCCAGTACCCAAATTCCTCGTTCGGGAGGATCTTGGACTGTTCCGTGTCCTTGAAGTCCTGGAATGCCTGGGTCACGCGCTCGATGTCCGCAGGGGACAGCTCGCAGTTCTTGCTGCCCAGGTTCTTGCGCAGCGGCGTCGACCACCTGGTGGCGTCGATCAGCTGGACCTTGCCCTTGCGGGCCTCGGACTTCCGGTTGGTGATCACCCAGATGTAGGTGGCGATGCCGGTGTTGTAGAACATGTTCAGCGGCAGGGCGACGATCGCTTCGAGCCAGTCGTTTTCGATGATCCACCGTCGGATGTTGCTTTCCCCGCTGCCCGCGTCCCCGGTGAATAGGGAAGAGCCATTGTGGATCTCCGCGACGCGGCTGCCCAGGGGCGAGTCGGTCTTCATCTTGGAGACCATGTTCGCGAGGAACATCATTTGGCCGTCACTGGAGCTTGTGACGAGCGATGACGGTGTGGTCTCGCCGTCGAAGGTGACGTTGAACCGAGGGTCGGTGATGTTCGCCTTGCCGCCCAGTCGCTCCTGGTCGGCCTTCCAGCTCTTGCCGTACGGCGGGTTGGCGAGCATGAAGTCGAAGCGCTGGCGGGGGAAGGCGTCGTTGGAGAGCGTGGAGTACTCAGGGCCGCCCTTGATGTTGTCGGCGGCGTCGCCGTCTCCCTTCAGCAGCATGTCGGCCTTGCAGATGGCATAGGTCTCGGCGTTGATCTCCTGGCCGTACAGCCGGGTGACAATGTCCGTCGCGGCGTGCTCGGCGGACAGCTCGCGCAGAGTCTCCTCGGCGACGGTGAGCATGCCGCCTGTGCCGCACGCGCCGTCGTAGAGCAGGTAGGTGCCGCCCTTGATCTTGGGCGCGATGGGCAGGAACATCAGCCGGGTCATGAGCTTGACCACGTCTCGCGGGGTCCAGTGCTCGCCGGCTTCCTCGTTGTTTTCCTCGTTGAACCGTCGAACCAGGTTCTCGAAGATCGTTCCCATCGCGTGGTTGTCGAGGCCGGGCAGACGTACCCGGCCGTAGGCATCGAGCACCGCCTCGGGGGAGAGGTTGATCTCCGGGGAGAGAAACTTGTTGATCAACATCCCAAGGGTGTCGTTACGGGACAGTTTGGGGATCTGGTTACGGAACTCGAAGTTGTCGAGGATCTCCTTGACATTGGGCGAGAACCCGTCCAGGTACGCCTCGAAATCACTGCGAAGCTGCTGGGCGGTGGTCCGCTTTGAGAGCTTCTGCAGGGTGAAGGGGGATGTATTGTAGAACGCCTCCCCTGCCGCCTCCCGCAGAGGGAAGTCCTGCTCCTCAGGGTCGAGCAGCCCCATGTCTTTGAGGTCCTGGTGGGTCTGGAGGACGGCGTCCTTGGTCTTCTCCAGCACCGCGTCGAAGCGCCTGAGCACCAGCATGGGGAGGATCACATCGCGGTACTTACCGCGCACGTACACATCCCGCAGAACATCGTCCGCGATCCCCCAGATGAAGCTTTCAATGCGACTCTGCTGCGCGCTATACACCCTGTGACCGACTCTCCTGGGACCGTGATGGCCCTGCTCGGACCTGCTGCATCACGTGATATCGACTACCTGGGAAAGGGTAGTGGAGGGCACTGACACTCGGGTCCGAACGTGAGCAGTACGGCTGGCCGTGGGGGCGAGGATGAGTGATCCTTCCGCCGCCCGCTGCTATACGAGCAGAACCCGCCCTTTCCGGACCACGATGGCAGCAGCGACATCACGCTCGTCATCGGCGTTCACGCACGACTCTACGAGTCGGCGGCCACGTACAACCAGAAGCAGGAACTCGTCGAGGCGCTAAATGTCTTCCTCACCTAGATGAAGCCGGACGACACGGTGTGCACGCGCTCCGACAGACGGCTCCACGTCGGCAGGGTCACGGGAGCCGCGGACTAGATAGTCTCTGAGGACGGGCGGTCCAACCTCCGACGGTCCGTCGACTGGCAGGACACCAGCTACGAGTGGGAGGAACTGCCCGAGGAGCTTAGGCAGAAACTATCGGTCCAGCTCGATGCCCTCGATCTGACCGCCGTGCAAGCCCTCATAGACGGGCTGGGGTTGACCGATGAGCAAGACACACCTCGCACTGGCCCTTTTTCGCGTATTGGCGGGCCTCGCTGGGTCTTGGTCCGCACCGGTTCGAACGGGATCGCGCGGCTGCTCACGTAGCCATGAAAGTGGCCATGCCTCGGGGGTCAGAGCTGGGCGACACGCATTGTCATATGAGGGGTGCGCCGTCGCGGAGGTATAGCGGCCGTCCCGTGTCCAGGGCCTTCAGCGCGTGCTCGAAGCGGCGCCGGATGCGGTCCCGAAGGCGGTTGGCGGCTTCGGTGGTCGTGACGAAGGCGGCTTCGGACAGCTCGTCGTCTCGCGGACGTAGCCGGTCGGTCTGCTCTTGGTCCAGGGTGCCGCCGTCGAAGATGAACGCGAGCTGGTCGTCCCAGGGGCCGTGCGGGGCCACCCAGTCCACCACCAGCAGCCCGCGCAGCGTGACGCGTACGCCGAGTTCCTCCATCAGCTCACGGCGTGCCGTGTCCTCCGGCGGCTCGTTGGCCTCCGCCATTCCGCCGGGCAGATCCCATCCCGGTTTGTAGGTGGGGTTCACCAGGAGCACGCGGCCGGACGGGTCCCGCAGCAGCACATCGGCCGCCACGCGCTTGCGGGCCTGCTTGGCGTTGCCCTCCGCGAGGTACGCATTCCACGCGTCGGTGTCGGCGGGATCGGGGGCTGTGGGCCTCATGCGGTGGTGCCTCCCGGGGACGGCGGGATCAGATCAGCCAGCAGGAGCATTCTGGCGCGGCGGGCGTCATCGAACCGCGCCAGGTACTCCCGGACCGGCCGGTACCCCCGGTGCGCCTCCAGCAGCTGGCGCAGCCCGTCAAGCTGCCGCACCACCCGGACCGAACCGAGAGTCGGGCTCGTACTGAGCAGGTCATGGCCGACGCTCACTGCGGCATCCAGGTCACCCCGGCGCACGTGGATGTCCACCAGGCTGATCCGGCTGAGGGCCAGGGACCGCGCCCGCCCCGCCTCGCGAAGTGCAACAGCTTGTTCGGCGTGCGACAGCGCCTCGTCGTACTGCTCCAGGTCACGCAGGATCAGAGCTGACTCGCTGGCCAGCGCGGCGGCGTCGAACGGGCTCAGCCACGGGTGATCAGCGGCTGGCGAAGCCTCCAGCTCACGGTGCGCGGCCTCCAGCGCGTGGGCGGCTGCGGTGCGCTGGGACGCGACCGCCAGCGCACGCGCCTGCATGGTGTGCAGCCGCGCCGTCAGCACGGGAATCCGAGGCCCCTGCGCGGCCAGTCCGAGTCCGGTCCGCGCCCAGCCGACAGCCCCGGCCGGATCTCCGGTCTCAAGGGCAAGGTGGCTGCTGCTCGCAACGACGTGCGCGGCCAACGGGAGGTCACCAGAGGTGCGGGCCAGAGGGAGAGCGCGGGCGAAGTGCTGGGCCGCGCGGTCGTCATGACCTGAGTCGTGAGCCATCCAGCCCGCCATCTCGGTCAGCGCGGCTGCGGCGGCGAACACCTGCGTACCGCTGCCGAGGTCGACCAGACGGGGCGCCACCCGGTCCGACAGGTGCCGGACGACAGCCCCGTACAACCTGCCGCCGCCGGTCTGCCGGTCAGCGCTGCGGAAATGATCCATCGCCACCAGGTCGTCACCGTCCGGCGGCGGCCGGTCCGTCCGCTCCTGCTCGGCGGTCGCCGGCCCGGGCTCCCACGAGCGTCGAGCCAGCCCCAGCAGGTGGCCGGGGATGTGGAAGGCGTCGGCGATCTGCTCGAACAGGGTCAGCTTCTCCACCCGGCTCTTGCCGTTCATGTAGTCGTACAGCCGCCCCTGCGTGATGTCGACGGCGGCAGCGATGCGCCGCGTACTGACTCCACGCGCATTGAGTATCCGGAACACCGCGCCCATGTCCCGCTCGGTGCACGCCTGGAGCAGGCGTTCATCCCCGAGCAGACCCGCGACGACCTCACGCGGGTCCGGTGACAGACGGTCCATCTGCAACTCTCCCGGGTAGCGAATGGAACCGATGCTAAGGCCACCGCAGCTCACCTGACTCCGCGTTGGAGTCACCTTCTGGAGTCTCCCCATGCCCTCCTCCACGCGTTAACTGACTGTCAGCCGCCGGGAGGCGTACCCGTGAACGCACCTCGGCGTCGCCCCGCCCGCAGGCTCCTCCCCCGAGGCACGCGGGAGGGGCATCCCCCCAGCTGCCCAGACCAAGGCGTGACGATGACCATGACCAACGAACGAGTGAGTCCGGGCCAATACCCGCGCCAGAGCACCACCCTCGCGAACGAGGCCGCCAGTGTTCCGGTGGCGCGTCAGATAGTCCGCGAGGCATGCGCGGAGTGGGGCATGGACCAGGACGCCGCAGAGACAGGCACGCTCCTGATCTCCGAAATCGTCACCAACGCAGTCCGCCACGGTCACTCTCACAGCGTCCGGGTGATCGCCGAGCAGCCGCGCCCCGACCGGCTCCGTGTCGCCGTGGTCGACAAGTCCCGCCGCATGCCCGAGCTGAACATCGTTGGACCAGACGCCATCGGCGGCCGTGGCCTCCTCCTGGTCGACGCCCTCTCCGACCGCTGGGGAACCGATCTCCTTCCCTGGGGTAAGCGCGTCTGGGCTGAGATTGCCATCAAGGTCGGCGACCAATGACCGGCCGCCACCGCATGCTGCAAGCCGACGGGGTGACCGCCGGCACCGGGCTCCTGGGAGCCGTCGCCGCTGGGCTCGGGCTGGTGGTGTCCATGGTCTTCGACGAAGTCCACACGGAGTCTGTCCCGACTGCCTATTCCGTTCCCGACAAGGAGCCGCACGTAGCGGCTCTCGCCACACCGGGCCGCCCCCACAGCCATCCCTGCCGGTGTGCGCGGCGCCATAGCCCCTGAACCCGTCCCGGACCGGACGACTGGCCACTACGTCCCCGGCCACCGGGACGCACCACCCTCCGCGCGTATCCGTCCGTCGCCGTCGGCCAGCGCGCGGGACGGTGCCTCACGCCTGAGGGGGACCGCAACGGCCGTCCGCCCGATCCCCTGGGACGAATGGCCCAACTACCCCCGGCCGGGGCACAACGCTCGTTCACACCAACTGCCCCGGCTGAGCCCCGCTCGCCGTCCGGAAGCCGCGGGCGGCGGCTGCCACTGTTGGATACCTGAGAGATGAGGAGACTCATGCAACAGCCCTTGACGTCACTGGATCAGGGCAAGCCCTGGGGACTCGGACGCATGCGGCCCTACCCAGCTGCCGCCGTCCTCTCCGCCGCCCGGCCCGTCCTGGACCCGCGTACGCAGGTCCCCACGTGGGTCGGCCCCGACGGCGCACCGCTGACGGTGGAGGCCAAGCACAAGCGGTCGGAGACGTCGCAGGAGACGAGCACGAAGACCAGCCTGGACGGCACTCCGGACCAGGGGAGCGACCAGAACGGGGACACCGACTGATGGCTGTGGGTGGGCCGCCCGTCCTCGTTGTCACGCGCCTGGACGACGCGACCGCTGATGAAGTGATCACTGAACTGAACCGGCGTCGCGTGCCAGTGGTCCGCCTGGACCCCGGCGACTTCCCCCGCGAGGTGACCCTGTCCGGAGCCTTCGACAGCACCGGGACCGGTGGCACTCTCGCCACCGCGTCCCGGAGCGTCGACCTCGGGAACGTCCGCTCGGTGTACTGGCGGCGGCCCACCCCCTACACCGCCGACCTTGCCATGGACGAGCAGACCGGCCGATGGGCCGTCGAAGAAGCCCGCCACGGGCTCGGCGGCATTCTCGCCACTCTCCCCGGCGCGTACTACCTGAACCACCCATGGCGCAACAGAGATGCCGAGTACAAGCCGGCGCAACTGGCCACGGCTGCCGCCTGCGGTTTTGCCGTGCCACCCACGCTCATCACCAACGTCCCCGACCGCGCCCGCGCCTTCGCCGCTGAACACGGGCCGGTCATCTACAAGCCGCTCAGGGAAACCGAGTACGCCGATGACACCGGCCGCGCGCTGACCGTCTGGATCGAGGACGTCACCCCAGGCCAGATCGACAACCGCCTACGCCACACTGCGCACCTGTTCCAGCAGCGCGTCCGCAAGTCCGCCGACATCCGCCTCACCGCCGTCGGCGACCACCTCACCGCCGTCCGCATCGACGGCTCACCTGGCGTGGACTGGCGCCGCCATTACGACCGGCTCACCTACACCCCCGTGCCCGTTCCTGCGGCCATCGTCAAAGGCGTGCGCGCCTACCTCGATGCTTTCGGACTCACCTTTGGCGCTTTCGACTTCGGTCTGGACCGTGAGGGCGTCTGGCACTGGTATGAGTGCAATCCCAACGGTCAATGGGCCTGGTTCCCCGACCACATCACCGCTCCCCTCACGCACGCCATCGCCGACCGCCTACAGCACGGAGCCCTCGCATGACCGACCCCGCCGACCTGCGCCACCAACTCGCCGCCGTCGTCCCTGTGGACGACCCGGCTTGGCGCACAGCCCTCGAAACCGTGCCCCGCGAACTCTTCCTCGGCAACGGCCTGTTCCAGTTCGATGGCCGCCAGTGGACCCCCGTGCACCGCGACCAGACCGATCCCGGAAAGTGGCTGGGGCTCGTCTACCAAGACACCACCTGGGTCACCCAAGTCGACGGCACCACCGCTGTAGACGCCACCGGACCCGTCACCGGCCGCCCCACCTCGTCCAGCACCCTGCCCTCCCTGGTCGTGCGCATGTTCGACGTCGCCGGCATCAGCGAGGGTCACAAGGTGTTGGAGATCGGCACTGGCACCGGCTATTCCACTGCGATCCTGTGTAGCCGCCTTGGCGACAAGAACGTGTACGCCATCGAGTACGACCCGGGCTTGGCCGCCGCGGCGGCGACCACGTCCACGCCGCCGGGTATCACCCCACCCTGATCACCGGCGACGGCCTCGCCGGACACAAGGACGACGCCGAATACGACCACATCGTGGCCACCTGCGCCGTCCGCCACATCCCTCCAGCCTGGCTGTACCAAGTACGCGCCGGTGGAACCATCACCACCACCATCAGCGGATGGATGCTCGCGTCCGGACTCGTCCGCCTCACCGTCCAGGACGACGGCACCGCCACCGGCCGCTTCCACACCGACCAGATCAGCTACATGCTCGCCCGCCCACACGAACGCCCACCCCGACCCACCTTCCACCAGCATCCCGGCCAGACCCGCGCCACCCGCGTGAACCCAGCACTCCTGGAAGACTGGACCGGGCAGTTCCTCGCTCAGCTCGCCGCACCGTCCGCCGAACTCATGACCACCAGCACGGGGGCGATCCTCGTGGACGTCGCCACCGGGTCGCAGGCGTGGACCGAACCGGCCGGAGGCGGCTGGACCGTGCACCAGCGCGGCCCTCTTCGCCTCTGGGATCAGGTGGAAGACGCTCTCACTGTCTGGCAGGACGCGGGCTCACCACCACACTCCGACCTCGGCCTGACCGTGGACCCGGACGGCACCCAACGGGTGTGGCTTGGAGCACCCGACGGCCGCTCCTGGAACCTGCCGGCCTGACCTACCGATCAGAAGAGCGCCCGTCACCAAGCTGGGGCCGGGCGCCCTCAGGACGGCACCGGGGTAGGAGCGTCTCCTTACGTAGCCATCAAGGTCGCCACGGAAGCGCCCTCCTTACACGTTTGTGCAGGTCATAGCGTTGCTGTGATTGTCCCCGGCGTATAGCCCGACTCGTCTGCCCGTCAGGGCCTTTCGCCGGCCAAGGGTTGCCGGACGGGTCCAGTGGCGGCACTCGGCCGCCACGTGCCTCGGCACCGCCACCGGCCGCTTCCGCCCCCGACCGGCTCAGCTGCCCGTACCGTCCGTCACGCTCTCTCCGGTGTCCGCTTCAGGTGCCGGTTGAGCTGTTGCAGTGTCGCCCAGGAGCCTGGGTCGGTGCCGTCTCCCAGGGGGTAGTGGAGTGCGGGTTGATTTGGCTGGGGCGGGCGCCGACCTGTGGGTGCAGGGCGCGTCCTCGGCCCGCACCAGCCGCAGCACGGCGCCGTCCGGTATCCCGGCGGACTCCAGGGAGCTGTCGTGCGCGGGGGCCGAACCGTCCGCGGTGACGAGATGCCGCAGCATGGGCCGACCGGCGGTCTGATCACCGAGCAGCCCAGCACTTCGGGCAGCAGGAGCCCGACGGGCTCCTGGGAGGGATTCTTCGTGATCGACCGGTGGCCGAGAGCGACGAGCCCTTCACACCTCCGCGGTCATATCCGCCTCACGTGGGGAACTCGCCCAACCAACCGTGCTCCAACAGGTACTTGGGCAGGTAATCGGACTCGACATCAATCGGGATCTTCCCGTCGTACGCCAGGGAAGCGATCGCCAGGGGGCCCAGGGCGACGCTGCCGTCGATATCCGACTCCCGGTCCTCGTCCATGGTCCAGTACGCCTTGTGCAGCTTCAATGCCTCCTCCAAGGCCGGGCTGAAGCCGGCCTCGTCCTTCCGGACGAAGTGGTAGAAGAGGTTGATCGGCGGGTAGAGCACGCCGTCCAGTAGGTCGCGCGGAGCGATCGTCGCCACTGAGGGGCTCGACGCCTCAAACGTCGCGGTCAACTTCTCCACGAGGCCCGGCCGCCGCAGCCAGTACGTCTGCAGGGTGTCAACCCAGTGGTAGATGTACTCGTCGTACTCCCCCTCTGGAGATCGCAACCGCTCCAGCGGAACCTCGCACAGTTGCGTCATCCGCTGCCGCTCACGGCAGATGACCGCCAGCCAGAAAGCAGTCAGCCACTTACCCGCATCGGCAGTCGAAAGCGGTCCGACAGCCGGAAGTGTCCGCATCTTGCCGTTGATACGGCATTCAACGGTTCCCTCGCTCGAACTTGTCATGGCGAACAGCGCCGAGCCCAGCTGCATCGCATTGACGACGGCCTCCCACGTCTCGACCGCATCCGCTTGCGGATCGATGACACAGCGGGCGTTCAGCACCAGGAGTGCCGTGTCGAAGTGGGAGCTGATCAAGCCGGCAGCGCCGACGGAGTCCTCAAGACTGTCGATGCCCTTGCTCAGGTGTGTACCCAGCCGCTCCGCCAGCTGCTCAGCGCTGGGCTCTGGTCGCAGGTCATGCCGGGAGATAATTATTGCGGTCACTAAAGAGTTCCCTTGCCGATATCGAAGCGCCGATACAAGAGGCCAGTGTTCCCTGCGCTGACCAGAGCACGCTCGCGCTGGGGCGGCGCTTGCTCGGAGACCGCCCGTGCGTCGGCGGACTTCTCGTGCGGCGCCGTGTCCCTGATGGGGTTGCCCTCCGCGTCGAGGCGGAGGGACTCACCGTCTTCCACGCGGACCCTGGTGCCCTCGAATTCGAGGGTGCTGTGTACCCGCTGGATGCCTGCCGTGGCGCCGGCCCCGGCGCGGATCCGGGACGTGACCTCCGCGACGGTCGGCAGTTTGCTGATCGCCTTGCCGCCCACGGTGAGCCCGGCTGAGACCGGGTCGGCGTACGTGCCGATCTTCGCGCCGATTCCGGCGGCCTTCGCGCCGAGGCCCGCCTTGCCGGCGACGGAGCCGCCCCTGGCGAGTGTGCCCAGTGGTCCGGCGCCGAGCGTGAGGATGTTGAAGGTGGTGGTCCCTGCGGCTTGGACCGGGTGCTCCTCCCACTGGTCCCAGGCCACCATGGCCTTGCCGAACTCGCGGGCAGCGGCCTTCTGCCGCTTCATGGTCTCGGTGTTCTCGTCGGCGAACTTGGTCTGGTCCATGGCCCAGTCCAGGGGGGTCAGCAGGTAGTAACCGGTGCCCATGGCGGCATCGCCGAGGTGGCCCCAGGCCTCCTTGGCCGAACCGCCGATCCCCACCAGGGCCCCAGGCCCTTGAGGGTGGCCCCGGCGCCGTCGACGGCGAAACCGTCGTACAGGTAATTCTTCAGGTGACCGCCGATGTCCCCGGGGGCGGTGGTCTCGCTCACCGGGCTGCCCCAGGGCAACTCCTCCGCCTGCTTGAGCACATCGGCGTCGGAGCCGTACATCACGGTCTGCTCAGTCGCCTTGTGGCTTCCGTCGTCCTCGATGTACTTGGGGCCGCCCACGATCGCCGAGATCTTGTCGGCCGCCCGGCGCTCGGCGGCTCGGAAGGTGCTCTCGGCCGCGATCACGTCCGCCCACAACTTAATGTTGCGGGCGACTTTGTCTTCGTCGTCCGATTTATGGGAACGGTCTACCGGGTTTCGTTTTCAGGCGCATCACGTATCGAATTCACCCACCCAGTTGCGGTGCAGAAGGGCCTTGGGCAGGTATGCGGACTCGACTTCGATCGGCATGTCGGCATCAAAGGCCATGCATGCGATGGCCAGTGGGCCGAGAGCGACCAGCCCCTCGCCGCTCTTGGACCGCGTCGCGTCTTCCGACCAGTATTCCTTGTGCCAGGTGACAGCCCGGGCAAGCGCTGTATTGAACTGTTCTGGATCTTGCCTCTGGTATCGATGGAAAACTTCCAAAGGCGGGTAGAGGATCTTGAGCATGAGCTCGACGTCGGCGATATGGGGAGCTGCGGGGTCGGTACCGTTGATGGCCGTGGCCAAGGTGTCCCAGGTCTCCTGGCGGCCGAACCAGGCGTTCTGCAGCGTTCCCACCCACGCGTAGATGTACTCGTCGAACTCCATTCCCGAAGCGCGGAGGAATGATACGGGCACACAGGCCAATTGCTCGAGGCGCTCGTTCTCGCGGCAGATCGCTGCCAGATAGTACGCAGTGAGCCAGTTACCGGCGTGCAGATAGTCCTGGGGGCCGGACGCGGGAAGATTCTTCATCTCATCGTGGCTTCCGATGCGGCACGGGACAGGCCCCTCGGGCGCCACGCCCGAGATGAACAAGCCAGATCCGACTTGCATGGCAGTGACCCAGGCCTGCCACGTCGGGAATTCCTCAACCGTGGGATCGGTCAGGCACGACCACTTGGCGACCGTGAGTGACAGATCCAGAGCATCGAAGCGGTCAAACTCAGAGGTCTCCAGCTCGGAGAGCGCTTCTTCAGCGCTCTTCACGATCGGTTCCATGGCTTCGGCTGCGTTGTCCACGGCGAAGTCATGACGGGGAATTCTGACGACCATATGCCACCTTTCTCAGTGGGTCTGCGTGAGCTCTCAGTAGGGCGAAAAGAAGCCGCTGACGTCGGACTGAAGCCAACTCCAGCAGCGGGCTGTCGTAATCGTAGGTGGCCGCGCCAGGTCCTCTACGCCGAGGGCCGCTTGGGCGGCCTTGTACTGATAGCGCATTCGACTCAGGATGCCACCAGCAACCGCTCCGGAGCTCTAGCTTCCCGTAGCCAGGCGACTGCTACCGTCCGCGCTACAGCCTGATAAAGAACGTTGTTGACGCCGTCCTCCGGCCAGAATTTTTCAGCTGCCTTGTCAAGAGTCATGTAACGCTCGGCGCCCGCGCTGTCCGAGAAGGAGTAGCGAACCTTAGTTTCGTCCTCGCTCACTTTCCACACTTCCGCATAGATCGCCATCGGTCGCTCCCAGGGTGCGCTGCAATTTTTACGTGTGGGCGGTGAGGGGAGAGTGGCGGACGGAGGCGATGACGGCGCCGAAGAGCTGTAGGGACTCCTCCTGTGTGCCAGCCTGGTGCGATTTTTCCCCCACGTCGGGAGGGGCGAACCGAGGTGCTTAAACTCCGTCTCCCCGAGAGTTCAGCCGTCCGTCCGGCGGACGTGCAGGTGGCCGTCCGCCGGGTAGTCCGGTGGGGACGCCGGCACGATGTCTGTGAAGGCGTAGCCCGTCTTCTCCGCCACGCGGCACGACGCCGGGTTGGTCACCTGGTGGAGGAGTTGCAGGTGTGTCAGGCCCGTGGGGGCGAAGGTGGTGAAGGCCCAGGTCGTCAGGGTTTCCAGGGCGCGGGGGGCGATGCCTTGGCCGCGGGCGGGGACCGCCGTCCAGTAGCCGACCTCCGCCGTGGGCCTGCCGGGTGCGGCGTCCTTGAGGACCACGTGGCCCAGCAACCGGCCCTCGCCGCCCTCGCGTTCCGTTTCGAGTACGGCGAAGGCGTAGCGGGCGCCCGTGGTCCAGCTCTTCCGCTGGTGGCGGACCCAGCGCAGGCCCTCGGCTTTGGTCCTCATGGCGGGGCCCGACGCAGAGGCGTCCGCCGGGGCGCCCCGATGGCCCTCGACCAGCGCCGTGGTGTCCTCCTCGCGCCAGGGGCGGAGGGTGAGGGCCGGGGCCGTCGGCGTCGCGTCCGCCCGCAAGGTGAGGGTGAGGGGCAGCGGCGCGTCGGTGGGGGTGTCGGTGCTGTTGCTGTTCATGCCGTCCACTATCGGCTCTCCGCCCGGGGGAGATTCAACGAGGCCGGGAGGTTGAAGACGCAGGGCCCGGCAAATCCCCTGTATGTGCCAGGAGTACTCGCCGTCGTTGACCCGGAAGCCGTGGCCGGCCGTCGTCCAGCGCGCGGGGCCGGGAGCCCCCTGAGCCGCCAGGAGAGCAGCGGCGAGACGCTCGGGGTCCCGCACGCCCGTGCGGGACCGTAGCGCGGCCGCCAGTCGGCCACCAACGGCATCGGCGGGCACCTCGTCCTCGCCGAACGCCGGCAGCAGGAGCAGCAGGCGGGCATGGGGATCGGTGGTGCTTCCGCCGGGCAGCGCTTGGTCTGCCGCCCTCACGAGTTCGGGCCAGGAAAGGCCGGGTCCCATGAAATGCCCGTCGTCGCGGGCGAGAAGCTCGGCCCGGTCCCAGTCGGGGTGGTGGAGGAGGTAGTCGGTTCCAGGGTCGTCCGCGGCGGTGCGGTACACCACGTGGATACGGTGATCAGCGGCGAGCGCGACAGTGAAGGCCGGCCACTCGGCCCGCGCCGCCCACAGCCGCCGCTGGAAGTCGCCGGCCGCGTCGTGGGCCGCGCCGAACAGCAGCTCCTCGGCCTCCTCGCCCCGGGCCCATGAGGAGACCCCGGGCACTTGAGGAGACCCCGGGCCCATGAGGAGAGATGACCCAGCCAGAACAGAGGGTCGTCCAGGAGGCCGGCCCGGCAGGTGAGAGGGCCGCCGCCGTACCCCGGTATCCCGGCCGGGCACAGCTCTGCGCTTTGTGTCACGGGGGACCTCATGCCGCGCCCGTGCTCCGTGGGCCCGTGCTCAGGACCCCGGCCGCACCCCCGGCGACGACATCGCCGCCACGTCCTCCGTCATGCTCAACCGGATCAGGTGCGCCACCGTCGGTGCCGTGCGCTTGCTGCGGATGCGGCGCAGGTACGTGCTCACCGTGTGGACGCTGATGCCCAGGCGCCGTGCCACCTGCTTGTGGGAGAGGCCCGCCGCGATGTGCGCCAGCACCTGACGCTCTCGGTGGGACAGCGCCGGGGCGCTCTGCGGGCGGCTGGTTGCTGGCATGTTCCCTCCGGGAGGGACTGGCTACTGGCGACTTCTACGAGGCTGTGACCGCGACTCGGCTTGATCTAACCATGGCCGTGCGGAAACAGAAAGGAATCCCCGCGCCCCTCATCGCGGCCCCGTAGCCGGGCCGTAGGAGCCCCGCGCTACAGAGTCCCTCCCAACCTGTCAAGTCACCAACTCGGGTGACTTTAGGCGCGCTTCGGGGCGGGTGAGTGTGAAGCCGCAGTGCAAGACCGGCGCAAAAGCGGCAGCCGGGCCGGTACCGGGCCGGTGTCGGCCGGTACAGAGGCGGATCAGGGGGAACGTTGAGGCACTTTCGCCTGCTCGTCGTGGGTAACGGCGTCTCCGCGTACGGCAGTTATCTGAACATGGTCGCCCTCAACGTCTTCATCTACGAGGTGACCGACAGCGCCCTGGCCGCCGGGCTGTTCATGGCCGTACGTCTCATGACCAGCGTCGTATCCGGCTTTGTGAGCGGACGGCTGGTCTCGGCGTACGACCGCAAGAGGTTGATGGTCGGCGCCGATCTCACGCAGTGCCTCGCCATGGTAGCGCTGCTGATCGCTCCCGCGGCCGGGCGGGCGGGGCTGCTGTACGTGCTCGCCGTCGTCACCGGGTTCTGCTCGACCCTCTCGGGCGTCGCCCTGCGCAGCAGCATCCCGGAGATCGTCGGCAGCGAGCTGCGCGTCCGGGCCAACTCCCTGCTCGCGACCGGGCGTTCGCTGGCGATGATCGCCGGGTTCGCCTCGGCGGGCCTCGTGGTCGCGCAGTTCGGCTACGTCGCCGCCATCTCCCTCGACGCCGCCTCCTTCGCCGTCTCGGCCAGCGTCCTTCTCGCCCTGCCCATCCGTACGAAGGCCGCCGGGCCGGAAGAAGGCGAACCCGGGGGCGAGACATCGGAAGAAGGCGAACCGGGGGGCGAGAAAACCGCGCGGCGGCGGCAGGCCGGGTCGCTGCTACTGCTGCGCGCCGCCCCCGTACTCGCCGTCATGATCGCCGTCAGGGCCGCCGACGGCCTCGGGTCGTCGTCCCACAACGTCGCCCTGCCCGTCTACTCCAGCGCCCTCGACCCGGCCCACCCGGCCACCGTTCGTCAGCCAGTTCTGGGCCACCTGGGCCATCGGCAACATTGTCATGCAGCAAATCTGCGGCCGGTGGGCCGGGCGCGGCGGGCGGCAGGGCCCCGGGGAGCGGGCCTTCGCGATCGGGGCCTGCGTGATGTCGGCCGCGTTCATTGTGGTCTTCGCCGGACTGCCCACGGGCGTGGCCGTCGCGGCGGCCCTGGTGGCGGGCATGGCCGACGGGCTCACCGAGATCGCCTACGTCAGCCGGCTCCAGGCGGCCCCCGACGCGCAGCGCGGCCGGCTCTTCGGTCTCTCCGCCTCCGTCGAGAACACCGGCTTCGGCCTCGGGATGCTCGTGAGCGGCGCGCTCCTGGACCACTTCCGTCCGCTGCACGTCGTGGGCCTGCTGCACGGGGTGGCGATCGTCCTGTGCCTCGCCATGTTCGTCGTGCTGGTGCGGTACGGCCGCCGGGAGCGGCCCCCGGCCGACGCGGCGCGAGAACGCGACGTGCCGTCGTCCGTCGAGAGCGAGGCCCGATGACCACCGCCGCCCCCGGCGCCACCCCTGACGCCGTGGCCGTCGTGGGAATGTCCTTCCGGCTGCGGCGCGGACACCCCCGAGGAGTACTGGCGCACGATCCGCGACGGCGCCGACCGCATCCGCCGCTTCACCGAGGCCGAACTCGCCGCGGCCGGGGTGCCCGAGGAGCAGTACCGCGCCGACGAATTCGTCGGGGCCAGCGGCGTCCTGGAGAACATCGCGGGCTTCGACGCGGGCTTCTTCGGCATGAGCGCGCACGAGGCCTGCATCACCGACCCCCAGCAGCGCCTCTTCCTGGAGTGCGTCCACCACGCCCTGGAGAACGCCGGGTACGCGGGACGGCAGGCGGGGGACGGCCGCCAGGTGGGCGTCTACGCCAGCACCGGCTACCACCTGTACTCCCTCCAGACCTACCTCCAGCACAACGTCCTGCCGGGCGGCGTGGCCGACTGGGTGGCCGGGCTCCAGGTCACCGTCGGCAACTTCACCGACTTCACCGCCAGCCGCGCCGCGTACCGCCTCGGCCTGACCGGGCCCGCCCTCAACGTCCAGACCGCGTGCTCCAGTTCGCTGACGGCGGTGTACCTCGCCGCGCAGTCCGTCGTCCACGGCGAGTGCGACATCGCGGTGGCCGGAGCCACCGCGATCCACGTGCCGCAGGTCGTCGGCTACCAGTACGTCAAGGGGTCCATCCTCTCCAAGAGCGGCTGCCTGCGGCCCTTCGACGCCGACGCCGGACGGCACGAGTCGGCGGCACGGGCGTCGCGGCCGTCGTCCTCAAGCGCCTCGACCGGGCCCTCGCCGACGGCGACCACATCCACGGCGTCATCCGGGGCTGGGGCGTCAACAACGACGGCGCCGACAAACGGGCGTTCAGCGCGCCGAGCGCCGACGGCCAGCGCGGCGCCATCCGGCGTGCCCTGGAGCGGGCGGGCGTCGGCGCGGACACCATCGGCTACCTGGAGACCCACGGCACCGGCACCTTCAAGGGCGACCCGATCGAGTTCGAGGGCGCCACCGCCGCCTTCCGCGCCGACACCGACCGCACCGGCTTCTGCGCGCTCGGCTCGGTCAAGGCCAACATCGGTCACCTCGACGTGTGTTCGGGCCTGGCGAGCCTCATCAAGGCGCTACTCGTGCTGCGGCACGGTGTCATCCCGCCGATGGCGGGCTTCCGCCGCCCGAACCCCGCCCTCGACCTCGCCGCCAGCCCGTTCTACATCCCCGACACCGCACGCCCCTGGCCCCGCGGCGACACCCCCCGCCGGGCCTGCGTCAGCTCCTTCGGCATCGGCGGCACCAACGTCCACGCGGTCCTGGAAGAGGCCCCCGAGCCCGCGCCCCGCCCCACCACCGGCACCCCACCGCCCCCGGACGTCCTCGTCGTCTCCGGCCACACCGAGGCGGCGCTCACCGACAACGCCCGGGCCCTGCGCGACCACCTGCGCGCCCACCCCGGCACGCACCCCGCCGACGTCGTGACGACGCTGGCGCTCGGCCGCGCCCACCGCAGGCACCGCCTCGCGGTACGCGGCGACACGGTGGCCGCGTTCACCGCCGCCCTCGACGCCTGGCTGGCGGCCCCACCACCGGCGGCGACCGGGACGGACGGGGCCGACACCGGGTTCCTCTTCACGGGACAGGGCAGCCTCCACCGGGGCGCGGCACGCCACCTCCACGAGCGTTTCCCCGTCGTACGCGAGGTCCTGGCGGCCTGCGAGCGGCAGTACGCCGCGCTCACCGGCGGCGACAGCCTTCTGACCCCGCTGCTGGGCCAGGAAGAGGACCCCGGGGCCGAGCAGCCGTGGCCCACCGAAGTGGCACAGCCCGCGCTCTTCGCCCTCCAGTGCGCGCTGGTCCGCCTGTGGCAGGACGCCGGGATCACGCCGCGCGTGGTGGCCGGGCACAGCGTGGGGGAGTACGCGGCGCTGTACGCGGCCGGGGCGCTCGGCATCGAGGACGGGCTGCGCCTGACGGCCGGGCGCGGCGCGCTCATGCGGGGCCACTGCGCGCCCGGCACGATGCTCGCGGTCCCGGTCGAGGCGCGCGAGGCCGGGGAACTGGCCGCCGAGGTGCCCGGCGTGGAACTCGCCGTCGTCAACGGCCCGCGCAGCCAGGTCCTCGCGGGCCCGGCCCCGGCCATGGCGCGCCTGAAGACGCTGCTGGCCGCGCGCGGGGTCCCGGCGCGGGAGCTGCCGGTGCGGCACGCGTTCCACACGGCGCTGATGGACCCGGCCCTCGACGGGCTGCGCGAGTTGTGCGCGGCGGTGGAGTTCAGGCCGGTCGAGGTGGCGTTCGTGAGCGGCGTCGACGGACGCACCCGGCCGCCGGGCTGGCTCCCGGACACCGACTATGTCGTACGGCAGACGCGTCACCCGGTGAGATTCGCCGACGCCCTGCACGACCTCGCCACGTCGCACCCGGCCACCGCCACGCTCCTGGAGCTCGGCCCGCACACCACACTCAGCGGTCTCGCCCGGCGGGCGCTGCCGGACCGGGCGGCGTATCCGACGCTGCGGCACGGGGCCGGACTCGCCCCGCTGTGGGACGCGGCGGCCGGCCTGCACCGGGCCGGGGCGCCGGTCGACTGGCGGACCTTCATGGGCGGGGCGGGCCGCAGAATCCCCCTGCCCGGCTACCGCTTCCAGCACAAGGACTACTGGACAGGGCCGGAGAACCACCTTCCCCGGCCCGCGCAACCGGCAAGGGATGGGGCCGAAGTGGCACAGGACGAGGCAGCGGTCGAGCGCGTGCTCCAGCACATCATCAAGGTCACGGCGCAACACCTCAGCTATGACACGAGCGAGATAGCCGAGGACGCTTCGTTCTTCGACCTCGGCGCGGACTCGCTGCAGATGATCGGCGTACTGCGGGAGCTGGAGGAGGAGCACCGCGTCAAGGTGTCGATGCGGGAGCTGTTCGAGGAGGCGGGGTCGGCGAGAGGGCTGGCGCTGATCATCGTGCGGAAGACGGGAGGGGCGGGGGCGACGCCCACGTCTGAGCCGCCCGCATCTGAGCCGCCCGCGCCTGAGCCGCCCACACTTGCGCCGCCCGCGCCCGTAGCGGTGGCTTCGCCGACGGTCCCGGAGCCGCCCGCCCCGGTCACCGCACCCGCCCCCGTCGCCGGGACCGAGTACGCCACCCGCCAGGAGGTCGAGGACCTCGTGCGCCAGGTGCACCAGCTCTCCCAGATGCAGCTCCAGCTGATGGGCCAGCTCTCCCAGCTACTGGCGGCCCAGACCGCGCAGGCCACCCAGGCCGCCCAGACCGCCCGGACGGACCGATGAGCACCCCCCGGCACTCCGTCTCCGCGGCGGTCGACGAGGACCTCGCCGCGATGGCCGAGCTGTCGCAGCGCATCGCCGAACAGATGGGCGGACCGGCGCCGGCACCCCCCGCCGAGGCCGCCGCCCCGCCCAGCACGGCCCCCGCCTGGAGGTGGCCCGCACCTCCGGCATGGTCCGCGGCGGCTCGCCCGAGTCCCAGCGGGCCCACCTCGACGACCTCGTACGCCGCTACACCGCGAAGACGCCCACCTCGAAGCGGATCGCCCAGCGCTACCGCCGGGTGCTCGCCGACAGCCGGGCCGCGGTCGGCTTCCGCAGCGCCACCAAGGAGATGCTGTACCCGATCGCGGGGCGGCGGGCCAAGGGCTCGTGGCTGGAGGACATCGACGGCAACCGCTACGTGGACATCACCATGGGCTTCGGCGTCCTGCTCTTCGGCCACGAGCCGGACTTCGTCACCGAGGCCGTGCGCGAGCACCTCTCGCGCGGCATCCAGCTCGGCCCCCGCAACGTCGAGACCGGCGAGGCCGCCGAACTGCTCGCCGAGCTGACCGGCATGGAGCGGGTCGCCTTCGCCAACTCCGGTACGGAGGCGAACTCCGCCGCGATCCGCCTGGCCCGCGCCGCCACCGGACGCTCCCGCATCATCACCTTCGAGGGCGCCTACCACGGCCACAACGACAACGTCCTCGGCCGCTCCCCGCAGACCGGTGGCGAGGGACTCACCACCGTCCCCATGTCCGCGGGCGTCCCGCAGAACGCCGTCGCCGACCTGCTGGTCCTGCCCTACGGCAGCGAGGAGAGCCTCGCCGTCATCGAGCGGCAGGCGGGCGACATCGCGGCCGTCGTCGTCGAGCCGGTGCAGAGCCGCCACCCCTCGCTCCAGCCCGCGGCCTTCGTGCGGCGGCTGCGCGAGCTGACCGCGCGGCACGGCATTGTCCTGCTCTTCGACGAGATGCTGACCGGCTTCCGCCCCGCCCCGCGCGCGCCCAGGAGCTGTACGGCGTCACCCCCGACCTCGCCACCTACGGCAAACTGCTCGGCGGCGGCTTCCCCATCGGGGCCATCGCGGGCCGCGCCGACATCATGGACGGCGTCGACGGCGGGTACTGGAGCTACGGGGACGACAGCTACCCGGCGGCCGACACGACGTTCTTCGGCGGCACCTACATCCAGCACCCCGTGTCGATGGTCGCCGCCCGCGCCGTGCTGGCCCACCTCAAGGAGCACAGCCCACGGCTCCAGGAGCGGCTGAACGCCCGCACCGACGAACTGGCCCGCACCCTCAACTCCTTCTTCGAGAAGGAGGAGTTCGCGCTGCGCATGAGCCACTTCGGCTCGATGTTCCGCTTCGAGCACCGCGCGGACATGGAGCTGCTCTACCACCACCTCATGCTCCGCGGCGTGCACGTGTGGGAGTGGCGCAACTTCTTCCTCTCCACCGAACACACCGACAGCGACATCGAGTTCGTCGCGGACGCGGTGAAGGGCTCCTTGCGGGAGCTGCGCGACGCCGGCTTCTTCCGTACGAAGGCGAAGGCACTCCCGGCCGCCCCGGTGCCGGCAAAGCCGGCGCCCCGAGCCGACGCCCCGAGCCGAC
>RBWT01000398.1 GCA_004010275.1 Streptomyces huasconensis
GGAGCGGTCGGCGGCGGCGCGGTGGCGCAGGCACGGCCTCGGCGGCCTGCCATTCGGCGAGCAGCGTGCGCGCGTCGGCCAGCTCGCGGCGCCTGGGCGGCGGCGGCCTTCTCGGCGACGGTGAGCGCCAAGGAAGCGTGGCGGTAGGCCAGTTCGGCGGAGATCAGGGCGCTCTTGCCGCGCGCCTGCTCGGCCTCGGTGACGGTGTGCGCGGCGGCGGTGACCTGCTCGGCCAGCGTCGCGGCGCGGCCCCGCTCCTCGACGGCACGGGCGGAGAGGCGGCGGGCCAGGGTCCGCGTGCGGCGCATCGGCGCCCGCGAGCAGCACGCGCGCGCGTGCCCGCGTCTCGGCGGCCTCGACGATGCGCCCGAGCAGGTCGACGGAGCCCGCGGTGAAGTCCCGCTCGGCCATCAGCTCGGCCCGTCGGCCCAGCTTGTTGCCGAAGCCGTGGACGAGGTCGGCGAGGCCGTCCGTGTCACGGGTGTCGGTGACGGCGCGCAGCAGAAGGTCGGTGAAGTCGGAGTCCTTCTTGACGGCGAAGAGGCCCGCGGCCTCACCCTCGTCGGCGTTCATCTCGCGCTGGTAGCGGAAGAGTTCGGGGTCCAGGCCCAGGTCGCCCAGGTGTTCGTTCCAGCGGTCGTGGATCTCCTCCCAGTGCACTTCGAGGTGGGGGTACGCCTTGCCCGCCTCGGTCAGCGCGTCACGGAAGCCCTTCATGGTGCGCCGCCGCCCCTGCGCGCCCGAGGCGCCCTCCGCGGAGGGCCGCACGGCGGTGGACTCGGCGACCGGCAGCGAGTCCAGGCTCAGGCCGGGCCCGGGCCGGAAGGAGTACCAGGCCTCGGCGAATTTGCGCGGGTCGTTCGAGACCTGCCGGCCCCGCCATTCGCTGACCTTGCCGACGACGACGCACTCACCGGTCAGGGTGTGCTGCCACTCCAGGGCGACGTGGCCGCAGTCGTCGGCGAGCAGGAACTTGCGCAGCACGCCGGAGCTGGCGCCGCCGAGGGTGTTCCGGTGGCCCGGCAGCATCACCGAGAAGATCAGCTTGAGCAGGACGGACCTTGCCGCCGCCGTTCTCCAGGAAGAGCACGCCGGCGGGGGCGGGGCGGCGCGGCGGGCCGACCGGCTGGTCCTCGAGAACTCCGCCTGGGTGGGCGCGGGGTCGGGCACCTCGGCGCCCACGCCGCGCAGGTCGAGCACGGTGTCGGCGTAGCGCGCACCGGCCGGACCGATGGAGTAGAGGCGGACCCGGGACAGCTCGTACATGGCGGCGGACTCTCGTCGTAAGTCGTGGGAAACAGCGGGAAGGCGGGGAAGCAGGGCCTGCGGTGTCAGGAGTGGAAGGGCAGCCCCGCGTCGGCGGCCAGCTCCAGGTCGTCGGTGTCTTCGGGGGGCAGCAGCGTCGCCGAGCCGTCCGTGACGGGGACGACGCCGAGGTCGAGGAGTTCGGCCATGGCCGCGCTGCCCGCCATGTCGCGGACCTGCAGCTGATAGCGGGCCGTGGTGCGGTACGTCCCTCCGGAGTCGTCGCCCGTGCGCTGGAGGAACCCGGAGTCGGTGAGGAAGGCCACGGCCTTGCCGACGATGCCGGTGGTGGAGCCGGCGAGGCGGCGGGCGTCCTTGGTGGCACCGGTCGAGCTGCGCCGCGCCCAGATCCGCCAGGCGGCCTCCAGCCCCGGGGCGTCGGTGGCGGGGTCGGTGTTCTCGCCCTGCTCCTCGGCGCGCTCCTCCAGGCGGTGGCAGGCCTGGCGTACGAAGGCGTCGACGCCGTTGACCGTGACGCGGCCGATGTAGCCGTCGTCGGCGAGGTCCTCGGGGCGCGGGAAGGCCATGGCGGCGACGGCGAGGTGCGCGAGGCCGTGCAGGAACCGGTCGGTCGCGTCGGTCGCGGCGCGGCGGGCGTAGTCGCCCATGCGGACGGCGAAGACGGAGTCCTCGGCGGCGGTCACGGCCATCCCCGCGCGCGGGGAGACCTCCAGGACGACGAGGCCGAGTCCGGTCGCGACGGCGTCGGCGAGCCGCGCGAAGGGGGGGTCCTCGCGGTAGCGGCGCAGCAGTTCGGCGTACTCCTGGTCGCGGGAGGGCTGGAGCTTCGGCTGAAGCCCGAAGGAGACGAGCCGACGGCGTCGGCGCCGTCGGCCGGGGTGACGGGCGCGGGAGCGGCGGGCACCGCGGTGGACTCCGGCTCGCCCCACGCGGCGTGCTCTGCGGGGTGGTCGGTCACGGCGTGTGCTCCTTGGTGCTGGGGTGGT
>RBWT01000399.1 GCA_004010275.1 Streptomyces huasconensis
GGGGCGCCGGGGGTTCGTGGGTGGGGCGGGGCCGCGGGGGTATGTCCGTGCTCGCCATCTTGGCGCGCGGGGCTGCGGTTGCTCATCGGCTCGGCATGACCACCACTGTGCTCCGCGCGCACATACCCCCACGTCCCCTCCGGCGCGTTCGCGGCTGCGGGCCGCCATCACCTGCCCTACGCCCCACGGGCCACCGGGTGCCGGGCGCCCGCCGCGCCTTCACCTAGACGTCTCGTCACTGGGCACCGGGCGGCGGAATCCTGCACTCTGCGGAGGGTGCGGGCGTGCGAGGGCGGAGTGGACGCCCTGTGGCATGCCGATTCCTGCCAGGGGGACACTGCTGCGCGCCGTTCCTGCAGAGACTTCTCCCACCCCGGGACTTTGGTCTTAACTTCCGGTTTTTCCCCGTAGACCCCTTTACGCCATATATGCGACATGTAAAGTTCTTCTCAAGATCACTTTCGCAGGTAGGCAAGTTGCGGAAGGTGACACCAACTGATGCACTGGAGCGGCTTCATGAAGGTCCGTCACCGTATAGCGACCGGCTCGGTCGCCGCGCTCACCGCGGGCGCGGTACTGCTCGGCACTGCCCCCACGGCCACCGCTGACTCTCCGTCGAAGGCGGACCGGGCGGCCGAGGTGGTCGAGAAGGTCACCGGGAGCGGCGACATCGCCTCCGGCATCCGTCAGGCCGATGGCACCACACAGACCGACATTGTCAGCGAGGCTGGCACGGCCTCTGTCAGCGTCCCGGCCACTGCGGACGGCACTGTCCACACCACCACCGGTGCGGGCAGTGTCGGAATCGGCCTGCCCGGCATGGGACAGGCCAAGGGCATCGAAACGAAGAACGGCACCATCGTCTACCCGGACGCGGTCAAGAACACCGATCTTGCGGTCCAGCCCACCGAAGGCGGCGGCGTCCGCTCCCTGATCACTGTCAATAATGCCGACGCCGCCAAGGAATACCGCTTCGACCTCAGCCTCCCTGATGGGGCCGTAACCCAGCGGCAAGAAGACGGCAGCGTCCTCGTTCTGGCCGGCCCCGGAGAAGACGCAGACATCGTCGGAGTGTTCGAAGCGCCCTGGGCCAAGGACGCCCATGGCAACCCGGTTCCCACCTCATACCGGATCGAGAACGGTGCACTCGTCCAGACCATCGCCTTCGACGAGAACACCGCCTTCCCCGTCGTCGCCGACCCCTGGTACAACCCCTTCTCCTGGCACTGGAAGAAGATCTGGGGAGTCACCTCTCGTGGGCTTTCTCGATGCGGGGTGGGGGGTTTCAAGAACGCGCTGGGGCTGGGAGGCGGAACTGTCAGTGTCAACGTGGTGCTCAAGAAGGTCGCCGGGCGAGCCGCAATGATGCTGCCCGGTGGTGGTTACGCCTACCTCAGCGCAGCAGCCTGGGGCTGCATCTCAAATCTCTGACAGCAGGTGCGACAGATGGTGAAACTCAGAGAGTTCATGGGGCTTGGCGGAGGCACAGGCCCGTATACCGTCATCCCCGTCAAGGTTTGGCTTCCCGTGTTGGTCGGGAGCATGGCACTCGGAACATTCCTCTCTCGTTCGGGAGCCGTCTCGGGCTGGCTGGCCTGGACAGCGGCGTTTTGTGCGTGGGCGGTGGGCCTCGGCATTGCGTCCATGATGATCGAACGGCGCGAGCGAACTGACCGGAGTACTCAGCGCTGACGACCCATGAGGGTTTGATATGCAAACTCTTTCGGGCCATCAGCCTGACCCATCTGTCCGTCCCGGAAGCCGCACCCGGATGATGGTTGGAGTGTCGGCGCGAGTGGCCGAGTGCGGGGCGGCAGTTTGAGGTCCCGGGCCCTGCTGGTCCGTGTCCCTGACAGGCGCGGAAGGAAAAGCCCGGCCCCGTTTTCAGAGCCCCGGGCCCGGCATCTCGACGCCGAGTTCCGGCACCCCCGCCCGCCTCACATCGACGTCTCACGCCGAGCTACCCCATCTCCGTCCGCCCTACCTCGACGCCTCGACGCCGAGTCTCCAGCACGCCCGCCTCGCCCCGCCCCTACGTAGACGTCCTCGACGCCGGACAACGAGCGCCCCCCACCCGCCTCTGCCCCGACGCCATGCTCCAGGCACCTCTGCCCGCCCCTACTCGCACATCTCGACGCCGGGTTTCGAGCACTCCCATCTGCCCCCACCTCGACAGCTCACCGCCGAGCGCCTCCCGCCCCCGCCCGCACATACCCCGACACCTCAAC
>RBWT01000401.1 GCA_004010275.1 Streptomyces huasconensis
ACGTCGTCGTCGGTCGCCGGGCGCCGGGCGGCGGACGTCCGACTCGGCGTAGACGCTCGCGGCCGGGCCGAAGAGGACCAGGGCCTGGTCGACGACGTGGCTGCCGAGGTCGTAGAGGAGACCGCCGATCTCCTGCGGGTCCCCGGACTCGCGCCAGCCGCCCTTGGGCTTCGGCCGCCACCGCTCGAAACGGGACTCGAAGCGCCATACGTCGCCGAGCTCGCCGTCCGCGAGGAGCTGCCGCAGCGTACGGAAGTCGTTGTCCCAGCGGCGATTCTGGAAGACGGAGAGGAGCAGGCCGCGCTCGTCGGCGAGGGCGGCCAGTTCGCGTGCCTCGGCGGCCGTGCCCGCGATCGGCTTGTCGACGACGACCGGCAGGCCCGCCTTGAGGGCGGTGGTGGCGAGCGATACGTGCGTCTTGTTCGGGGACGCAACGACGATCAGGTCCAGCTCGTCCGCCCGGTCCCACAGCTCGTCGGCCGACTCCGCGCAGCGCAGGCCGTCGCCGAACTCGGCGCGGGCCTGTGCCTGCCGCTCGGGGTTCGACGTCACGACCGTATCGAGGACGAGGCCCTCGGTGGCGGCGATCAGCGGGGCGTGGAAGACGGAGCCCGCGAGGCCGTATCCGACGAGGCCGACGCGGAGGGGGGAGCCTGAGGAGCCTGTGCCAGTCATGTCTTCCACTTAAGCAACGGTGTTGCCAAAGTGCAAGCGAGCAGGACAATGGCCCTGTGAAGTCGTACGTGAACAGGGCCAACCCCGGAGTGAACCTGCCGGCGCTGCGCGGCCACAACGCCGCGCTCGTACTTGACCTGCTGCGCGGGGCGGGCGAGGCGGGCATCAGCCGCCTGGAGCTGGCCGAGCGCACCGGGCTCACGCCGCAGGCGGTCAGCAAGATCACCGCCCGGCTGCGGGCCGAGGGCCTTGCCGCGGAGGCCGGGCGCCGCGCCTCGACGGGCGGCAAGCCCCGCACGGTCCTGCGCCTGGTCCCCGAGGCAGGCCACGCGGTCGGCCTCCACCTGGACCGCGACGAACTGCGGGCGGTCCTCGTCGACCTGACCGGCGCGGTGGTCGCCGAGCGACGCGCCCCGCTGGACTTCGGTGCGGGGGCGGAGGCGGTCGTGGAGGCGGCGGCCGGGGAGGTGCGGGGGCTTGTCGGGGACGGGGAGGCGGGCCGGGTGCTGCGACCCGGGGGTGTCGGTGTCGCGCTGCCCGGGCCCCTGGACCACGCGGCGGGTGTGCAGCGGCGCGTGACGGGTTTCCGGAGTGGGACGGGTTTCCGCTGCGGGACGCGCTGGCGGGGCGGCTCGGGCTGCCGGTGGTCGTGGACAAGGACACCAACGCCGCCGCCCTCGGCCTGGCCCTCGCCGGTGAGGACGCCTCCGGTTCCTTCGCGTATCTGCATCTGGGCACCGGGCTCGGCGCGGGGCTCGTGCTCGGCGGCGCGCTGCGCGTGCCCGTACCGGAGCGGGGGAGTTCGGGCATCAGGTGCTGTGGCTGGACGGGCCGCTGTGCGGGTGCGGGGACCGCGGCTGCGTCGAGGCGCTGTGCCTCGCGGCCGTGGCCCGCGGCGACCTCGACGAGGCCGCGCGAGTCCTCGGCACCGCTGCGGGCAACCTCGTGGGGCTGCTCGACGTCGACCGCGTGCTGCTCGGCGGGCGGACGGTGTTCGCCGCGGATGAGCTGTTCGTACGGGGTGTGGGCGCCGTCGTCGCCGAGCGCGTCCGGCGGCGCCGGGGAGGCGGAGGTGCCGGTCACCCTCGCCCCGGGAGGGGAGCGTGCCGTCGCGGAGGGCGCCGCCCAGCTGGTCCTCGCACCCCTGTTCGGCCGCGCGGACGCGGCGCCTTCGGCCCAGCACGCCGGGCAGGATCTCAACTGATCGTGGGGTTCTGAACCGTCCGATCGGGCCTACCGGGGGGTGGCGCCGCGGTGCGGCCGTGAGGGCGTGGGAGGGTCGCGGCCATGACCGGCGACCCCGGCCACCGTTCCCCGCCGCCGCCCACCACCCCCGGGCGCACGGAAGCCACCCGGCCGACGGCTCGGGGGCCGCCTGCCGCGCTCCTGGCGTATGGATCACCGGGGGGGCAAGGGCTGTGCCCGGCCGGCACGGCGAGCGCCCGGCAAGGGCGAGCCCCGTCAGTCCCAGCAAGGTCAAGCCGCCGCACTGC
>RBWT01000402.1 GCA_004010275.1 Streptomyces huasconensis
CCACGGCCGCCGCGCCCCCGGCCAGCAGCACCCGGCCCGCGCGGCGCGCCCCCGCGAGCAGCAGCACGCCGAGGCAGGCCGCCGCCGTGGCGATCCACGCCCCGCGGCTGAAGGACAGGCGAGCGGCACGGTCAGCAGGGCCGCGCACACCGCCGCCGTCCACCGCTGGCGCGGCGCGTGCGGGCGGAAGGCCAGCGCGAGGGCGCAGACGATCCCGTACGAGACGACGGTGGCCATCCCCATGACGTCCGTGGAGCCGAACGTCCCGACGGCGCGGATGTCCTCGCCCATGTACGAGGCCCCGGTGCCGGTCAGGTTCTGCTGCACGCCCAGTGCGCCCTGCCACAGGGCCAGCGCCACGAACGCCCAGGCGATGACCCGGAAGTGGCGCGCGTCGCGGATCAGGATGAGCACGGCCGCGGGCACCAGCACGAAGATCTGCAGGTAGCGCGCGGCCCCGGCGACACCGGTCGCGGCGGAGGCGGCCCCGCAGACGGCCACGGTGATGCCGATGACCGGAAGTCCGAGGAGCACGGCGGCCGTCCGGCTCAGCGGGCGCCGCCGGGTGCGGACGAGATGGACGGCGCACAGGCCGACGAGGAGCGCCGAGGCCGCGTCGGCCACCGTCCCGGTCCCGCCGCCGCCCGAGGCCGCGCCGCCACCGGCTTCCGGCACGGGCACGCGCGAGCAGCGCGATCACCAGGACCACCGGCAGGACCGGGGCGCTGCGCCTCAGCTCGCGCAGGGCGACGTCGCGTGGGGTCACCGCGCTCAGCTCCCCGTGCGGCGGACGAGACAGCCGAGGGTGCGCAGCAGGATGCACAGGTCCTGCCAGAAGGACCAGCTGTCGATGTAGGCGTTGTCGAAGCGGCACCGGTCCTCGATGGAGGTGTCCCCGCGCAGCCCGTGGATCTGCGCGAGTCCGGTGATGCCGGTCGGCATCCGGTGCCGCCGCGCGTAGCCCGGGTAGGTCTGGCTGAACTGCGCGACGAAGAAGGGGCGTTCGGGGCGCGGGCCGACCAGGCTCATGTCGCCGCGCAGCACGTTCCACAGCTGCGGCAGCTCGTCCAGCGAGGTGCTGCGCAGGAAGCGGCAGAAGGCGCTCATGTGGTGCTCGTCCGCGACGCTCCACCGGGTGGCCGCCTCCTGGGAGTCGGCGGGCCGGTGGGTGCGGAACTTCAGCAGCGTGAACAGCCGCCCGTCCTTGCCGACACGTTCCTGCCGGAAGATGACGCCCGGCCCCTCCACGGTCCGCAGCACCAGCGCGCAGGTCACCAGCACGGGGGCGGCCGCGAGTAGCAGCACCCCCGCCACCGTGATGTCCAGCAGCCGCTTGCCGAGGCTCGTCCCGCGCTGCCCGGCGAACGCCAGCGGGCGGCAGGCGAACCCGGCCACGCGCTGCCGGGCGTCATGGCGCGGTGGGGGCGGCTTCCGCGGGGCGGGCGTCGACCTCCCACAGGTCGCAGCCGAGACCGCCGAGCACCGGCACCATGCCCGCGAGCGCCGGGCCGCGGTCCGCGAGCAGCAGCACGGTCCGTACGTCGTTCTGGATCACGGCCCGGTGGAGTTCGTCCTCGGTGCCGAGCACGGCAGTTCGGGGGCGGACCCCTCGGACGGCTCGGCGTCACCCGCCGCCGCCGGCTCCCCCGCCTCCTGCCCGGCCTCGCTCACCACGCCCACCGGACGCATCCCGCAGCGGGGGCGCCGCAGCAGCGCGGCCGCCACGGCCCGCGCCTCACCGCACGGCCCGAGCACCAGCACCGGCCGGGGTCTTCGCGCGGCGCTCGCCCGCCCGCCACCAGTGCACCCAGGGCCCGCCCGGCGACGGCGAGCAGACACTGGGCCGCGCCGAGCGTGGCCAGCGTGGACAGGGGGAGCGGCGGCACCGGGGCGGGCAGGGCCGGGGCGATGACGGCGGTGAGGGCCCAGCCGAGCGCGATCCGCCCGGCGAGCGAAGGCACCTCGTCGAGCGTGGCGGGCAGCTTCGGTGTACGCGTACAGCCGCCCCTGCGCGTTCAGGACGAGGACGACGGCGAGCAGCAGCGCCCCTGCGTCGCGTACGCCCGCGGATCGCCGAGGAGGAGCGGGGCGAGCAGCGCCGCGGCGCAGTCGGCGCCCAGCAGGGCGGCCACCGGGCGCCGGCGGCGGGACGGGGGC
>RBWT01000403.1 GCA_004010275.1 Streptomyces huasconensis
CCCGCGGGCGTGCACGTCGGCGGCTGCTACGCCGCACCGAAGTGGCCGCGGGCGCTGGGCGTCTCACTGGAGCAGGCCCGCGCGGCTCTGTACCAGCAGGTCCCTGCCTGCCCGCACTGCCGCCCCGACAAGGATCTCGGCGTCGTGGACGGCGCCTGAGGTGCCTGACCCTTCCGTGGTCCGGGGCGGCCGACCGCCAGGCCGTCGTCGTCCTGGTCCACGCCGTCACCGCGCCGCGCACCAGCTGGCGCATCATGCGCACCCCGGGCCACCGAGACCCGCACGCGCGACGCCGTACGCGATCCCGACTGGGTCGCCAACCGCACCCGGACGGACAAGGGAGGCACCTCGCGAGCAGTCACAGCACAGGGCCGGGCCCAGCAGGCGCCGGGGTCCTCCAGTCTCGTCCTGGCGTGGCGCTGTGAAGCGTCCCCGGGTGGGGGACATCTCAGGGGTGTCCAGAACGAGGTCCAGGGGTTTCCCGGATGCCGGGTACGGCCCGCTCCGGCCACATTGACGACATGACCTTACGCACCCGTACCCGCCTCGGATCCGCCGTGCTGGCAGCAGCCCTGATACCGCTGCTGGGGCCGCTGCCAGCGGTGGCAGCCCCAGCAGCGGCCGCTGCCTCGGCCGGCGCCACCCCCACGACCACGAAGTCCGAAGGGGCTGGGACCCATCCATTTCTTCCCCGGTCCGGGCACCCGGCCCGCGTCGTCGAGGAAGAGCGAATCGGGCCTCGGCAGCTCGATCTGACCATCAGTTCCCCGGCCCTCGCAGGCACCGGGAAGGTCCGGCTGCTCACCCCGGACGGCTGGACCACGCGACGCCCCGGCGACCGCTGGCCGGTGCTCTACCTTCTGCCCGACGGCGAAGGGGACCACCAGACCTACACCCGCGACTACCACATCGAGAAGTGGCCCGAGCTACGCCGGACGCTCGTCGTCATGCCCCAGATGCCCTTCTACGGCTTCTACAGCAACTGGTGGAACACCGGCGCAGGAGGCGCCCCGGCCGTGGAGTCCTTCCACCTCGACGAGGTGGTGTCCTGGAGCGCCGGTACGGTGCCGGCCAGCAGCGGGCCGTCGCCGGGCAGTCCCAGGGCGGGTACGGAGCCATCAAGTACGCGGCACGCCGTCCCAGGATGTTCCGTGCCGCCGTCAGCTTCAGCGGCTTCCTCCATCCCCTGCAGTACCCGGAGGCGGTCAGCGGCGGCGCGGAATACCTCGGGGTGCCGTGGCAGAAGATTTGGGGAGACCCTGTCCGGCAACGCCACATCTGGCGGGAGAACGATCCCTACTACCTCGCCGAACGGCTGCGCGGCACACGGGTCCACATCACCTCCGGGGATGGCACTCCAGGAACCCTCGACCCTCCGGACACTGAGCCGGACCCAAAGATCCCGGGGCTGGAGGATCTCGCCCCGTTCTACCCCGACGAGGTCATCTCACTGACCGAGGCCGTGATGGGCGATGAGTCCCGCACCGTGGCCCGCCGCCTTCAGGAAGCAGGAGTCGGGGTCACCACTCACTTCTACCGGGGCACGCACAGCCCGCCGTACTGGCAGCGTGAGCTGCGAGACTCTTTGCCCCTGCTCACGGCCAACACGGAACCGAGTCGCTGACAGGCTCTACGTGCCGGCTGGGCGGGTTCGGTGAGGCGGTCCAGCGGCGTTCGCGTTCCTCCGCGTTGTCTCCGGAATCCAGCCCGGCTCGCCCGTACGCAGCGACACTGACGCCTCCCCAACGCTGTCCATCCCCGGCAACAACGCCGGACGGCCGGATCAACGACCACTTCCAGTCCTCAGGAAAGAAGCCGGAACGCACAGTCCAGCTCAGATACACATGGCCGCCCGAGCCGAACGAGGCTGTCACCACCAGGTGCTTGTTGGTCCAGGTCCGCTCACTCGAACGCGTCCAGCTCCGCGGCCTGGCGCGCACCCGCCGGTGGATCGCGCAAGAGGAGCAGCGCCAGGCCGAGCAGGCCGAAGGTGAGCGGCGCCGGCCGCCGGTTCCGGACTGGCTCATCGAGAAGGGCATCGGTGACGGGCCGCCCGCGGGCGTGCACGTCGGCGGCTGCTACGCCGCACCGAAGTGGCCGCGGGCGC
>RBWT01000404.1 GCA_004010275.1 Streptomyces huasconensis
ACGGCGTCGTCGTCGGCTGCAAGCCGCGGGCCCGCGCCGCCGCCCGCCTCGTCCGAACCCTCCGCGCCCGCCGGGTCGTTGGCGGTGGCCGAGAGCAGCGCCAGCGTGGCGAGACCGCGCGGCGCCACGTCGCCCGGCTCGGGCGGCGTACGCTCTCCACGGCGCGCAGCAGCAGCCCGTCCGCGTGGACGACCTTGCTGGTCCCCGCGACGGCGGTGGCGGCGAGCGCCGGGGCGGCGGTGTCGGCGTCGGACAGCACGGTGACGGTGGCGTCGGTGGTGTCCAGGCCGGCCACTGGCGGCGCCTGGTCGAGCAGTTCCTCCAGGTGCTGCCCCAGCTTGCGGTTGTAGAGCCGGATCACCAGCCGCAGCCGGGGGTTGAGGCGCCGGGCGGCCAGAGCGGCGCGGATGTTGGTCTCGTCGTCGTCATGGACGAGAGCGAGGGCGCCGGCCTGCGGAACCCCCGCGTCGATGAGCGCGTCGTCACCGATCTCGGCGGCTTCGACCGTCCGCGGAACCGGCCCCTCGGCCTCGCCGCCTCCTGCGGTGCCGCCTCCGTTGCCGTTCCCCGCGGTACGGGAGACCACGGCGGTGATCCGTCCGAGCAGCGCCGTGGTCCGGGCCCGCCCCGTCGGCGACGGGGACCGCTCCCCGCCGCCCGCGGGCGGCACGACGAGGACGACCTGCTCGCCGTAGACACCGCGGAGTTCGGCGGCGAGCCGGTGCGCCAGGGCCTCGCCACCGCCGCAGACGACCATGTGGCCGGTGGCGGGGAACGGCGGGCGCTGCGGGGGAAGCGAAGATGCGTACGACACAGGGAGAAGAGTGCCTCAACGAGGCGGCCGGTTCCCCGCGTCGAGCCGTCCGGCGATCTCCACGAGCCCGGCGACCCGCACCACGCACTCCTTCTCGCCCGCGCCCGGCAGCGGCACATGGAGGGGGCCGGTCCAGCGGGCGGGGATCGCGCCGAGCCCGTACCGCGCTCCGGCCAGGGCGCCCGTGACCGCCGCGACGGTGTCGGTGTCGCCGCCCAGGTCGACGGCGGCGCGCAACGCGTCCTCGAAGGACGCCGTCGTACGCAGCGCCCAGACCGCGGAGCCCAGGCACGGCCAGACGGCGCCGTTGAACTCGGTCGCGTCGTCGGGGTGCCAGGAGGGCGCGAGGACCACGGCGTAGCGCGCCCGGTGCTCGGGGTGGACGAGCGGCAGGACGCGGGGGAGCGCGGCGAGCGGATCGGCGCGTCCAGAGCCAGGCGCAGCAGCTCGTGGAAGACGGCGGTGCCCTCCCAGGCGGCCGGGTCGCCATGGGTGAGGGCGGCGATGCGGCGCGCCGCGTCCAGCGTGGCGGCCTGACCGGCCGGGGCGAAGTACAGGGCCGCGGTGGTGGCCCGCATCAGCGAGCCGTTCCCCGCGGCACGGAGGTTGACCTCGAAGTGGGCCCGCGCGGCCCGGTCCCACGGCATGCCGCTGGTGAGGACGTCCTCGGTCTGGAGCCCGATGTCCTTCGGTTCGTCCGCCGCCCACCGCCGGAAGCGCGCGAAGATGTCCGGCAGATCGAGCCCGCCGCGTTCGAGCAGGGACGCGGCGACATGCAGGGCCATCTGCGTGTCGTCCGTGCGCCTCTCCCGGCTCCCAGCCGCCGCCCCCGCACATCTCACCGCCGTGGCCACCGGCCGGGAAGCGCGCGGAGAACGCGCCCTCGGGGCCGAACTCGAAGGGGGCGCCCAAGGCGTCCCCCACCGCGGACCCGACGAGGGCCCCTGCCGCGCGCTGCCGACGGTCCATCGAACGGAGCCTACCGACTGTGTCGCGCCGGCGTCATCGGCGGCTGGGTCGCCACTTCCTGGCCCGTGGCTACGACGTGAGCGCCTGGGACCCCGCCCCCGACGCCGAACCACGGCTGCGCCGCCTGGCCGAGGCGGCCTGGCCCGCGCTCACCCGGCTCGGCCTCGCCGAGGGCGCGTCACCACCGAACTCCTCGCCCTCCATGTGGACCAGAACGCGGGCCGCCAGGCGCCCAGCGCTCCCGCTTCTCCTAAAGGGTGTTGCAGAAGGTCTGGCTTTGGTAGGCCGAAGCGGCGTCTGATCT
>RBWT01000405.1 GCA_004010275.1 Streptomyces huasconensis
CCACACCCACCCCCCTCCTCACCCCCCACCCTCGACGACGACGGCACCCCCTTCTGGCACTACGCCGCCCGAGGCGAACTCCGCATACAAGCCTGCGCAGCCCCCCCACTGCGCAGAACTCCGCTTCCCGCCCCGCCCCTGCTGCCCCCACTGCCAGTCCTTCGACAGCGAATGGCGCAGGATGAGCGGCCACGGCCGCATCTGGTCATACGTCGTCCCCCACCCACCCCTCCTCCCCGCCTACGCCGCACAGGCCCCGTACAACGAGATCGTCGTCGAGCTGACCGACGCCCCGCACATCCGCCTCGTCGGCAACCTCGTCACGGCCCCCGACGCCCCGCTGAACTCCGTCGACCCCGCGAGGCTGCGCATCGACGCCAAGGTGCAGGTCGTCTTCGCGGAGGTGGCCGGGATGACGGTGCCGCGCTGGGTCCTGGAGCGGCCGTGACGCCGGCGGGCGCGCTGCGGACCAGCGCCGACAAGGACACGGGCGTGGCGGTCCTCACCCTCGACCGCCCGGAGCGGCACAACGCCGTGGACCTGGCGACGGCGGCCGAACTGGGCGCGGCCTGGCGGAAGTTCCGGTACGACGACTCCGTACGCGCGATCGTGGTGACCGGCGCGGGCGACAAGGCCTTCTGTACGGGCATCGACCGCGCGGCCCACGTACCGCAGCCGCACTCCCCCTACTCGATCGACGACCCGCTCCGCACGATCGGCCCGAAGGCGAACGACCTCTGGAAGCCGGTGATCGCCGCCGTCAACGGCATGGCGTGCGGGGGCGCCTTCTACCTCCTGGGCGAGGCCGAGTTCCTGGTCGCGGACGAGCACGCCACGTTCTTCGACCCGCACACCACGTACGGCATGGTCAGCGCGTTCGAGACGGTCCACATGGCGCAGCGCATGCCGTTCGGCGAGGCCGCCAGGATGGCACTGATGGGCACGGCCGAACGGATCTCCGCGCGCAGGGCGTACGAGACCGGCCTGGTCTCCGAGGTCACCCCGCCGGGCGGCGCGGTGGCGGCGGCCGTACGGGCTGCCGAGACCATCGCCTCCTACCCGACGGAGGCGGTGCAGGGCACGGTCAGGGCCCTGTGGTCGGCGAAGGAGGCCGCCCGCGCCCAGGCCCTGGCCCACGCGCCCCATCTGATCGCCCTCGGGAACCTGCCGCCCGAGCGGCAGGCGGAGCTGTTCGGGGCACGGCGGGGCCGCGGCTTCCGGACCCGGTAGGGAGGGCCGCCGCGTGGCGGCGGGGACGCACCCGGCGTAGCGTCCATCGTGAGAGGAGGCCCCGGCATGGTCCGCAACGTCCTCGGGACGGTCCTCGCTCTCATCGGAGCGACGGCCGCCGTATGGAGCCCCTTCCGAGCCTGGTACGACGGCCGTCTCGGACGCCACTTCCGTCTCTCCGAACTCTTCTCCGGCGGCGGGATCACGGCCGCCCACGCGGAACTCTTCGCCTCGCTCTTCCTGCCCTTCGCCCTCGCGGCGCTGCTGACGCTGGCCGGACTGCTGCTGCGGTCGCGGCTTCCGGTGGCGTTCGCGGGCGTCGTCGTGCTCGGCTTCGCGGTGCTGTGGATGGTCCGCCAGGGCCAGGCGGCGGGCAGCCTCTCCGTGTCCGGCGACGACTCGGGCCTCGGCCTCGGCGTCCTCGCCGCACTGGTCGGCGGCATCCTGCTGCTGCTCGCGTCGGCGCTGCTGACCGGCCGGCCCCGCGCCACAAGGCCGCCGCCCGACGACGACACCTCCCCCCAGCCGAAGCCACGCCGCTTCGGAGCCCGCCGCCTCCACAACCGCTCCCCGCACCACGCGGAGGAAACTCGGCCGGGCCCGAACCCGTACGCCCACGACGACGGCCGCAACGGCTGAGGACGGGGCGGTGCCGAACCCCCCGGGGGCCCTACGGCGTCGACCGCAACCGCCAAGCGCCAGCCACGACCCCACCCAAGCCGGTACGCCCACGATCACAGCCACCGGACACGCGGCGCACCCCGCCCCCACCAAGCCCCGCGGCGACGGGGCAGCCGCCGAGTGCGCGCCCCTACGGCACAATCACAGCCGCCGAGTGTCGGGCGGGTGGGTT
>RBWT01000406.1 GCA_004010275.1 Streptomyces huasconensis
GGACGGGCCCGGCGTCGGCCACCCTGATCGGCGTGGGACGCACGGCCCGGGACGCTGCCCGGGAGATCGCTCACCTTCTGCGCGGCTAGCCCCCCTGCTGTCCTGCCTTGGGCAGGGCGCAGGCCATGCCCCCGCCTCGGTTGATCTTCAGGCCGCGGCAGGGGGCGTCAGCAACTGGCCCATCGCAGCCAGCACCGACGGCTCGACGCGGTAGTACACCCAGGTGCCGCGCCGCTCGGAGGTGAGCAGCCCGGCCTCCTTCAGCTTCTTCAGGTGATGGGAGACCGTGGGCTGGGAGACGCCGACGTCGGAGATGTCGCACACGCACGCCTCGCCGCCCTCATGGGAGGCGACGGCCGAGAACAGCCGCAGGCGCACCGGGTCGCCGAGCGCCTTGAACATCCGCGCGGCGCGTTCGGCCTCTTCGGCGTTCATCGGGCGTTCGGTCAGCGGCGGGCAGCACGGCACCACTCCCTGAACCTCGGGGTCGAGCAACGGCAGCACCTTGGCGTTCGACATGCGTCTATGTTGACATACATCGAACCAGTACGGGGAGGGGCCGCCCAGAGCCGCCGGGCAGCCCTCTCGGGAGGGTCAGAGCCCGGCCGCCGCCGGCGCCTTCCGGACATGGGCGACCAACGGCGGGATGACGTGAGCCGCGTCCCGGGCCACGCCCCGCAGCGTGTTCGAGGCGAAGGACCGCTGGAACTCCAGGCCCAGGTAGACCAGGCCGGGGTGGGTGGTGGAGATGCCGCCGCTGTGCAGGGGCATACCGTCCGGGGTGAGCGCGCCGAGCGAGGCCAGGCACCCGAGGCTGGGCCGGTAGCCGGTCGCGAGCAGCACCGCGTCGACGGTTTCCCGCGTGCCGTCGGCCCACACGACGCTGTCGCCGTCGAGCGCGGTGAACATCGGCTTGCGCTCCAGGTGACCGTTGGCCAGGGCGTTCTGGTACTGGCCGGTGTCCTGGACGAGGGTGCCGCCGACGAAGTGGACGAGCCATTCGAGCGGCAGGTGGTCGAAGCCGGTGCTGGTCAGCCAGTGGTGGATGTCCTTGCCGGCGCGCAGTCGCGGCAGGAACCGGATCGGATGGCGGCTGGCGAGCGTCACACGCGCGTCCTCGGCGAGTTCGTGGCCGACCTGGACGGCGGAGTTCCCGCCGCCCACCACCACGATTCGTTTGCCCGCGTACGGTTCGGGGCTGCGGTAGTCGGCCACGTGCAGCACATCACCGGTGAACCCGCCCTGCCCCGGCAGGTCGGGGCGCAGCGGGTTGGCGAAGGCGCCGGTGGCCGCGACGATCCCTGCGGTGGTGAGGCCGCGGCCGTCGGCGGTGCGGATCACGAAGCCGTCGCCGGCGGACTCGACGGCCTCGACCCGGGTGCGGGTGCGGATCTCGACGTCCAGGCGCCGCGCATAGCGGGCGAGGTAGTCGACGACCTCGTCCCGGTGCGGATAGCGGTCCGGGTCTCCGTCCAGGGAAAGTCCCGGCAGGGCGCTGAACCGGGCGGGCGAGAACAGCGTGAGGCTGTCGTAGTAGTGCGGCCACGACCCGCCCGGCCGGTCCGACGCATCCAGCACCACCGGACTGACGCCCAGTTCGCGCAGAGCCCCCGCCGCGACCAGCCCGGACTGGCCGCCTCCGATCACCACTGCGTCGACGTACTCCATGAACAGCCCCCTCACGAAACAGCCCACCGTTTCGACAGATGTCTATGTTGACGGTTATCGAAGCAGGTGTCATGCTGACTGCGCAAGCCATCGACAGATGTCGAAACAGACAAGGAGTCGCCGTGAACGCGCCCGTCACCACCGACCTGTCCGTCGCGCCCGTCACCACCGAGCTGCCCGTCGTCGTGATCGGAGCCGGACCCACCGGCCTGGCCGCCGCAGCCCACCTGGTCGACCAGGGCATCACCCCGCTGGTCCTGGAGGCCGGGTCCATCGCCGGTGCCGCGGTGCGCGACTGGTCGCACGTGCGCCTGTTCTCCACCTGGGGC
>RBWT01000407.1 GCA_004010275.1 Streptomyces huasconensis
CGCCCCCCTGGACGCGGACGCGCATGGCCCGGCGCGCCGCCAGCCGCTCGACCGCTTCACCCGGCTCTGACGAAAGAAGCGACAGCGAGGCCAGGTCGGACCGCAGCCGGTCCATGGCTCCGCTGCGCTTGCGCAGGGCGTCGGCCGCGGGGCCGCCGCCCGTCGCGTCGTCGAGCAGGCCGGCCCGCGACAACTCGCCCAGCAACTTGTCCACGTGGCCGTCGGGCAGTCCCATCCGCCTGGCCTCCTCGCGCAGGAGCGGCAGCCCGCGGGTGCCGTCCAGCAGGGTCAGGAAGCTGCCGGTCGCGGTGTCCATCGGGCCGAGCACCAAGGCGTGCGCGGGCGCCACCCCGAACTGCATGGTGCTCATGTCCCGCCAGCCGCGCCGCAGCGCGGGCTTCAGGGTCGGATGCATGGTGGTCCCCCGTCCTCCGCCCGGCGCGGCCCCGTCCGCCGCGCCCGATCGACTGCCAGAATGCCCGCCCAGCCGCCTGCTCGCGTCGCGTTGTCCACAGGCGTGTGATGCTTGTCGTACTAATCAGTCGCACCGGTCTCACCACCGAGAAGCGGATCGCCGCCGAACCGTCCCGGAGGCGGGACTTCCCCCACGCCCAGCGGGTAACGTCGGGGCGTGCCCGCCGACCCGTCCTCTCGCGTCGCTGGGGAGACCTCAGCGCGTCGCGCCGGAACTCCACAGCGCAGCACGACCAGTCCGCCGCCCTCCGGCGCGGGCCCCAGTGCGGTCGAGGTCAGACGCAGCGCTCGCCGGCGGCGTACGGTCTCGGCGTACCGCGAGGGCGACCGCACCGTCGTCCTCATCCCCGCCCGCATGTCCGAGGCGGAGGAGCAGCGCTGGGTCAACGTGATGCTCGACAAGCTGGCGGCACAGGAGAGCAAGCGGCTCCTCGGTGACGCGGAGCTCTGCGAGCGGGCCGAGCGGCTCTCCGACCAGTACTTCGACGGCCGCGCGAGACCCGCCTCCGTGCGCTGGGTCACGAATCAGAACACCCGCTGGGGGTCCTGCACCCCCTCGGAGGGCAGCATCCGCCTTTCGCACCGGCTTCAGGGCATGCCGGAGTACGTCGTGGACTACGTCCTCGTCCATGAACTCGCCCACCTCCTCGTCCCCGGGCACGGGCCCCGTTTCTGGCGCTTGCTGGAGGCCTATCCGCGGACGGAAAGGGCCAGGGGTTACCTCGAAGGGGTGGTCGCCGCCGGGCGGCTGCCGCATCTGCCCGCCGCCCGCGAGGAGTGAACGTCCGCCGCGTCCCACCGTTGTGTAGCGGGTCTGTACCGGCTTCGCTCGCTGTCAGACTTTGCGGTTAGCCTGGCGCGACGCATTCACATTCGGGATGGGGGACGGTCGTTACGTATGGCCAGGGAATTCCAACGCGGCCACAAGGCCAAGATCAGTGACCTCACCGCGGGCACCGATCTGTACGTAGGCGTGCAGATCTCGGCTCCCGGGCTGACCTTCGACATCAGCTGCTTCGGCCTCGACGCGAGCGAGCGACTGTCGGACGACCGTTACTTCATCTTCTTCAACCAGCCGAAGTCCCCCGAGGAGTCGATCCAGCTCCTGGGCGCGCAGGCGGGCGACACCGAGTCCTTCCGCGTGACGCTCGACCGTATCCCGCAGCAAATCCAGCGGCTCTCGTTCACGGCCACGATCGACGGCGCCGGGCAGATGTCGCAGGTCGCCTCCGGGTACATCCGCATCGTCGCGGGTGGCGAGGAAGTGGCGCGCTACGCCTTCACCGGCGCGGAGTTCTCCACGGAGCGCGCCGTCATGCTGGGCGACTTCTACCTGAAGGACGTCTGGCGGTTCGCCGCGATCGGCCAGGGCTTCGACGGCGGACTCGAGGCCCTCCTGCGGAACTTCGGCGGTGAGGTCGCCGAGGAGGAGCCCGCGCCCCAGCAGCCGCAAGCCGCGGCGCCCTCTTTCGCGCCCCCCGGCGCAGGCCGCGGCCCCGCCCCGCCGT
>RBWT01000040.1 GCA_004010275.1 Streptomyces huasconensis
CCCACCGACCCGGCCAACCCCACCGCCCCGTCGCCGCGGCGCCGCCGAGCGCCGCGCGCCGCGCCGACCAGGGCCCGCGTCGGTGCCGGTCACCGCGGGTGTCACGGTCAGGCGGCGGACGAAGGAGAGCGTGGCGTAGTTCTCCAGGGCGCGGCGCAGCGGTGTGAAGAGGAGGTCGCCCGCCTTCGCCACTCCCCCGCCGATCACCGCGAGCGTCGATCTCGACGCGCGTGGCCGTGGCGGCGATCCCGGCGGCCAGGGCCTGGGCGGCGCGTTCGAAGGAGGCGACGGCGACGGGGTCCCCGGCGCGGGCGGCGCTGGCGACGGCCGCGGCCGACGTGTCGCCGTCGGGGCCCGGCAGCCAGCCGTTCTCCACGGCGCGGCGCGCGATGTTCGGGCCGATCGCCGTGCGCTCGACGCAGCCGCGCCCGCCGCATGGGCAGGGGTCGCCGTCGAGGTCCACGCTGATGTGACCGATGTGGCCCGCGTTCCCCGTGGGGCCGGGGTGGAGTTTGCCGCCGAGGACGAGACCGCCGCCGACGCCCGTCGAGACGACCATGCACAGCGCGTTGTCGTGGCCGCGGGCCGCGCCCTGCCAGTGCTCGGCCGCGGTCATCGCCACGCCGTCGCCGACCAGTTCGACGGGGAGCCCGCCGGTCACCGCGCGGACCCGCTCCACCAGGGGATAGCCGCGCCAGCCCGGGACGTTGACCGGGCTGACCGTGCCGGCCGACGCGTCCACCGGACCCGCGCTGCCGATACCGAGGGCGGTGACCCGGCCCCACAGCTCGCCCGAGGTCAGCTCGCCGAGGACCGCCTCCACCGCCCGCATCACCGTGTCGCCGTCCTCACGCGCGGGCGTGGGCCGCTGGGCGCGCAGCAGGATGCGCCCCCGTCCGTCCACCAGGGCGCCGGCGATCTTGGTGCCGCCGATGTCGAGTGCGGCGACGAGGTCCATGTGCATCGGTGTCGGATCTCCTGTGTCAGGGCAGGCCGGAGAGTGCGAAGGTCAGTCTCCCTTGCATCTGACAACGTTGTCCAGGCTCTATGCTCGACGCCACGGCTCCACCGCCCCGCTTCGAGCCCGCCCCACCGATGCCCCTCTCACCATCCGGACGACAGGACAGGACAGCGCACCGTGGCCGAGACCGCCGCCCGACGACCCGCCAACCGCTACGGCAACCGTCCTACCATGAAGGACGTCGCGGCCCGCGCGGGAGTCGGCCTGAAGACGGTCTCGCGGGTCGTGAACGGCGAGCCGGGCGTCACCACCGACACCGAACGCCGCGTGCAGGAGGCCATCGACGCCCTGGGCTTCCGCCGCAACGACAGCGCGCGCGTCCTGCGCAAGGGCCGCACCGCCAGCATCGGCCTCGTCCTGGAGGATCTCGCGGACCCCTTCTACGGCCCGTTGAGCCGCGCCGTCGAGGAGGTCGCCCGGGCGCACGGCGCGCTGCTCATCAATGGTTCGAGCGCCGAGGACCCGGACCGGGAGCAGGAGTTGGTGCTCGCCCTGTGCGCGCGCCGGGTCGACGGGCTCGTCATCATCCCGGCCGGTGACGACCACCGCTATCTGGAGCCCGAGATCGCCGCCGGGGTCGCGACCGTCTTCGTGGACCGCCCGGCCGGGAAGATCGACGCCGACGTGGTGCTCTCCGACAGTTTCGGCGGCGCCCGGGACGGCGTGGCCCACCTCATCGCGCACGGCCACCGCCGCATCGGGTTCATCGGCGACCAGCCGCGCATCCACACCGCCATAGAGCGGCTGCGGGGCTACCGCGCCGCGATGGAGGACGCCGGCATCCCGGTCGACGAGGCCTGGATGTCGCTGGGCGTCACCGACCCGCGGCGGGTCCGCGCGGCGGCCGAGGAGATGCTCCGCGGCCCCGCGCCGGTCACGGCGGTCTTCGCGGGCAACAACCGCGTGACCGTCACGGTCGTCCGGGTCCTCGCCGCCCTCGACCGGCCCGTGGCCCTGGTGGGCTTCGACGACATCGAGCTGGCGGACCTGCTGGACCCCGGCGTGACCGTCGTCGCCCAGGACGCGGCGCAGCTGGGCAGGACGGCCGCCGAGCGGCTGTTCCGGCAGCTCGACGGCGCGTCCGCGGCTCCGGAGCGGGTCGAGCTGCGACGCGGCTCATCACGCGGGGGTCGGGCGAACTGCCGCCTGCCGATTGATCGCCCCCCCGGCCGCCCTGGGAGCCGCCCTCAGGGCAAGAAGCTCTCGGGGTCAGGACCCTCAGGGCCAGAAGGCGACCGCGAGGGCGACCAGCGTGCCGAGGGCCACAAGGCCGCCGATGGCACCTGCGACGAGTGCGCCCTTCTGGGCGGCGGGCTTCTGTTCCCGCCAGCCCAGCTCCTCGGTCACCCCCCGGATCAAGCGGTGCCCGTCGGCGGAGGAGAAGGAGTGCCGCTCGGAGCCGTCCAGGGAGCGGCTCCACGTGCGGTACCGCGCACGGCCGGTTTCCACGGTCCTCCGTGTGGTGCCGAACGGTCCGCGCTCGTGGGTGTGGACCACGTCCGTCAGCGCAAACGTCCGCTCGGCCGGAAGCAGCACGACGCGGTAGGTGTGCACGCGGCGCCCGCCCGGCAGCGGGACGTCCACGACGAGGTCGAACCCCCGCTCCGTCCAGCGGTAGCGGTAGGGCGTGCCGGTGGTCGCCGCCTCGACGCGGGCGCGCAGCTCGTCGGCGGCGTGCGCGCCGGAGGGTTCGTTCATGACTTCAGCAGGATCATGGCCTCAGCAGGTGGGCAGGCCGGGCAGCGGCTTGTCGTTGTCGCCGCCCTTGATGTAGACGTCGCTGACGAAGACGTTGGTGTTGCCGCTGTCGTCGTCCGTCTTCGCCCACCAGACGTTCGTCCACTCGCCGTGCGTCTCGCGGCGGCCCAGGTTCTGCTGGCAGTAGAAGTAGTTCGTGCCCGCGTTGAGGGTGCCCGCCTCGGCGCCGGAGGCGGTGTACGACTTCGCGGTGCGCCACACCGAGCAGTTGTACTTGCCGCCGCCGATGGGGTGGCAGACGGGGTCCTCGGCGGAGCCGCCCCCGCCGCCCGGCCTGCTTCCGCCGGTCGGCTTGGACGTGGGGTCGGGGCGCGAGGCGGGCTCGTCCCGGTCCTTGGCCTTGTCCCTGGTGTCCCCGGCGTCTCCGGCGTCTTCGGCCCCGCCCTTGTCGCGGTCCGTGCCGTCGGTGCCGTCCTTGGCACTGCCCTTGGAGCGCTTCGCGTCCGGTTCGCGGGACTTTCCGGCGTCCTGCCCGTCAGGCTTGGGACGCTTCGACTCGCCGCCCAGCGGGCCGCTGCTGCCGTCGTCGTCCGCCGAACCGGAACCGTCCGCCGCGGTGTCCTGCCGTGCCTGGCTGCCGGTGTCGTCCTTGCCGTTCAGGAACGCGACGGTCGCTCCGGTGACCGCGAGCACCACGATCACGCCGACCGCCGCGAGCAACGCCCTGCCTCGGCGCGGGCGCTGCGTCGAACTCGTCTCCCGCGAGCCGCGGGCACCGAAGCGGCGGACGCTCCCGCGTAGGCCCCGGCCGGCGAGGCCTGGACCGCATAGGACTGGGCCGGATGGGGCTGGGCCGGGGACGGCTGGATCGAAGACTGCTGGACCGGAGACGGCTGGACCGGGGACGCCTGCCCCACCGAAGGCGGCGGTCCGAAGCCCGGGGGTGGCGTGCTCGGGATGCTGCCCGTGGTGCCCGGGCGCGGGCCGAACCCGGCCGCGCCCTCCGGCCCCCGCGGCCCCCCTGGCCCCATCGCCGCGACGCCGTCGAGCAGCTGCCGTGCCGCGTCCGCGTCGGGGCGCGCCTGTGGGTCCTTGTCCATGAGCTGCCGCAGTACGGGGGTCAGCGGGCCCGAGTGGCGCGGCTCGGGCAGCGGGTCGGCGACGACGCGGTGAGCGTGGACCACGTCGACGTACGGCGGAAGGGGGAGGAGCCCTCGACCGCGGCGTACAGCGTGGCGCCGAGCGCCCAGACGTCCGAGGCGGGGCCCGGATCGTGGCCTTGTGCGCGCTCGGGCGCCAAGTAGTCGAGCGAGCCGACCAGTTCGCCGCTGCGGGTGAGGTGGGTGGCCGAGCCGTCGCCGGGGTCTTCCATGGTGGCGATGCCGAAGTCGGTGAGGACGACGCGGCCGCCGCTCTCCAGGAGGATGTTTCCCGGCTTCACGTCGCGGTGCAGCACGCCGACGCGGTGGGCGGCGGCCAGCGCTTCCATGACCTTGGCGCCGATGGCCGCGGCCTCGCGGGGTTCCAGGGTGCCGCGCTCGCGCAGCACGTCGTCGAGGGAGGGGCCGTCGACCAGCTCCATGACGATCAGGGGCCGTCCGTCGACCTCCGCCACGTCGTGCACGGCGACGACTCCGGGGTGGCGCACGCGGGCGGCCGCGCGGGCCTCGCGCTGCATCCGCAGGCGCAGATCGGCCAACTCCGGTCCCGCCATGTCCGTATATGTCCGCAGTTCCTTCACCGCGACCTCGCGGTGCAGCACCTCGTCGACCGCGCGCCATACGACGCCCATGCCGCCGCGGCCGAGCTGCGCCACCACGCGATAGCGCCCGGCGAGGAGCCTGCCCGCCTCGCCCGTCTGTTCCTGATCCCCCGAAGACACCGCTGCCCCGTCCGTGTGACACCACTTCTGTGGCGTACAGACTAAGGGGCCGCGGTGACAGCAGGCGCCCGGGTGTTACTTGCCCGATCCCGTGAGATCGCCCCGGCGCGGGCCCGCGAAGCCCTGGAGGCGGGCCAGGGTCAGGCCGGTGAGCCGGGTGACCTCGCCCGCGTCGAGGGCGCCGCTGTCCAGGCCGCGCAGGAGGTAGCCGGCGAGGGCCTTGGCGGTGGCGGGCTCGTCGGCCACGCGCCCCCTTCGTGGTGCCCGGCGTACGCGGCCAGGCGCTTGGCGGCGGCCTCGAAGCCCTCGCGATAGAAGGCGAAGACGGCGGCGTAGCGCGTGGGGATGTGGCCGGGGTGCATGTCCCAGCCCTGGTAGTAGGCGCGGGCCAGGGCGCGGCGGGTGAGGCCGTAGTGCAGCCGCATGGCGTCGTGGACCTGCTCGGTGGTGCCGACGGGCAGGACGTTGGTGGAGCCGTCGGAGACCCGGACTCCGGTGCCGGCGGCGGCGACCTGCATGACGGCCTTGGCGTGGTCGGCGGCCGGGTGGTCGCTGGCCTGGTAGGCGGCGCTCACGTGCAGGCAGGCGCTGTAGTCGAAGGTGCCGTAGTGCAGGCCGGTGGCGCGGCCCTCGGCGGCCTGGATCATGCGGGCGACGGTGGCGGTGCCGTCGGTGGCGAGGATGGCCTGGCTGGTCTCGATCTGGATCTCGAAGCCGATGCGGCCCCGCTCCAGGCCGCGCGCCTTCTCGAACTCCTCCAGGAGCCGCACCATCGCGGTGACCTGCTCGGGGTAGGTCACCTTGGGCAGCGTCAGGACGAGCCCGTCGGGGAGGCCGCCCGCCTCCATGAGGCCGGACAGGAAGACGTCGAGGGTGCGGATGCCGCGGTCGCGTACCGCCTCCTCCATGCACTTCATGCGGATGCCCATGTACGGGGCGGCGGTGCCGTTCTTGTACGCCTCGGCGATCAGGCGGGCCGCGCGGGCGGCGTCCTGGTCCTCGTCGGCGCCCTTGTAGCCGTCCTCGAAGTCGACGCGGAGGTCTTCGACCGGCTCGCGCTCCAGCTTGGCGCGTACGCGCGTGTAGACGGCGTCGGCGAGGTCGTCCGACAGGCCGAGGACGGCGGCGAAGGAGGCGGCGTCCGGGGCGTGTTCGTCGAGCATCGCCAGGGCCTTGTCGCCCCAGGTGCGGATGGTGTCGGCGCCGAACTGCTCACCGGGGACGTAGACGGTGTGGACGGGCTGGCGGGTGCCGGGGTCGCCGGGGTAGCGGCGCTCCAGCTCCGCGTCCACGGGGGCGAGGGAAGCGCTGATGCCCTCGCTGACCGCGCCGGCGAGGCTCGTCGCCACCTTCTCTTGCTGACCCATTCCCGCATCCTCCACACAGTCGGCGCCGCGCCCGGCGTTTCCGCTTCACGGAATCAACAATCCGTATAGCGAAGTTATCCGTGACCTCCGGGCTGGTCAACACCCTCCCGTGTCCTGCATACGTAGCCGACCGCGCGGGTTCACGCGTGTCCCGGGCCCGGACGGCGGCCGATGCCGCCAGTCTGTGGCCCACGTCCGCCCCGCGCCCCCGGCGCCCGGCCGCCGACCGATTTCAAGGAGCTTGTGTGCCCATCGACTCCCCCTTCACGCGCCGTTCCGTCCTGCGGACCGCGCTCGCCGCCGCCGTGGCGCTCCCCCTGTCCGCCACGGCGCTGTCCGGCGGCCCGGCACAGGCCGCCCCGGGGCCCGAAGCGCGCCTGGAGGTCATGTCGTACAACGTCCGCTTCGCGAGCAACCGACCACCGCACACCTGGCCCGAACGGCGCCCGGCCATGAAGGAGATGCTCCTGCGCGCCCAGCCGCACATCATCGGCACCCAGGAAGGCCTCTATTACCAGTTGCAGGACATCGAGACGGATCTCGGCGCGAACTACGACTGGGTCGGCACGGGCGTCGGGGGCGGCAGCCGCGACGAGTTCATGGCCATCTTCTACGACAACCGCCGGCTGTTCCCGCTCGAGTACGAACACTTCTGGCTGTCGGACACCCCGTACACCATCGCTTCGAACACCTGGGGCGCCAACTCGCCCCGCATGGCCTCCTGGGTGCGCTTCCTCGACCTGGTCACCAACACCCAGCTGTACGTCCTGAACACGCACTTCGACCACGTCAGCCAGAACGCGCGCGAGCGTTCGGCGTCCCTCATGGTCGAGCGCATCGCCCTGATGAACACGACGACGCCGCTCATCGTGACGGGCGACTTCAACGCGACGGCGCACGACAGCGCCGTCTACACCACGATGCTGGGCGCCGGTCTCGTCGACACCTGGGACGTCGCGCAGGAACGCGGCCCGGCGTACGGCACGTTCGGCGGGTACAAGCCGCCCGTCGTGGGCGGCGGCCGCATCGACTGGGTCCTGACGCGGCCGTCGGCGACGGTCCACGCGGCGTCGATGAACACGTTCTCGCTCGGCGGGCAGTACCCCAGCGATCACTGGGCGGTGCAGGCGACGCTGACGCTGTGACGCGACGAGGCCCCCGCTCCGCTGTGCGCGGGGCGAGGGCCTCGGACAGGCACGGCAAGCTCAGCCCTTGCGGGACTTGACCTCTTCGGTGAGGGCCGGGACGACCTCGAAGAGGTCACCGACCACGCCGTAGTCGACCAGCTCGAAGATCGGGGCCTCGGCGTCCTTGTTGATGGCGACGATGGTCTTCGAGGTCTGCATGCCCGCGCGGTGCTGGATCGCGCCGGAGATGCCCGAGGCGATGTACAGCTGCGGGGAGACCGACTTGCCGGTCTGGCCCACCTGGTTGGAGTGCGGGTACCAGCCGGCGTCGACCGCGGCGCGCGAGGCGCCGACGGCGGCACCGAGCGAGTCGGCGAGCGCCTCGATGATCGCGAAGTTCTCGGCGCCGTTGACGCCGCGGCCGCCGGAGACCACGATCGCGGCCTCGGTCAGCTCGGGGCGGCCCGTCGACTCGCGCGGGGTGCGCGAGACGACCTTGGTGCCGGTGGCCTGCTCGGAGAAGGAGACGGACAGCGCCTCGACGGTGCCCGCGGCCGGGGCGGCCTCCACGGCGGCCGAGTTCGGCTTGACCGTGATGACCGGGGTGCCCTGCGTGATGCGGGACTTGGTGGTGTACGAAGCGGCGAACGCGGACTGCGTGGCGACCGGGCCCTCGTCACCGGCCTCCAGGTCGACGGCGTCCGTGATGATGCCGGACTTGAGACGGACCGCGAGGCGGGCCGCGATCTCCTTGGCCTCGGCGGAGGAGGGGAGCAGCACGGCGGCCGGGGAGACGGCGTCGTACGCGGCCTGGAGCGCGTCCACCTTCGGTACGACGAGGTAGTCGGCGAACTCGGGGGCGTCGGCGGTGAGAACCTTGACCGCGCCGTGCTCGGCGAGCGCGGCGGCGGTGTCGGCGGCGCCGTTGCCCAGCGCGACGGCGACGGGCTCGCCGATGCGGCGGGCCAGGGTCAGCAGCTCAAGGGTGGGCTTGCGGACGGCACCGTCCACGTGGTCGACGTAGACGAGAACTTCAGCCATGGGACTTCAATCTCCTGCGAGTGCGAAGAATCTGGGGGCGGTGGGAAAGGTGACCGAAGCTCAGATGAACTTCTGGCCCGCGAGGAACTCCGCGAGCTGCTTGCCGCCCTCGCCCTCGTCCTTGACGATCGTCCCGGCGGTGCGCGCCGGACGCTCGGTGGCGGAGTCGACCTTGGTCCAGGCGCCCGCGAGGCCGACCTCGTCGGCGTCGATGTCCAGGTCGTCCAGCTCCAGGGCCTCCACCGGCTTCTTCTTGGCGGCCATGATGCCCTTGAAGGACGGGTAGCGGGCCTCGCCCGACTGGTCCGTCACGGACACGACGGCCGGCAGGGAGGCCTCCAGCTGCTCCGAGGCGGCGTCGCCGTCCCGGCGGCCCTTGACGGTGCCGTTCTCGACGGAGACCTCGGAGAGCAACGTGACCTGCGGGACGCCGAGGCGCTCGGCGAGGATCGCCGGGAGCACGCCCATGACGCCGTCGGTCGACGCCATGCCGCAGATGACCAGGTCGTAACCGGTCTTCTCGATGGCCTTGGCGAGCACCAGCGAGGTGCCCATGACGTCGCTGCCGTGCAGGTCGTCGTCCTCGACGTGGACGGCCTTGTCGGCGCCCATGGAGAGCGCCTTGCGCAGCGCGTCCTTGGCGTCCTCGGGACCGACGGTCAGCACGGTGATCTCCGCGTCGTCCGCCTCGTCGGCGATCTGGAGCGCCTGCTCGACCGCGTACTCATCCAGCTCCGACAGCAGGCCGTCGACGTCGTCGCGGTCGACGGTCAGGTCATCGGCGAAGTGCCGGTCGCCGGTGGCGTCGGGCACGTACTTCACACAGACAACGATCCTCAAGCTCACGCCGGCTCTCCTACTGCATCGTCTTTACTGGGCTGCTGCCTCGGCTTATGGCCACTGCCTTCTTGCAGGCAGCATAGGCGCCTGAAGCGGCGGATCACGGTCGGGGCGGGCCGCGCTCCGAACGAAATATTACTCATGAGTACACCCAGTTCGTTCCCGCTGAGCAAGCGCTTTGAACTGTGACCTTCCCAACGCCCACCCGTCTCCCGCCACCACCCTGCCCGAGGCGCTGCGCGCCGCCCCCGATTTCCGTAATCACCTGAAGTGCCCGCTCACCGGGAACTCTCAGTCGCGCAGCGCGTTGAAGCGTCCCTGGTGGTAGAGGAGCGGGCGGCCCTCGCCCGCGGGGTCGCCGGTGACCACCTCGGCGATCACCAGGCGGTGGTCTCCCGCGGGCACGCGCGTCACGACGCGGCAGACGAGCCAGGCGAGGGCGCCGTCGAGCACGGGCACCCCCTCGGGCCCCTCGCGCCAGCTGGTGGGCGCCCCGAATCGGCGGCGCGCTGCGCGCGAAGGTGGCGGCGAGTTCCTGCTGGTGCTCGCCGAGTATGTGCACGCCGACGTGCGCGGCCTCGGAGACCGCGGGCCAGCTGGAGGCGCCGGTGCCGATCCCGAACGAGATCATCGGCGGCTCGGCGGAGACCGAGGTGAGCGAGGTGCGGTGAAGCCGACGGGGCGTGAGCCGTGCGCCGCGGTGATCACGGCGACTCCGGCGGCATGCCGCCGGAAGACCGAGCGCAGCAGGTCGGAGGTGGCGGGCGGGTGGGTGCCGAGGGCGGGCGAGGCCGTCATGGAGGGGTCCTTCTGCCGGGTTCCGGTGTTACGAGCCGAGGCGTCGGTGCTCAGCAGTGCGGACAGCGGGCACTGGCGTGGCGGGCGAGGTCCACGTGGACGCGCTCGTACAGAAGGAGGTCCCGAGGCATGGGAGAAGGCTCGCGATAGGTGCCGCGTGCAGTCAAGTCTTTCCCCGGTTGTGCAAGACATGTCACGGGCTCGGGTACGGGCGCGTTCCGCGCGCGGGCGGCGGTCGCGAGGCGGTGGCCCGTCACACGGCCTCGCCCAAGGCGGCGATCACATCGGCCTTGCGGGGCTGCCCCGCGGCGCGGCGCACCACGTGGCCCCGCGCGTCCAGGACGAGGACGGTCGGCGTCTTGAGGACGCGCAGTTCTCGTACGAGCTCGAGGTGGTCCTCGGCGTCGATCTCCACATGGGCCACGCCAGGGACCATCGCGGCCACCTCGGCGAGGACTCTGCGGGTCGCTCGGCAGGGCCGGCAGAAGGCGCTGGAGAACTGTACGAGCGTGGCCCGCTCGCCCAGCCCCTGCCCGATGTCCGTCGCGCCGAGCCTGCGCCCGGTGTCGCGTCCTGGCACGTGCGTCTCCCGCCCCTCGCTCTGTTCCACTCGCTCCCCGGTTCAGCGCTCACGTACCCGCGAAACATTTCCGACGTGACGAGAATCTCCCGGATTGAGGGCACCAAGGCTGGTCACTCGTCCGTTCTTGGGGCACGATCTGCGCAACGCCACAAAAACCTACGGCTGCGTAACCTCCCGCCGGGAGCCCCCTCCCCAGCCAGAAACGAAGGGCCCTCGCCACCCATGGCCGAGCTTGTCTACCGTCCCGTCATCGGTGCAGCGAAAACGCTGTTCAAGGCATGGGATCTGAAGATCGACTGCAAGGGCTCGGAGAACATCCCGCGCTCCGGCGGCGCGGTCCTGGTCAGCAACCACATCAGCTACCTGGACTTCATCTTCGACGGCCTCGCCGCCCTGCCGCAGAAGCGCCTGGTGCGCTTCATGGCCAAGGAGTCGGTCTTCCGGCACAAGATCTCCGGGCCGCTGATGCGCGGGATGAAGCACATCCCGGTGGACCGCGCGTCGGGCGAGGCGGCCTACGCGCACGCCCTGGACTCGCTGCGCTCCGGGGAGATCATCGGCGTCTTCCCCGAGGCGACGATCTCGCAGTCCTTCACGCTCAAGACCTTCAAGACGGGCGCCGCGCGCCTGGCCCAGGAGGCCGGGGTGCCGCTCATCCCGATGGCCCTGTGGGGCACGCAGCGGCTGTGGACCAAGGGCCACCCGCGCAATTTCAAGCGCAGCCACCTGCCGATCACGATCCGCGTCGGCGAGCCGATCGAGGCGCCCAAGGACCAGTACGCGGGCGCGATCACCCGGCGGCTGCGCGAGCGCTGCCAGGAGCTGCTGGAGGCCGCGCAGCGTGCCTACCCCGTGCGCCCCAAGGGTCCGGACGACACCTGGTGGATGCCGGCGCACCTCGGCGGGACGGCGCCGACCCCCGCCGAGGTGAAGGCCGCCGAGGCCGGCTGACCGCCTCCCCGCCTGCTTGCCTAGCGCGGCGCGTGGACGGTGATCCGCGCGCCGGGGCTGAACTTCTCCAGGAGTTCGGCCAGTTCCGTGCCCGCGGCCTCGAGCCCGGCGTCCGGGCCCATGCCCTCCAGCAGGAAGATCGCGTTCACCGACTCCTCGGTGAGGCGGGTGCGCGGCCCCTGGCGCCAGTTCCAGCGGCGGCAGGTGACGCCCTCGTCGTCGCACCACACGACCTCGCCCGCGTCGGGGTGCTCGACGACGCGCTCGCCCGCCGATGCGGTCACGAACTCCTCGGTCCCGGTGGCCCGCACCAGGCGCATCCCGCCCTTGATCAGGTCCAGGTCCTCGCCGCCGACCGGGATCAGATGGGCCACGCTGATCGCGTTGTAGACGTCGACGAGGACGTTGATCCGGGGCAGTCCGCCGTCCGCGAGCGCGCGCTTGGCCAGGGCCTCGGCCGAGTTGCGGGTGCGCGAGGGCTTCGCGCCGAAGGCCGTGTAGGCGCGCGCCAGGCGGCCATGTGCGGGTCCTCGTGCGGGGCGCGGCCGTCGAGTCGTACGGCCAGGCGTCGCGCGCCTCGTCGAGGAGGGCCGAACTGTCGTCGGTGCTGGGGGCGTTGACGAGGCCGTGTGCCTCGATGGCGAGGTGGGTGAAGCCGGGCGCGAGGGCGCGCACCTCGTCGGAGACGGTGAGGGCCAGGGGCGCGTGGGTCATGGGCTGCCTTGCTGCGTCGGGGCTCGTCAGAGCGCGTCGGGAAGGTTCTCCCACAGGTGCGGTCGGTCCGGGGCGTTCTTCAGGGCGCGCAGGACCGCCGGGTGCGGTGCAGCATAGAGTACCGGATAGTCCATCTCATTGGACTTGGCGTCGGGCAGGAAGGCCAGCCGCTCCCCCTCCAGCGAGAACCGCGCGTCCACCCCCGGTTTGTTCCCCCGGCAGTCCTGGCGGTGCCAGCCGCCGCGGAAGCGCACGGCGACCAGGCCGTGGACGCAGTGGCCGCTTCCGGCGTCGTGCGTGAGCCGCTGGTAGCAGAGCGCGGTGGGGATGTCCTCGGCCCGCAGCAGCGCGGCCAGCGCGTGGGCCTTGGCGTGACAGATGCCGGTGCCCTGCTCCAGCACGTCCGAGGCGCGCCAGGTGACGCGCGGGTCGCCGCTGTCGGCGGAGTGCGGAATGGCATCCCGTACGTATTCGTAGGCCGCCTGCGCGTATACGTATGAATCGGCGGCCTTCTCGGCCAGCTGTGCGGCGGTCGCACGCACGAGGGGGTGCCGGTGGTCGATGGCCTCGTCGGCCGCCAAGTACGCGGACAGGTCCGGGTTTTCCTGGATCAGCTGCATGGCACGGGAGCATAGAAACGCGACGACCGCACGTCAATGACTTTACGGTCGGTCGCATATCTATGCAGGCGTTATGCGGTGCGGGTCAGCGCGCCATCTCTTCCTTCAGCGCCGCCAGGAACCCGTCGACGTCCTCCTCGCGGGTGTCGTACGCGCACATCCAGCGCACGTCGCCCGCCGCCTCGTCCCAGAAGTAGAAGCGGTACCGCTTCTGCAGGCGCTCGCTGACGTCGTGCGGCAGGCGCGCGAAGACGGCGTTGGCCTGGACCGGGTAGAGGATCTCCACGCCGTGCACGGAGCGGACGCCCTCGGCCAGGCGCTGCGCCATCTCGTTGGCCTGCCGGGCGTTGCGCAGCCACAGGTCCTTGGCGAGCAGCGCCTCCAGCTGCACGGAGACGAAGCGCATCTTGGACGCCAGCTGCATCGACATCTTGCGCAGGTGCTTCATGTGGCGCACGGCGTCCTGGTTGATGACGACGACGGCCTCGCCGAACAGCGCGCCGTTCTTGGTGCCGCCGAAGGAGAGGATGTCGACGCCGACCGCGTTCGTGAACGTCCGCATGGGCACGTCCAGCGCGGCCGCCGCGTTGGCTATCCGTGCGCCGTCGAGGTGCACCTTCATGCCGAGCTGGTGCGCGTGGTCGCAGATCGCGCGGATCTCGTCGGGCGTGTAGACCGTGCCCAGCTCGGTGTTCTGCGCGAGCGAGACGACCTGCGGCATGGCGCGGTGCTCGTCGTCCCAGCCGAACGCCTGCCGGTCGATCAGCTCGGGGGTCAGCTTGCCGTCGGGCGTGGGCACCGTGAGCAGCTTGATGCCGGCCATGCGCTCGGGGGCGCCGCCCTCGTCGACGTTGATGTGCGCGGACTCGGCGCAGATCACCGCGCCCCAGCGGTCGGTGACCGCCTGGAGCGCGACGACGTTGGCACCCGTGCCGTTGAACACCGGGAACGCCTCGGCGGTCGGACCGAAGTGGCCGCGGATCACCTGCTGGAGGTGGGCCGTGTCGTCGTCCTCGCCGTACGCGATCTGGTGCCCGCCGTTGGCGAGCGCCAGGGCGGCCATGACCTCCGGGTGCGCGCCCGCGTAGTTGTCGCTGGCGAACCCGCGCACGGCCGGGTCGTGATGACGGCGGGCGTCGGTCCTCGGCGGATTCACGGCGTCCTTGGCGGCAGCGGTCACGGCTTCTCGGTCAGCCACAGGCGGTTTCCGTTCACTTCCCCGGCGGGCCGCTCCCAGACGCCGGCGATGGCCTCGGCCAGCTCCTTGACGTCCGTGAAGCCCGCGAACTTCGCGTTGGGCCGCTCCGCGCGCATCGCGTCGTGCACCAGCGCCTTGACCACCAGGATGGCAGCCGCCGCGCGCGGGCCCTCCTCGCCCCCCGCCTTGCGGAAGGCGTCGGCGAGGGCGAGCGTCCAGGCCTCGGCCGCCGCCTTGGCGGCGCCGTACGCCGCGTTGCCCGCGGTCGGCTTGGCCGCGCCCACCGCGCTGACCAGCAGGTAGCGGCCGCGGTCGCTGCGGCGCAGCCCGTCCTCGAAGGCGAGGGAGGTGTGCTGCACGGTGCGGATCAGGAGCTTCTCCAGGAAGTCCCAGTCGGCGAGGTCGGTCTCGGCGAAGCTCTTGCTGCCGCGCCAGCCGCCGACGAGGTGGACCAGGCCGTCGATCCGCCCGAACTCCTTCTCCGTACGCGTCGCCCACTCGCGGGTGGCGTCCAGATCCAGCAGGTCGACCGTGTCCCCTATGACCGTGGCCCCGCCGTGCGCGTACCGGGCGGCGTCCACGCCACGTGCAGGCTCAGCGGGTCGGCGTCCGACGCCACGACCGTGGCGCCCGCCTCGGCCAGCCTCAGCAGCGCCGCGCGTCCGGCGGCTCCGCCGGCTCCGGCCACCGCGACAACGGCTCCATCCAGTGCGGACATGGTCCTCGCCTCCTCCTGGCGGCCGCTCACGCGGCGACCTTCTCGGCGTCCGCGGAAGAGCGGTGATCCCCTTGGTGGAGGCGATCACGTTCTTCAGCTTCTTGGAGAGCGCCTCATAGAACATGCTGAGCGGAAACTCGTCCGGAAGCACCTCGTCGACGAGCTTGCGCGGCGGCAGCGAGGTGTCCAGGGCCTCCGGGCCCTTGGCCCAGCGCGAGCCGGGGTGCGGGGCGAGGTAGGTGGAGACCAGGTCGTAGGCGGCGAACCAGTGGACCAGCTTGGGGCGGTCGATGCCGGCCCGGTACAGGTCCTCGATCTCGCCGCACAGCTGATTGGTGACCTGGGGCGCGCGCTCCCAGTCGATCGTCAGCTTGTTGTCGGTCCAGCGGACCACGTCGTGCTTGTGGAGGTAGGCGAAGAGGAGCTGGCCGCCGAGTCCGTCGTAGTTGCGCGTCCGGTCGCCGGTGACGGGGAAGCGGAACATGCGGTCGAAGAGGACGGCGTACTGCACGTCGCGGCCGTGCCGGTTGCCCTCGGCCTCCAGCTTCACGGCCTCCTTGAAGGCGGTGAGGTCGCAGCGCAGCTCTTCGAGGCCGTACATCCAGAACGGCTGGCGCTGCTTGATCATGAAGGGGTCGAAGGGCAGGTCGCCGTGGCTGTGGGTGCGGTCGTGGACCATGTCCCACAGGACGAACGCCTGCTGGCAGCGGTCCTGGTCGCCGACCATGTCGCGGATGTCGTCGGGCAGTTCGAGCCCGAGGATGTCCACGGCGGCCGCGGTGACGCGGCGGAAGCGGGCCGCCTCGCGGTCGCAGAAGATGCCGCCCCAGGAGAAGCGCTCGGGGGCCTCGCGCACCGCGATGGTCTCGGGGAAGAGGACGGCCGAGTTGGTGTCGTACCCGGCGGTGAAGTCCTCGAAGGTGATGCCGCAGAACAGCGGGTTGTCGTAGCGCGTGCGCTCCAGCTCGGCCAGCCACTCGGGCCAGACCATGCGCAGCACGACCGCTTCGAGGTTGCGGTCGGGGTTGCCGTTCTGCGTGTACATCGGGAAGACGACCAGGTGCTGGAGTCCGTCCCGGCGGTCCGCCGCGGGCTGGAAGGCGAGCAGCGAGTCCAGGAAGTCCGGCACCTGGAAGCCGTCGTCCGCCCAGCGGCGCAGGTCCGCGACGAGCGCGCGGTGGTAGGCGGCGTCGTGCGGCAGCAGCGGGCTGAGCTGCTCGACCGCCGAGATCACGCGGTCCACGGCGAGTTCGGCCACGGCCTTGGACGGGGCTCCCTCGGCCGCGAAGTCGAGGGAACCGTCCTTCGACTGCCAGGGCCTGATCTCTTCCACGGCCTCCTTGAGCACCGGCCACGCCGGATGGTCCACCACCCGCTCTGCAGCGGACGGATCCGCACCCTCCGTACCCGCCTGCACAAGAATTTCCGTCATGTCCCACCTTCCACGGGAGAACCTCGCGTATGGACACCGTATGCGTGCAAGGTTCTCCGCGACAAGAGGAGCCTCGGGAAATTATCCTGCGCCACCCCTGCCTTCACCGCTGTTTTTCCTGTCCTTCACGGTTGGGGCGATCGCTTCTGCCATATCGTTCAGAGCTTCGTCCGCCTCGGGGAGCAGTGTGGGGAAGCCGGGGTAGCCGTGGAAGCCGTGGAACATGCCCGGCCTGTGACGCCCTGTCACGGGTACCCCGGCCGCGCGCAGCCGCCGCCCGGGGGCGAGACCTTCGTCACGGAGGGGGTCGCAGCCTGCGGTCATGAGGTGCGTGGGCGGCAGCCCGGTGAGGTCGGCGGCGCGCAGCGGCGAGGCGAGGGGGTGGGCGCCGTCACCGTCCGGGCCGAGGTACTGCTGCCAGATCAGCGCAGGTGCGCGGTGGTCGGGAAGCAGCCGGTGGGGTTCTCCCGGTAGGAGGCGGTGTCCTGGGCCGCGTCGAGCATGGGGTAGCCCTCCGCCGCTGCTGTCCCCTGCGGTGACGAGGGCGCCTTGTTCTCCGCCGAGCACGGCGGGCCTCGGCGGCGAGACGGTACGCCACGGGGACGACCACGGCTCCGGCTCGCGGCCCCTCGCCTCGGACAGGGGCCACCGGACAGTGCGAAGCCGGGTAGTACACACGTACGGGAATCTCGTACGGCCCGGGAGCTGTCGGCGCCCCTGGTATCGGGCGGTCCACCACGGCTCCGACGGCGGAGGGCGGCTTCCGGTGGGCAGGTGACGCCGCGAGAACACGACGGGCTTCGACGGCGTCCGTGACGGTGCCGCCGAGGTCGGGGAAGGCGGCGGAGAGGGCGTCGTCCGCCGTGCCGTACGCGTGGTCGGCGTTGAACGTGGCGGTTGCGGTCGGACGTGCCGGGATGTCGTGTTCGTGGAGGCGGGCGACGGCCTGCTCGGCGGCCTCACGCATCCGGGTCGCCTCGTCGCCACCCTCGACGACCGCCTCGTCGGGGTCGCCCGCGCCGCCGTACCAGTGCCCGATCGACTGTGCGGAGAACCGCTGCCCCCGGATGCCGACGCGGCGCGCGTCGTCGCGGGCCGCGATCGCGGCGTCGTACGCCTGTCTCATCCCGGCGATCGCCTCGGGCCCCGCGAAGCCCATCACCTGTGCGCCGATGCCGAGTTCGGCCGCCTGCGTCAGGGTCTCTGTCTTGCTGCAGGCAAGGAAGAGCGGGGGGTGCGGGGTCTGCTTCGGGCGCGGGAGGATCGGGTGCGGGCCGATGTCGAGAAGTTCGCCATGGTGCTCCAACTCCTCCTTCTCCCAGGCCTTGCCGATGATGCGCAGGGCCTCTCCGACCTCCTGCGTGGTGCGCTCCCTGCCGACGCCGCACAGCGACGTCTCCTGCTCGGTGCCGCCCCGTCCCCAGGTCGAGCCGCCCGCCGGAGAGCAGGTCCGGCATCGCGGCGCGCTCGGCGTCCGGCGCCGGGTGCCTGCGGCGACCCAGGTCAGGAAGATGTCCGGGGCGCGGCATGGCCCGCGCCTCGGGCCCGCGCTCGGGGCAGCCGGTTCCCTACAGCTGACAGCCATATGACCCGTCAGGGCCACGAGCGGCCGGGCTCCGAGCGGCACGGTTCCGATCGGCCGCCCGGATCAGCCGCGGGGCAGGTCCGCCCGGACGGTCTTGCCCTGTGGGCCCGTGCTCACATGGACCTCCCGAGCGAGGCTGCGCACCATCGGCCAGCCGAAGCCGCCGGTGCCTCCCGCCAGATCGGGCGTCCGTTCCCGCGGCGGCCGGGGGTCGGCGTCGGTGACAGCGACCGTGACGGCGTCCGGATGCGCCACCAGACGCAGTGAACAGGACTCGCCCCGCGCATGCCGCACGGAATTGGTGATGAGCTCGGAAACGGTGAGTTCCACGCTCGCGGCGGCCTGTTCGTCCAGGGCCGGACTGAGTCCGTTCAAGAAAGCGCGGGCGAATTCCCGTGCCCGTGGGACAGCTTCCGTCCTTTTGTCGAAGACCGTTCGGTCCAAGGGTTTGACGCTGTGCCGTGAATGGTCCGTCCTCATACGCCCCTCCTCGATCAGGGGTGGACTGTACGAAAGGGTCTCTTGCCCCCGAACCCGACTTCTTAACGTCCGCCCGCCGAGCCGTGTGGTCGGCGTCACGGAACATTCATATGTCGGCGGGGACATGAAGTATTCGAGGAGGGGTAGGCGCTGGCTCACCGGCCCACAGGGGACGAGGGGGCCGGCGGACAGGGAGGTAGACATGACGATGGCCACTGGAGCCCAGACGGACACCGGCGTCACGGAGCTGCCGGAAGTGGTGGACCCGCAGGCGGTGAGCCCCAAGGACGCCCGCGCCTTGTCCCAGTTGTTCTTCGATCAGCTCGCGGTATTGGAGGAGGGCACCGCCCAATACCAGTACGTGCGCAACACCCTGATCGAATTGAACATGTCGCTCGTGCGTTACGCGGCAGGCCGTTTCCGCAACCGCGGTGACGAGATGGAGGACATCGTCCAGGTCGGCATGATCGGCCTGATCAAGGCCATCGACCGGTTCGAGCTGTCGCGCGAAGTGCAATTCGCGACGTTCGCGGTGCCTTATATCGTCGGCGAGATCAAGCGTTTCTTCCGTGACACGTCCTGGGCGGTCCACGTGCCGCGCCGCCTCCAGGAGGCCCGGGTCGAACTCGCCAAGGCCACTGAGGAACTCAGCAGCCGGCTGGGCCGCTCCCCCACGGTGGACGAGCTGGCCGCCCTGATGAACCTGGCCCCCGAGGAGGTCATCGAGGCCCGGCTGGCGTCCAACGCCTACAACTCCTCCTCCCTGGACGCCGTCCTGCACGGCGACGCCACCGACGAGACGCCCCTCGCCGACTTCATCGGCGAGGAGGACCCCTCCCTGGAACTCGTCGAGGACTTCCACTCGCTCGCTCCCCTGGTCGCCCAGCTTCCCGAGCGCGACCGGGAGATCCTGCACATGCGCTTCGTGGAAGAGCTGACGCAGTCGCAGATCGGCGAGCGTCTCGGCGTCTCCCAGATGCAGATCTCCCGCCTGCTCTCGCGCACCCTGGCGACGCTGCGCAAGGGGATGGTCCCTGCCGACAGCTGAGCCGCACGTCGGCTCACATCCGCATATCGGCTCACATCCACGCACCGGCTCACACCCGCGCGTCGGCCCACGCACTCGCGTCGGCCGACGCTCTCGTGTGGGCGGACACGAACCGATCGACCGCCTGCCGGAACACACCGTGTACGCCGCGCCCGCTCACCCCTTGCGGTGCAGGAGCGCCGAGAGGTGGTGCTGCAAGGGCTGCCCCACGGCCGCGAGGTCGTGGACGAAGGTGAGGGTGTCGGGGGCGGTGAGGGTGTAGCGGCGGCGGGTGGCGTCGACCTTCTTCGCGGTGGGCGCGAGGGCGACCTCATGGGTGGAGAGGTCCACCGTGTCGCCGCCCGCGTGACCGACCGCGATCTCCGCGACGCCGGTGGGCTGGGTGATCAGCGCCTCCACCCGGCCGTCGGCCTGGAGCCGCCACCAGCCGCTCTCGCGGGCCGAGGGGCGCAGCGGCCGGCCGTCGGCGTCGACCAGCCAGGCGCGGGCCTCGTAATGCAGGAACGGCCGCCCGTCGTGGCTGAAGGTGACCTCCTGCGCGTACGCGAAGTCCGCGTCGAGCGTCGGATACTCGCCGCTGCCCCGGCCGTGCCAGGTGCCGAGGAGGCCTAGGACGGGCGTGAGCAGCGCGTGCGGGGCGGGTTCCTCGTCGGGGCGGTGGGCGTCGGGGTACGGGTGCTGTGGTGCGGGGTCGGACACGGTGCGTGCTCCTGGGATGCGGCGGGCCCGGGCGGGTCCCGGGGTGCAGCCTAGACGTGGGGCGCCCGCGCATCGGCTTCCGCCGCCGAACCCCCGTACACGCGTGTGCCGTTGGACCGTAGGTTGTGCGGCGAACGGTTCACCCTCCGGCTGAGGCGGCACACGTACCCCATGGACGTACCCATGACCGAAATCGACACATCGGTGCCGCACTCGGCCCGGATCTGGAACTACTGGCTGGGCGGGAAGGACAACTACCCCGTGGACGAGGAGGCGGGCGACGCTTACAGCGCCGTCTTCCCCGGCATCGTCGCCGTCGCCCGCGGCAGCCGCGCCTTCCTGCGCCGGGCCCTCACCCATCTGGTCACCGAGGCGGGCATCCGGCAGTTCCTCGACGTCGGGACGGGCCTGCCGACCGTGGACAACACCCATGAGGTGGCCCAGCGGCTCGCCCCCGAGAGCAGGATCGTGTACGTCGACCACGACCCGATGGTCCTCGCGCACGCCCGGGCCCTGCTCACCTCCACCCCGGAGGGGGCGACCGCCTACGCCGACGCCGACGTGGCCGACCCCGACCGCATCCTGGCCGCGGCGGCCGCGACGCTGGACCTCACCCGGCCCACCGCCCTCATCCTCAGCAACATCCTCGGCCACGTCGCCGACCACGCCCGGGCGCGCTCCGTCGTCACCCACTTGATGGGAGCGCTGCCCTCCGGCAGCTTCCTCTGCCTCAACGACGGTTCGCGGGGCGTCGACGCCGCGTACGAACGCGCCCAGGACGCCTACAACGAGTCCGGCGCCGTCCCCTACCACCTGCGCCCCGTCGACGAGATCGCGGCGTTCTTCGACGGCCTCGAACTGCTGGACCCGGGGGTCGTGCCGGTCACCCTCTGGCGGCCGGAGGCGGCCTCCCCCGCCCCGGAGCCGATCGGTGAGCACGGCGGACTCGCCCGCAAGCCCTGACCGGTCCGGCGGTGGGCCGCAGGAGTGACACACGCGACGGCCGGGACGCCGGAACTCCGGTGGGTGAAGAGAGCGCGCTACCTATCGGTACCGGGGGTACACGACGCAGGGAACCCCCACTGTCCAGCCGAGAAGGAGCACTGTCATGGCGGCCAAGGCGAACGAGGCGGCGTCCAAGGACGTCGTGGAGCTGATCCTCGACGACCACCGGCGCATGGAGGACCTCTTCCGTGAGATGCGCAGCGTGGAGGGCGACCGGGCGGGGGCCCTGCGCGAGTTCGCGGACCTGCTCATCGCGCACGCGCTCGCCGAGGAGGCGGAGGTCTACCCCGCGCTCAAGCGCTACCGGGACATCGAGAACGACGAGGTCGAACACGGCGTCGAGGAGCACGAGGAGGGCAACGAGGCGCTCCTGGCCCTGCTGGAGGTCGACGAGGTCGGCTCCGACGACTGGGACGAGAAGCTGGAGAAGCTCGTCGAGGCGGTCACCCACCACGCCGACGAGGAGGAGCGCACGATCCTCAACGGCGCGCGCGAGAACGTCGCGATGGAGCGCCGCGAGGAGCTGGGCGAGGCCTTCGCCAAGGAGCGCGCCAAGCAGCTCCAGGCGGACTGCGGAAGCGTGGAGAACGTCCGTCGGATCGTGAAGTCCTGAGCGTGGTGCGCGCCGCGCTCGGGAAGGAGCCCTGAGCGCGGGGCCCCCGCCCTTTCACCCCCGTTCAGACCTCCGGTTCAGTCCTGGAGGGGTGGCCAGACCGGGCGCTGCGCCTGCGGCAGTTCCGCCAGGGCGTGGCCGACCGTGCGGTGGCTGGGGAGCAGGTGCGCGCTGCCGGTCTGCGCGAGCAGATCCGTCAGCCGGCGGCCCGCCCCGGCCAGCAGGAGTCTGCCGTCGCGGCGCTCCAGCAGCCACCGCATGGCCAGCAGGCAGTTGAGCCCCCTGCGAGTCGCAGAACGACAGGGCGGTGGTGTCCAGGACCAGATGCCGGTGGCCCGCGTCGACGCAGGCGCCGAGGGTGCCCAGGAAGAGTGCCTCGCCGGTCTGGTCGAGTTCGCCGGTGACACGCAGCACCACGCAGTCGTCGCAGCTCGCCAGCTCCGTGATCGTCAGACGATGGATCTGCGTGGACATCGGCGCCTCCATCTCTCGCGGCGCCACCCTACGCCCGCGTCGCCCGGTGATCGGCACTCTTATGGAGGAGTGTGCCCCGCATCTCGCGGCGCAGCGAAGCGGCACGTGTTTTCTCGCCGGGTCCCACAAGGCGCGGCATCCCCTGCCGCGGCCTTGCCGACTTTCGGTGGGCCGGGGCCGGTCCGCGGCTACGCTGGTCGGGTCACCACCGCGCGGGCGGGTTCGGGCCGCGGGGCGGAGCGGCCGAGGGAGGGTGCGCGTGGACGGGGGCACGGTAGGTCTGCGGGTCGCGTCGGGCGTAGATCGCGCCGCTGCTCAAGCGGTTGCTGCTGCCCGCCCCGAAGGCGCCGGGGGCGTCGTTCCCGGAGCGGCCGGTCCCGGTCAGGCGCCTGATGGCCTTCTCCCGTGAGCACCGCGCCCTCAGCGAGGACGATCTGCACCGGATCGCCCGTGAGCTGGTGCGCCGGGCGGTGCGGGCCGCCGGTCCGTACGATCCACCGGTCGGCGCCGACGAGAAGGACGCCGTGGCGCTGGCGCTGACCCGTACTCTGCTCGCGCTCGGCGACCTCGAGATGGACGATGTCCAGGCCTTCGCGCTGGGGCCCGAGGAGCTGGCCGCCGAGCTGTCGCGGCGGGCGGGGCCGAGGACCCGCAGGCTGCTGAGCGACGACGCCGCGCGTTTCCACGACCGGCTCCTGGAGACGGCCTGCGTCCATGTGGTGCGGTTCTTCAGTGAGCAGCCGGGGTTCGCGGCGCGCACGCAGGTCGAGCAGAGCCGCGAGATCCGCGCGCAGAGCGAGCGGCTGGAGCGCATCCTGGAGCGCCTGCCCGACGTCTCCGCGCAGGACGCCCGGTTCGAGGAGGAGTACGCCCGCTACGTCGTCCAGTACCACGGCAGGCTCACCATCCACGGCGTCGACCTGCGCGAGCCCGCCGGCCAGGAATGGCCCCTGGAAGCGGCTTACTTGAGCCTGGAGGCCACTCCGCAGCGCGGGCCGGGGGACGCGGCGCCGATGGCGGACGCGAGCCGGCCGAGCGTGCGGCGGCGCCGGTGGAGACCGCCCTCGCCACCCATGACCGGGTCCTGCTGCGCGGCGTGGCCGGGACCGGCAAGACGACGCTCGTGCAGTGGCTCGCCCTCACCACGGCGCGCCAGGACCGGGTGCCGGGCGCCCTGTCGCAGCTGCTGGGGCGCGTCCCGTTCGTCCTGCCGCTGCGCGCGCTGGCCCGCAAGGGCGCCGAACTGCCGATGCCGCAGGACTTCCTGCGCTGGATCGACTGCCCCCTGGTCGGCACCGAGCCGGACGGCTGGGCCACGCGCGTACTGCGGAACGGCCTGCGCGGTGATGCTGATCGACGGGGCGGACGAGATCCCGAGGGGCGAGCGCGGCCGGGTCAAGGCGTGGCTCAAGAAGCTCCTCGCGGTCTTCCCGGGCAACCTGTGGCTGCTGACCTCGCGCCCCTCCGCCCTCGAACCGGGCTGGCTGCGGCACGAGGGCTTCCACGAGTACACGCTCAGCGGCGATGCGCCCCGCCGACATGCGGCGGTTCATCGAACGCTGGCACGCGGCGGCGGGCGCGCCCGCGCGTCTCGGGGAGTCGCTGACGCTCGCGCTGCGCAGCAGGCCCGAGCTGAGCCGCCTCGCGACCAACCCCCTGATGTGCGGGCTCATCTGCGCCCTGCACCGGGAGCGCCGCGGCTTCCTGCCGCGCGGCCGCGCCTCGCTGTACGAGGCGGCGCTCGCCATGCTTTTGGAGCGGCGCGACGTGGAGCGTGAGGTCTACGGCGGCGTCGGCGGCACACCGCAGCTGGACCAGAAGTCGGCCACCGAGCCGCTGCGGCGTCTCGCGTACTGGCTGATCCGCAACGAACGCACCCAGCTGGACCGGGCGGACGCCGTCGATGTCGTACGCCGGCTGATGCCCTCGGTGGAGCGGCTCGCGGAGATCGGCGAGGCGGAGGACGTCCTCCAGCTGCTCCTGGAGCGGTCCGGGCTGCTGCGTGAACCCGCCCAGGGCGCCGTCGACTTCATCCACCGCACCTTCCAGGACTTCCTGGGCGCCCAGGCGGTCCTGGAGGAGCGGGACATGGGGATGCTGGTGAACAACGCCCACCTGGAGCAGTGGGAGGACGTGGTGCAGATGGTCGTCGCCCAGGCCCGTCATCACGAGCGCGGCGAGCTGCTCACCCGGCTGCGCGAGAGGGGCGAGCGGGAGCGGGACCCGGCCGTCCAGGCGCGGCTGCGGCTGCTCGCGCTCGCCTCCCTGGAGCAGGCCACCAGTGTCGCGCCCGCGGTGCGCGAGGCCATCGAGGCGCAGGCGGCGCGCATGGTGCCGCCGCGCGGTCTGCGCGAGGCCAGGTCCCTGGCGCAGACGGGACCGCTGCTCCTCGGGCTGCTGCCGCGGGCCGCGGAGCTGACGGGCGACGAGGAGCTGGCCACGGTCCACGCGATCTGCCAGATCGGCGGGGACGCCGCCATCCCCCGGCTGCGGGAGTTCCTGCACACGGGCCAGTCCGCCGTACGCGCCCAACTCCTCTACCACTGGGACCGGTTCGATCCGGAGGTGTACGCCGAGGAGATCGTCCGGCCGCTCCTGGAGATCGCGCCCGACGAGACCGTCACCGTCCGCTCGCGCGCCGAGCTGGACCTGCTGCGCACCATGTCCGGGTACCGGCGCGTCAGCCTGTGGGGGGACTTCACCCCGCACGACATCCGCTCGGCCCTGGACGCCGGTCAGGTGCGGGAACTCCAGCTGCGCGACATCCTCGGCCTCGACTCGCTGGACGTGCTGTCCGGCCGGGCCGGCCTGGAGTCGCTCGGGGCTGCGCGGCTGCCGCAACGTCCAGGACCCCGGGCCGCTGACCCGGCTCCCCGCGCTGCGACGGCTCGCGCTGCGGGACCTGCCCCGCTTCGAGCCGCTGCGTGACCTCGCGGGCTGCCCACGGCTCGACACGCTCCTGATCGCGCCGACGTGCCCTGGCGGGGCCTCGCCGACCTGCCGTGCCCCGAGCGGCTGCGGGTGCTGTCGCTGCCGCCGACCGCCACCCGCCTCACGGACATCGCCGCCTGTACGAGCCTGACGGAGCTGCGGCTCCAGGGGGCGAGCGAGCGGCTGACCCCGGACTCCTGGGGAGCGCTCCTCGGTGAACTTCCCGAGCTGCGTACGCTCACGCTGACCTCGGCACAGCTGAGTCTGCTGCTGTTCGCGCCGCGTACCCGCCTGTCGCAGGTCACCCGGTTGAACGTGCACGCGGGGGCGGGGGCCGCGGTGCCGCTGCGGCGGATCTCCCTGCGGCTGCCCGGACTCGAGGAGGTCCATCTCATGGAGGCGGCCGAGGTCGACCTCGGTTCGCTCGCCTCGCTGCACCGGCTGCGCAGGGTCCACCTCGACCATCCGGGTGACGTGAGCGGAGCGGAGGCGCTCGCCGCCGACGTCGAGCTGTCCGTGCACCCGCGGCCCTGATCAACGGGCTGACACCCCACATGTGCTACGGGTAAATTCGGTCACCCCACGCGCAGTTGACAAGGAGCGGCACTACGGAGGCGGGACGCAGTCGGATGGACAGAGCGGAAGACGTGCCGCTGTACGGCAGGGACCCGCTCCTGCGTGCGCTCGTCCCACGGCTGACCGGCCTGAAGTACGACGAGCGCGCGCGGACGGCGCGGGAGTTCCAGCGCGACCTGCCCGTGGTGCTGCTGACGGGGCGTCACGGCATGGGCCGCAGCGCGGTGCTGCGGGAGCTGGCGGCGCACTACCGGGGCCGGCTCCCCCTCGCCCACATCCGGATCGCGCCCGCGGGCACCTTCTCCACGGCCGGTCCCCGGGGGTCGCTCCCGGGCGGCACCGACGTCGACGGTCACGTCGTCACCGATCTCGTCGGCTGTCCTGGCCGAGCTGGCACGCCAGTTGGCGCCTTCCTACCGGCGCCCCCTTTCCCCGTGCTGCTGCCCGGCCTGTTCGCCGTCTCCAGCTGGGACCCGGCCGACGGCGCCGAGCGGGACGCGACCTGTCTGCGCCTTGCGCGGCTGCTGATCGCCTGCCGCCTGGCCGAAGGGTCCGAGCAGGAGGTGCGCCAGGCGTGGGCCGCGGCGGTCGAGGCCCGGGCCAGAGCGGCGGCCCCAGCGGCTCCATCCGCGCCCGACGCCCCCGATGCCCCTGGCGGCACAGGCAGCACAGCAGCACAGCGCGAGTGTTTCCCGCGCCCTGCACGGCGAGTACGCGCACCGGTACCGCGCGGGGCAGGAGCGGGACTGGTACCGCGCGCGCTTCCCCCAACTCCCGTCGAACATGGACCCCTTGGCGGTGCTCGGCGACTGGTACCACCAGGGCGGGGACTACCGGCGCGCGGTCGAGCGGACCCTCGTGGCGGCGTTCCGCCACGACGTCGCCGGGGCGTACGGCCGGCTGCAGCGCTGGAACCGCGAACCATGGCCCCTGGTCCTCCTGGACGACGTGCACCTGCCGGCCGGCGGACGCTTCCTCGACCTGCTCCTGGAGCACCGGGCGACGCCCGAGTCCCCCGAGCGCGAGGAACTGGTCGTCGTGGCGACCCGCCTCGGTGAACCGCCCGGCAGCGACCCCGGCCCGCTCGCCGCAGAACTGCCCGACCTGGTCCGGGCCAGCGGCTGGGAGCGCCGGGGCACCGCGCCCTCGGCGGGGCTGCTCACCGTGCCTCTCACTGCGCTGAGCGCGACGACGTCCTGCCGCTGCTCGACGCCGGTTCGGCCGGTGCCCCGCTCCACCCCTACCTCGCCTCCGCCCTGCACGCGCTGACCGGTGGCCACCCCGCCGCCACGGCCATGCTTCTGCTCGGCGTGCGCGCCGCGACCCGCACGGGCCGCGCCGTGGCGCCCCGGGATCTCCTCGACCTGCCCGCACCGGACGGCCGGCCGGTGCGCGAGGCGCTGCTGCGAGCGGCTGCTGCCGGACCGCCGCCAGCGTGACCGGCTGACCCTCCTCTCCCTGGCCAGGGACAGCGCGGCCGCCGAGGCGCTGGCGGCCCGGCTGCGCCTGGCGGGCCCCGAGAGCTGCCGGCCAACGCGGTCGCCGACTACCTCGAACAGCAGCACTGGCAGCGCCTGACGCCGCCCGAGAGTCCGCTGGTGACCGATCCGCTGCTCCAGCGGCTCCTGGTGCACGAGGCCCGCCGGCTCTCCCCGGGGCCCGACGACAGCCGGGGCTGGCAGGAGATCCACCGCTTCCTGCAGAACCACCACGCCCAGCGCGGCGACGGGGGCGAGGCGGACGCGCTGCGGCACATGCTGGCCGCCGGGGGCGTGGAGACGGTGGTGGCCTCGCTGGCCGAGGTGTTCCAGTCGGAGCAGGACGAGCGGGGCGCGGGGCACTGGCTGCGGTGCCTGCGGTATGCCGCGACCGCTCCGACCCCGCCCGAGCGCGACTGGCGGGACGACCGGCAGCGGATCGCGCTCGGCGCGCACGACGGCCGCTACCCCCACCTGGACGACACCGAGCGGTGCGTGAACCGGCTGCTGCACGCCCTGTGGTACCTCTCCGAGCCGCACACGGAGCCGGACCCCGACACGTGCACGGCCATCGAGCAGGAGCTGGCCTATCTCTCCCTGCGTCATCCTTCCTGGCGCGTCGCGCTCGGCCAGGCGGCCCGCAGATGGCCCGCCGCGGCCCGGGACAAGCGCCCCCTCCCCGTACCAGGACAGTGAGGAAGCATGTTCCGTCGCCACCCCCGCGAGTGGGGACCGATCGAGTGGGCCGCAGCCCTGGCCCTGGTCCTGGTGGCCGCGGTGGTCGCCGCGCTTCTCACCCTCGGCACGCGAGGGCCCGGCAGGTGCGGCGACGATCTGCGGGAGATCGGCGGGGACTGCGTCGGGGTGACGGAGTACGCCTTCGAGGCCGATCCGCGGTTGGAGGGCCTCATCGAGGAGGTGGCAAAGGAGAACGCGAGGGTGCGGCGTGACGCCGAGTCCCCCGCCGAGAACAGCGCCCGCATCCCCTATGTGCGGATCGCGCTGATGATGCCGTACACCACGGACGAGTCCAGCGCGATGACCGTCGACATGATCCGCCGCGGTCTGGCCGGGGCGCTGAGCGCGCAGCAGGAGGCCAACAGCGGCAGCGGCCCCCACTACCAGCTGCTGCTGGCGCCCGACGGCCGCAACCTCGACCAGTGGCGTCCCGTCGTCACCCGGCTCGCGGAGCTGGCGCGGGACAAGCGGGCCCCTCTGGTCGGGGTGACCGGCATCCCCAGCAGCACCGCCGACACCCGGCGGGCGATCGCCGCCCTGAGCGAACACGGCCTCCCCACCGTCGGTCGCCCGTCATCACGGCGGCCGACATGAACGCCGACCACTTCTTCAAGACGTCGCCGAACAACGACCAGTTCGCCCGCGCCCTGAAGCAGTACCTCGAAGAACGGCCGCAGCAGGGCCGGGGGTTCCTGGTCTGGGACAACCGCAGCGAGGACGTGTACTCGCGCAACCTCCGCCGGGTCTTCGAAAAGCACTTCGACGAGCGGTACGACTTCAAGGGGCACAACTCCAACTTCACCGGCTCCTCCGGCCGGGACAAGGGCATCCCGCGGCGGTTCACGGACGCCGTGCAGAAGATCTGCACCGCCCGGTCGGACACCGTCTTCTTCGCCGGGCGCGACCAGGACCTGCCGGCCTTCGTCAAACGCCTCGCGCAGGAGGGCGACTGCGGCCGGGGCACGCGGCTGCGGCTGCTCAAGGTGGGCATCGGGCTCGAACCGACCCTCACCACGGACGAGACCACCCGCTGGCTGAAGGAGGCGCGGGCCACGATCATCGACGCGTCGTCCGTGGACCCGGCCTGGTGGAAGGGGAAGAACGATCCACCGCGCGCGCTCGGCCGCTTCCTCGACCGCTTCGACAAGCTGGACGCCCGGCACGAGCTGGGGGCCGATCCGCTGGACGACGGGTACGCGGTGATGTACCACGACGCGTTCACCCTGCTCGCCGACGCCGTCGACCGCACGTACAGCGAGGTCAACGAGGGCGGGGACAGCCCTCGGGGGAAGGACGGCCCGCTGATCCCGTCGAAGAACGACGTCTACAACACCCTCATCATGCCGAGCATCTCCGCGAACGGCTGCAGCAACTGCCTGCGGGGCGCCGGAGGTTCGTACGGGTTCGAGGGCCCGGGGGCGAACGACCAGTGGGCGGTGTGCAAGCCGGTCCCGATCGTCGAGTACCCGGCCACCCGAAGCGGCCGGGCGAAGGGGGAACCTCTGCCCGTCTACCGGACGTTCAGGGGCAAGGGCGACAAGACCTGCCCCGACTGACCACCCCGTACGACGAAGACAGAGGCCCCGCCCGGTGAACGCGCACGAAGAGCACGACATGATCGCCGTCCCGCCGGGCCGGGTGACCCTCTCGGACCGGCGCACGCAGCGCAGCTGGACGGTCGACCTCGCGCCGTACCTGCTCGGGGCGCACCCGGTCACCCAGGGGCTGTACGAGCGGGTCACCGGCCTGCGGCCGAGCGCCACGCGCGGCGAGCGGCTGCCGTCGAAGGCGTCTCCTGGTGGGACGCGGTCCGGTTCTGCAACGCCCTGTCCGAGCGCGCCGGTCTGCGCCCGCCTACCGCATCGGCGCCGACGACGAGAGCGTGGCGTGGGACGCTCCGCCGACGGCTACCGCCTGCCGACGGAGGCGGAGTGGGAGCACGCCTGCCGCGCGGGCACGACCGGACCGCACTACGGCCCCCTCGACGACATCGCCTGGTACCGCGGGAACTCCGGGGAGCGAGTCCACGACGTGGGCAGCAGACAGGCCAACCCCTGGGGCCTGTACGACATGCTGGGCAACGTCTGGGACTGGTGCTGGGACGTGTACGACGCCGAGGTGTACGGCGGTTACCGCGTGCTGCGCGGTGGCGGCTGGTTCGACGAGCACTGGAGCTGCCGGGCCTCCGCGCGGCGCCGCAGCCATCCCAGTTACCGCGTGGACGACGTGGGGTTCCGCGTGGCGCGTTCCTCGGAGCCGGGCCCTCGCGGGCCCGGCACGCCTCGTCAGGGCACCGTGATGTAGCCCGGCGCGGGCAGCCGCGGCGCGGTGGCGGGCTCGTGGACGTCCGCCAGGGCCATGAACAGCAGGGCCACGGCGAGGGCACCGGGGTCCGGCACGCCGAGGGCGTGGTCGCCCACGTAGCTGGCGCGGCCGCGGCGGGGCCGCAGCTCCGCGGTGCCGAGGCGCCGCGCGATGGCCGCCTGGGCCGCTTCGGTCAGGGGTGCCTCCGCGGCTCCGTCCCGCGCGGAGGCGGCCAGCGACTGGGCGGCGGGCGCGAGGGCGTCGACCAGCGTGCAGTCCCCCGGGTTCGCGCCGCCCACCCGGTGGATGGCGGCGAAGCCCGCCTCGGCGGCCTCGGCCAGGGCGGCGGCCGACGGCGCCCCGCCGACCTTCGGCGCCGCGGACGCCAGGTGCTGGAAGAGGAGGCCGAACAGCGGACCGCTGGTGCCGCCGACGTCGTCGAGGAAGGCCGCGGCGAGGGCCGCCGTACCGTCCAGGCCGCGCTCGTCGGCCAGCTTCACCGCGCGCCGGACGCCGCCCGCGAGGTTGTCGCCGAAGACGCCGTCGCCGACGAGCTGGTCGAGCCGGGTCAGGTTGTCGCGCACCTGGGAGACCGTCAGCGCGTCGCGGTCGTGGAGGGCGCGGTCGCCGCTCGTGTGGGGGGTAGCCGCGGGCGCGGTGTCCGCCGGGGAGACGGCCGGTCTCCGGCTCGGCCGCCGCTCCGCGCCGGGATGGGGCGCGGCAGGACCAGCGGGGTGCGGGTCGGCGCGGTCCACAGCTCGGCCCACCCCTCTTCGAGCCGCGTCACCGTGAGGGAGAAGCCGGCCATGTCGAGGGCGGCGGTGAAGGTGCCGGAGACGGTGAACACCGGCCGCAGGCCGCGGGCGGTCAGCTCGTCCCCGAGCAGGACGCCGATGGCGTGCAGCTCCAGTTCCGTGGTGGCGCCGAGGCCGTTGACCAGGGCGAGCACGTCACCCGGCCCCTCGGGCAGGGCGTCGAGGAGGTCGTCGGTCATGCGCCGGACGAGGTCGCCGACCGCGGGGCGGGCGATGGTGCGGATGCCGCGCTCGCCGTGGATGCCGACGCCGTAGTCCAGGGTCCCCGCCTCCAGGGTGAAGGCCGGGGCGACGGTGGTGGGGGAGGTCTGGGCGCGGGCGGCGACGCGCTGCTGCGGGACGCGGCGACGACCCGCCGCCCCAGCTCGGCGAGTTCCTCCAGCGTGGCGCCCCGGTCGGCGGCGGCGCCCAGCAGCTTCTCGACGACCACGGTGGCGGCCGTGCCCCGGCGCCCGGTGGCGCTGTCCGCGCTGTCGGTGGCCAGGTCGTCGTCGACCAGGACCGTGGCGACCGGGATGCCGTCGTGCCGCAGGCGCTCCGCCGCGATCTGGAAGTTGATCACGTCACCGGTGTAGTTCTTGATGATCAGCAGGACGCCGCCGCTCTTCGCGGCGGCCGCGCTCGCCTCGTAGATCTGCCGGTTGTGCGGGGAGGCGAAGATCTCGCCGGGGCAGACGGCGTCAAGCCCGCCGCGTCCCAGGAGCCCGGTGTGCAGGGGCTCGTGCCCGGAGCCGCCGCCCGAGACCAGTGCGACCGTGCGGTCGGGATGCGGGTCGCGCGCCCGCAGGTAGAGGGGGGAGGTGTGCACCTCGATCATCCCGGCGTGGGCGCGGGCCAGACCGCGGGCGGCGGTCAGCACGGGGTGGGACTCCGGCAGGAAGTAGCTCATCGGTGAGTTTCTCCGTACGTGTGCGGGGTCTGCGGCGGGGGTGCGGTGCCGCAGGGGGTGCGGCCCGTGGTCGCGGCGCTCACCATGGACCTCCGTCCGCCGCGAAGAACGGCACGGACGGCTACCGGTACCCGGTAGTTCCGGCCCGGGCGCCGCTGTGCGACGCTGTCAACCTGCACCGGCCGGGGCGAGCGGACGCGCGGGCCACGCGGCGCCTGCCACCCGCCCGACCCATCTTTGCGAGGTCTTTACCCTTGCCGGACGCACGACGCCGAGGACCTCGGCCGGATGCTGCGCGCCTGGCGGACGGCGCGCGATCCGCGCCTGCTGCCCGGGCCCGTCCCGTTCCGCGGTCACCGCAGCTATCTCACGCAGCTCGACATGGCCCTGCTGCTCGGCGTCTCCGAGCGCTGGTACCGCGCGCTGGAACGGGGCGAGGACCGCGGCTACGCACCGGAGATGATCGCCGGGGTGGCCCGCATCCTCGGCCTCTCCCCCGCGCAGACGGACGCCCTGTACCGGGGCACCGGCCACCGCCCGCCGCCCCGCGCGGCGCACGCCACGCGGCCCGACGAGGCGATGCTCGACCTGCTGCACCAGCAGCGCCGGGTGAGCTGGATCTGTGACCAGGCCTGGGACGTGGTCGCGGCCAACGCCGTGGCCGCGCGCACTGCCCGTGGCTGGTCCGCCCGGGTGCGAATGTCATGACCTGGGCGTTCTCACCGGCGGCCCGCTATCAGCTGCGCGAGTGGGAGACGGGGCTGGGCCAAACCGCTGCTGGCCGGGCTGCGGCTGGCCTGGCAGCGCCGGCCGGACGACGAGCGCCTGGACGAGGTGGTGCGCGTGGTACGGCGCGAGCCGGGCGTCGCCGCGCTGTGGGACGCCACCGCCGACGTCCCGGAACCCGGCGACGCGCGGGCCCGCCCGATGTACTTCCCGCTGGTCGCGCCCGACCCCGTCGACGTACACGTGCGGACCTACGGCCGTTACGACGACACCTCTCTGCGCTGGCTCGTCCTGACCCCGGTGGACACGGCCGTCACCTTCCCCTGAGGGCCGCGGCCGGGCGGCGTCGGGTCAGTCGCACGTCGGGCGGTAGACGGTGAGCGCCTCGGGGAGCTTGTCGATCAGGAGCGCGGCCGGGGCGTCCGCCACCTCGCCGTCGTACGCCATCTGCGTCCCCTCGGGCAGCGCGGAGATGACCAGCCGCTGGGGGCGGGCGGCGGCGTAGACGCGGGTCCTGGTCAGCTGGCCCGCCAGCGCCGCGGCGAGCAGCCTGCTGCGGGCGAAGCGGCCGCCGTGGGCGATGCGGACGTCCAGCAGGCCGTCGGCGAGGTCGTGTCGGCGCACCGGGGCGATGCCCACGCTGCGGTAGGCACCGTTGCCCGCGAAGAGGAGCCATATCGAGCGGCGGCGGCCGTTCACCACCGCCCGCAGCGGGCGTCCAGTGCGCAGGATCTGGAGGACGCCGAGCAGGGTGGCGGGCGGGCCGCCGATCTTCGGGGACCAGTGTTCCCTGCTGCGGACCAGGTCGGGGTAGCTGCCGAGGCTGAAGGTGTTGAGGAAGTAGGAGGGCTCGGCGTGGGTCCTGCCCGCCGGGCCGATCCCGGCCAGCGGCTTGACGCGGCCGACGTCGACGCGCACCGCGCTGCCCTGGGTCACGGCCGCGCAGGCGTCCGCGACCGTGTCGACGCCTAGGTCGGCGGCGAAGTGGTTGAACGTCCCGCCGGGCAGCACCATCAGCGGCACGTCGAACCGCAGGGCGGGCGCCACGGCGGCGTTGATCGTGCCGTCTCCCCCGCACACCCCGAGGACGCCACCGCGCCGGGCGGCGTCCCGCGCCGCCTCCTCCAGGACCTTGGGCAGGGCGCCGGCCTCCTGCTCGTACAGCACCACCTCGGCGCGCGGCAGGGCGGCCTTGAGCTGCCGTACCGGGTCCGCGAGTTGGGGCTGTGCGCCGGAGGAGGGATTGACCACCACGACCAGGCCCTCGCCCTCCGGCAGGGCGGGCGCGTCGACCCGGGGCCGTGCGGGCGGGGGCAGTTGGGCCCGCGTGGGCACCATCCCGCGCACCGCGTAGGCGGCGCCCACGCCGAGGGCCGCGCCGACCAGGACGTCCCTCGGGGCGCGCCCGCCGCGGACCCGGGAGTACGCCACCGTGGCCGCGACCGGGGGCGAGGGCCGCGCCCCCAGCCCGCCGACGTCCAGCGCGGCGCCGGTCGCGAAGGCGGCGGCGGAGGCGGCGTGAGCGGACGGGTAGGGCCCGGTGAGCGGCTTGCGCGGCAGGCGGCGCAGCAGCGCGCGCCGCCTCCTGGGCCGGGCGTGACTCGCCGACCGCGTGCCGACCGAGGGCGTTGACGGTGGCCGAGGCCAGGGCCAGGGAGGTGACGCCGCGCACCGCCGCACGCCGTCCCCGCACCCCGCCGAACCCCCACATCCCGGCGGCGATCCCGCAGAAGAGCAGTCGGTGGTCGGCGCCGAGCAGTCGGCGGGCCCTGTGCCTCAAAAGATCCTTCATGCCCTCCCGTATACCCCGGTTGCCGCCCGCGAGGCCAGCACGGCGGGCCAGGAGATCAGCAGGTCGTCGGCCGTGGCGGCGGGCAGTGCACCGGACATGCCCGCCGTCCCCATCGACCTTCTCGAACTGCCGCACCCGGACGCGCCGTACGGCCTGAACGGCGTCGGCGAGCCGCCGACGCCCTGCGCGTGGCCACCGGCCTGGCGCTGCCCCGGGTGCCGGTGCGGCCCACCGACTTCCTCCACCCGGAGCGCCGGAAGGCCCCTTCGGGGAGTCTGTGGGCCATGGCGACGCATCTCCAGCCGCACCGTGACGTGTTCGTCCCGGATGGCCCTGGACGCGACGCGGGGCCCGGACTTCGACGGCGTACGCATCCATCTGGAGCCCGAGCGGCTGGCGGGTCCTCGACGGGCCGCCGCCTCCCCGGCCGTGACGGAGCGGCTCACGCCCGCCGGGACGTCAGCACGTCCGCCAGGACCGTCACGTGGCTGTGCGGCAGGTCCTTGGTCGCCGTGAGCAGGGTCAGGCGGCCGGTGCGGGCGCGGTCGCGGAGGCGGTCCAGTGCCGCCCGGCCGTCGGCGGTCGTGAGTTCCTGGCGGTAGCGGTCGGCGAACTCCTGGAAGCGGGCGGGGTCGTGGCCGTACCAGCGGCGCAGTTCGTCCGAGGGTGCCGGTTCCTTGTCCCACGCGTCGAGGCCTGCCCGGTCCTTGGCGAGACCCCGTGGCCAGAGCCGGTCGACGAGGACGCGGACGCCGTCGGCCGGCTCCGGGTCGTCGTAGACACGCTTGACCTGTACGTCGAGGGCACGGTTGGTCGTCATGGCGGCATTGTCCGCCGGGGCGTCCTGACCCGCGCGCGTGACCCGTTCGGGCGAGCAGCGCGGGCCGTGGCCGCCGCGCACTGGTGCAGTGAGGCCATGACGGGACGCATCGGCAGGATCGACCGGCGGCTGTTCGCACGGGCACGCGGCCGGCTGCCGGCGCGGAACAGGTGCTGCCGCCGCTCAGCTCCGCCGCGAACCACGGGCGGCTGTGGTTCGGCGCGGCGGCGGTGATCGCGGCCGTCGGCGGGCCCGCGGCCCGGCCGTGCGGCGCGCCGCGGGGTGGGCGGCCCTGGCGCTGGCCTCGCTGACGACCAACGCGGTCGCGAAGTACGCCGTGCGGCGCGGCCGTCCCGTGCACGACGCGGTGCCGCTGGTGCGGCGCCTGCCGAAGGCGCCGTGGACGCCGTCGTTCCCGTCCGGGCACGCGGCGTCGGCCGCGGCGTTCGCCACGGGGTGGCCCTGGAGGCGCCCGGCTACGGCGCCGTCGTCGCGCCCGTCGCCGCGGCCGTGGCCTTCTCCCGCGTGTACGTGGGCGTGCACTACCCCGGTGACGTGCTCGCGCTCATCGCGCTCGGCGCGGCCGCCGCGCGGTCACTGCTACTGGTGGCCGCCGCGTCCGGCGCCCGCGCGGTTCGGGCGCACGCGGGTGGCGGCGCCGGTGCTGCCGGACGGTGAGGGGCTGGTCGTGGTGGTCAACTCCGGTTCCGGCAGGGGCGTTCCGGGCCGGCCGCCTGCCCGGCAGTACGTGGAACTGCTGCTGCCGAAGGCCGAGATCATCCCGTGCGAGCCGGGTGAGGATCTGGGCAAGGCGCTGGACAAGGCGGTCGCGCGGGCCGCCGAGTCGGGCGGGCGCTCGGGGTCAGCGGCGGCGTCGGCACGGTCAACGCCGCGGCCCGCCGCGCGGTGGCGGCCGGGGTCGCACTGGCGGTCTTCCCCGGCGGCACCCTCAACCACTTCGCGCTGGACGCGGGCACGGCCACCTTCGAGGACACCGCGCACGCCGTGCGGCGCGTGAGGCCGGTGCGCGTGGACCTGGCGCGGGTCCGCGACGGCGAGGGCGCGGATGTCACGGGCTTCGTGAACACCTTCAGCATCGGGCTCTATCCGGAACTGGTGCGCCGCCGCGAGAAGTTGGAGGGCCGGATCGGGAAGTGGCCCGCGGCCGCCGTGTCGCTGCTGGGGGTGTTGCGTGACGCGACGCCGCTGCGGGTCCGCCTCGACGGGCACGACCGCCTCCTGTGGCTGCTCTTCGCGGGCAACGGCCGCTATCTGCCGGAGGGCCTCGCCCCCTCGCACCGGCCCCTGCTGGACGAGGGGCTGCTCGACGTCCGTACGGTCGACGCCGAGGCGCCGCTGGCCCGCACCCGGCTCATCGTCTCCGCGCTGGCCGGCGCGCTGCGCCGCTCGCGCGTCGACCGGGCCGAGCGGGTCGAGGAGCTGCGGCTCGGCGGGCTGGACGACGAGGGCGGGCTGGCGTACGACGGCGAACACGCGGCCGCGCCGGAGACCCTGCTCCTCGACAAGCTGCGGGCGAGCTGACGGTCTACAGCCCGGCCGCTCCGGAGGACGAGATCACCCAGCTGGCCCGGGCGGCGTCGCTGGCGGCGGCCGCGCGGAGCCGCCCGGCGTGACGGTGCCGCGGCCGCCCGGCGCGAGCCTGCCACGCGCCTCTTGCGCCCGGAGCGCGCCGTTCACTGCAATGCGGCGTATGGCAGGCCGCGGAACGACCCGGCAGCCGGACGAGGAACCTTCCGGCGGCGGGTTGCCGCCGACCGCGCGGGCCGTGCTCGGCTGCTCTCCTTCCCCGGGGAGCGGACCGGCCACGAACTGAAGAAGTGGGCCGACGCCTCGCTGCGCTTCTTCCACTGGTCGCCCGTCCTGAAGCATCCGCTGCCGCTGCGGGTCCGGCTCGGGCACCGGACGGCGCCGGACCACCTGCGGGTCGTCCTGCGCTGGAGCGAGCGGCGTCCGGCGTCGGAGGTGGAGCCGGCGGAGGCGATGCTCGACGACCTGGAGCACTTGGCGCACGCGGCGCGGGCGGCGTCGGAGCCGCCGGGTCAACGCGTGGCGGACTCGCCCACCTGCGGGTGACGCGGCTCGCGGCGGCGGCCCCTTCGCCGGTAGGACGGGCGGGGTCAGCCGTCCCCTCCGCAAGGAGCAGCGCACCCGTGAGCACCCGTGCCGTCCTTGTCGCCGCCCTCGTCACCGGACTGGTCCTCGGCATCGTGGGAACCAGAGCGGAAGGTTCCGTTCACCCCCGTCCGGCCGGTTCCGTCACCGAGGCGGGCCGTTAGGCTGCGACATTGCCGCGTGGCTCTCCGTCCTCGCCGCGCGGCCGCCGAGCCGCCGTCGACGGAAGCGAGTGGGCCTTGAACTTCCTCACCATCGGTCATCGCGGGGTCATGGGCGTCGAGCCCGAGAACACCCTCCGTTCCTTCATCGCCGCGCAAGCCGCCGGCCTCGATCTCATCGAGCTCGATCTGCATCTGAGCAAGGACGGCGCCCTCGTCGTCATGCACGACGCCGACGTGGCCCGTACGACCGACGGCAAGGGGCCCATCGCCGAGAAGACCCTCGCCGAGCTGCGGGAGCTCGACGCCCGCCGCGGCGAGCGCGTCCCCGTCTTCGAAGAGGTCCTGGACGCCGTGCGGGCGCCCCTCCAGGCCGAGATCAAGGACGTGGCGGCCGCGCGCGCCCTCGCCGAGGTCATGCACCGCCGCGACTGGTCTCGCGCGTGGAGGTGATCTCCTTCCACGACGAGGCGATCGCGGAGATCGCCCGCCTGGTGCCGGGCGTGCGCACCGCGCTCGTCGCCAGCCGCTACGGCACCGATGTCGTGGAGCGGGCGACGGCGGTCGGCGCCACCACGCTCGTCCTCAACATCCGGCGTCTCACGCTGGAGATCGTGGAGCATGCCAAGAAGGCCGGCCTGCGGATCATCGGCTGGGTCGTGAACACGCAGGACGATCTGCGGCTCGTGCGCGCGCTCCAGTTGGACGGCGCGACCACGGACTACCCGGACATCAAGCGGACGGGCCGCTTCACGGCCTGAGGCCGGCGCCGTTCACGGCCGACGGTCCTCGGCGTTCACGGCGTTCACGGCGTTCACGGCGTCAGCTCCTTGACGAGGAGTTCGAACTCCAGGTCCGCGCGCTGCGGGATGCCGAAGCGTTCGTTGCCGTACGGGAAGGGCGTCATCTTTCCCGTACGGCGGTAGCCGCGCCGCTCGTACCAGGCGATGAGGTCGTCGCGTACGGAGATCACGGTCATGTGCATCTCGCCGGCGCCCCACTCCTCGCGGGCGACGCGCTCCGCCTCGGCGATGATCAGCTTGCCGAGGCCCGCGCCCTGTTCGGCCGGGCTGACCGCGAACATCCCGAAGTAGGCGTGCTCCCCGCGGTGTTCGAGCTGGCAGCAGGCGACGAGCACGCCGTCCCGCTCCACGGCCAGCAGCCGGGCGGCCGGCGACTCGATCACGTCGGCGACGCCCTGCGGGTCGGTGCGCTGCCCCTGGAGGATGTCCGCCTCGGTGGTCCACCCGGCGCGGCTCGCGTCCCCGCGGTACGCCGACTCGATGAGCGCGACGAGCGCGTCGACGTCGGCGGGACCGGCGTCGCGGAAGGTGACCTCACCGGTGAGGGAGCGCGGGGCGGTGTCCATCGACGGGTTTCTCCGATCTGTGCGCGGCTTCTTGATCCGCCGAGCCTAACGCGGCACTAGGGTGCGGCCCCATGGTGCATGTACTGAGCAGCAGGACCCTTCTCCACCCCACCGACCCGGAGCGCTCCCGCGCGTTCTACGGCGAGGCGCTCGGCCTCGCCGTCTACCGCGAGTTCGGCACCGGCCCCGAGCGGGGCACCGTCTACTTCCTCGGCGGCGGCTTCCTCGAACTCTCCGGCCGCTCCGACACCCCGCCCTCCCCCGGCCTGCGGCTGTGGCTCCAGGTGCCGGACGTCCACGCGGCCCACGACGACCTCGTCGCTCGCGGCGTCGAGGTGGTGCGGCCACCGGTCAAGGAGCCCTGGGGCCTGATCGAGATGTGGATCGCGGACCCGGACGCCTGCGGATCGTCCTGGTCGAGGTGCCGCACGACCACCCCATCCGCTACCGGCCGGGGATCTGATCCGGAAGAGCCGGGACCGCCCCGGCGGGTGTGAAGCACGTCACACGATTAATCCATTCGGGATGCAGGGGTACACGGCCACGGGTACGGTCCGCAGAAGATCCAGAACGATCCTCTGTCGGCCTCGGCGGCGGCCCCGACAGCCGTGACACAGCACTGAAGACGATCTCCCAGAGTCTTGGAGTGACATCACATGGCAGCTCCCCGAATCCTCATCGTGGGCGGCGGTTTCGCCGGCATGGAGTGCGCGCACAAGCTGGAGAAGAAACTCGGGCCCCATGAGGCGGAGCTGCGGCTGATCAGTCCGACGGACCACCAGCTCTACCTGCCGCTCCTGCCGCACGTCGCCTCCGGCGTGCTCACCCCGCAGGCGGTCGCGGTGCCGCTGCGCCGGATGCTGCGCCGCACGGCGATCGTGCCGGGCGGCGCCATCGGGATCGACCCCGAGGCGAAGGCCGTGATCGTGAAGAAGATCAACGGCGAGGAGGTCGTGGAGCGCTACGACCACCTGGTCCTGACGCCCGGCAGCGTCACACGGCAGTTCGACATCCCCGGCGTCGACAAGTACGCGGTGGGCGTCAAGACACTCGCCGAGGCCGCCTGGATTCGCGACCACGTCATCTCCCAGCTGGACCTGGCGGCGGCCAGCTCGCACCGCGAGGAGCGGGAGCAGCGCCTGACGTTCGTCGTGGTCGGCGGCGGGTACGCGGGCGTGGAGACGGCCGCCTATCTGCAACGTCTGACCTGCGCCGCCGTCAAGCGCTACCCGGGGCTGGACGTCTCGCAGATCAAGTGGCACCTCGTGGACATCGCTCCCAAGCTGATGCCGGAGCTGGGCGAGCGGCTCGGCGAGAAGGCGATGGCGATCATGCAGCGCCGGGGCGTGAACGTCTCCCTGGGGGTCTCCGTGGCCAAGGTGACCGAGGACACCGTCACGCTCACCGACGACCGCGTCCTGCCCTGCCGCACGCTGATCTGGACGGCGGGGGTCGCCCCCAGCCCGCTCGGCGCGACGCTCGGCGCCGACACCGACAAGGGCCGCCTCGTCGTCCGGCCGGACCTGACGGTGCCGGGTCTGGACGGTGTCTTCGCGCTCGGCGACGCGGCGGCGTGCCGGACGTCGTCAAGGGCGGCGACGCCATCTGCCCGCCGACCGCGCAGCACGCCATGCGCCAGGGCTGGGCGGCGGCGGACAACGTCGCCGCGGCCCTGCGCGGCCTGCGCTCTCCGACTACCGCACAAGGACATGGGCCTGGTGGTGGACCTCGGCGGCATCCAGGCGGTGTCGAAGCCGCTGGGCGTGCAGCTGACCGGGCTGCCCGCGCAGGTGGTGGCGCGCGGCTACCACCTGGGGGCGCTGCGCACGCTGACCGACCCGCTTCCGCACGGCCGCCAACTGGGGGCTGAACGCGGTCGCGGGCGACGACTACGTCCGCACCGGCTTCCAGGCCCAGCGCCCCGCCACCCTCAAGGACTTCGAGATGACGGACGCCTACCTGTCGCGGGAGGAGATCGGCGAGCGGGTCGCGTCAGCCGGACTGTGACCGTTCCGCCTGCCGTTCTGCCTGCCGTTCCCCCCGGCCGCCTCGCGTGGCCGGGGGCCGGGCCGGGCGCCAGCCAGGTGACCGCCACCGTCACCGCGAGGTTGGCCGCGAGGGCGATGATGCCGCCGTTGACCCCGTGGTACGGGTCGTTGTCGGTGCCCCACAGCCCCAGGACCACCGCGAGGCCGACGAGCATCCCCGTGACGGCGGCGCGAGCGGTCAACCGCCGCCAGAACAGGGCGAGGAGCACGACGGGCACCAGCTGCGCGAGGCCCTCGTACGACAGGACGGACAGCTCCACCAGGGTGCTGGGGTGGAAGAGGCTGCCCGCGAGTGCCACGAGCCCGGCGAGGACGCACACCGCCTGGGAGAGCCGTTTGGTCCGGATGTCGCGTGCCTCGGCCGGGGTGCCGGGGGCGCGGCGCGGGCCGCGCGGGTCGGCGCCGTTGCCGCCGCCGAGGATCGTGCGTCCCCACAGCGTGCCGATGGAGAGCATGAAGACGCTCGTCGGCACGATGCCGACAGGGCGCCCGCCACCCCGATGACGGCGACGGCGGGTGCGGGCAGCGAGTCCGTGACGAGGGTGAACAGCGCGAGGTCCGGGTTGCCGAGGGTCGGCATGACGAAGAGCGCGGTGGCGCCGACGACCATCGGCACGAACAGCAGCAGCTGGTACCAGGGCAGCAGCAGGGCGTTGCGGCGCAGGGCGTTGGGGCTCCTGGCGCTGAGGTAGCCGGCGACGGTGGTGGGGAAGATGGTGATGGTCACGGCGTTGAGGGCGACGGTGCTGAGGAACCACACCGAGTCGCGCCCGCCCGACGCGTGTCCGGGGAAGGTCAGCCACTCGGGCCTCTCGGTCACCATGCGCTGCATGAGGTCGCCCAGGCCGCCGAGGTAGTGCACAGGGATGTACACGGCGAGGAAGACGACGGCGAGGATCACCAGGACGTCCTTGAAGGCGCTCACCCACGCCGACCCCCGCAGCCCGGACACGAGGATGAAGACCTCCGCCACGACGAAGGAGATGACGGCGGCCACCTTCAGGTCGATTCCGCCGTACGTCATGGCGTTCACGACGACACCCATGCCCTGGATCTGCACCTGGATGTAGGGAACGATGAACACGGTCGCGACGATCGCCACGAGGATGCCCACCGGCCGTGACCTGAAGCGGAATTCGGCGATGTCGGCGATCGAGATGAGGCCGTGCCGGGAGGCGTACGTCCACAGGGCCGGGCCCACGACGTAGGCGACGGCGAAGCCGACGGTGAGGTACGCGACGAGGTAGAGGATCGGCGCGCCGAAGGAGTACGACCAGCCGGCCGTGCCGAGGAACGAGAAGCTGGTGTACGTCTCGCCCGCCATCAGCAGCCAGATGAACAGCACGCCGAGGCCGCGGCTGGAGACGGACCACTCGGCGAGGCCCTTGGACCGGCCGCGCGCGCTGAGCACGCCGATGGCGATGGTGGCGGCCATGGCGAGCGCGAAGACGGTGGTCGCGATCGCGGCGGACCCGCTCATCGGCCGCCCTCCCGGGGGCCGTCGTCGGCGGGGATCGGCTCGACGGCGTTCAGCCGGTACGCGGGGTCGAGGCGGGCCACGAGCCAGATCACCAGGGGGCTGACGACCGTCGCGGCGATCATCCAGGCGAGGAGGAAGGGGACGCCGAGGACGCGCGGCTCGATGCGGTTGGCGACCAGCGGCGCGGCGCCGTAGAGCACGAGGGGCACGAGCAGCAGCCACAGGGAGGGCCGGGCGGCACCGCGCAGGGAGGGCAGCCCGTCCAGGGGGTCCGGCGGGGGCGGTGATTCGGGGGTGGCCGGGCGGCGGTCCGGGCGGGCATCGGGCTCCTTCGCGGTCGTACATGGAGAGGGAGGGGGCGTCACACCGAGGGGTCGTAGCGCCCGTCGACAGCCGTCCAGCCGGCCGTCGACGTGAGGACGCTGCCGGTGACGTAGGTGGCCGCGTCCGACACGAGGTAGACGACGGCTCCGGCGATCTCCTCGGGCCCTGCCCAGCGCTTGAGCGCGTTGGCCTCGGCGTACGCCCGGTACCACTGCGGGTCGGCGGCGATCTGATCGGTCAGCGGGGTCCGGACGACACCGGGCGCGACGGCGTTGAAGCGCACCCCGCGCGGGCCCCACTCGGCGGCGGCGGTACGCAGGAGCTGGATGAGCCCGGCCTTCGACGCGGCGTACGCGCCCTGTCCCGGCTCCACCTGGAAGGCCCGCATGGACGCGATCCCGACGACGCTGCCGCGCCCGCGCTCGGCCATGGCGGGGGTGGCGGCCTGGATGAGCGTGAGGTAGGCGCGCAGGTTGAGCCCGATGACCCGGTCGAACTCCTGGAGGCTGTAGTCGGCGATGCGCTTGCGGACGTTGACCCCGACGGTGACGACCAGCCCGTCCAGGGGCCCCCACGCGGCGACCGCCGTCCCGCACGGCTTCGGGGACCAGCACGTCGAGGGTGTGGGGGGTGGCGGTGCCGGAGGCGGCCGTGCCCTCGGCGCCGGCCAGGGCCAGCCGCGCCGTCTCGGCGGCTCCCGCCCTGTCGCGGTCCGCCACGATGACCTCGGCGCCCTGGGCGGTCAGGGCGCGTGCCGCCTCGCGGCCGATGCCGCTCGCGCCGCCGACGACCTCGACGCGGCCGTCCGTCCAGCCGGAACAGGCGGGTGTAGTGGGCGTGGTCCATGTGTCTCGCTGCCTTTCTCCCTCGGCGGGATCGCGGGCCGCCGGCTCAGGGCCGGACGACCGCCATCCGCGTCACCGTCAGTTCCCCGATCGCGAAGCGCGGGCCCTCGCGGCCGATGCCCGAGTCCTTGACGCCGCCGTAGGGCGCGATGTCGCTGCGGTAACCGGGGACTTCGTTGATCACGACGCCGCCCGCCTCCAGCTCTTCCACCGCGCGGAAGGCGGCGCCCAGGTCGCGGGTGAAGACCGCCGCGTGCAGGCCGTAGCGGCTCGCGTTGACGACGTCGTACGCCGTCTCCAGGTCCGGCACCGGGCGCAGACAGACCACCGGGCCGAAGATCTCCTCGTCCCAGGCGGGCTGGCCGTCCGGCACGTCCGCGAGCAGCGTCGGGGTCAGGCACCGGCCCTCGCGGTCTCCCCCGGCGACCAGCCTGGCGCCCGCGGCACGTGCCCGGTGGACCCAGCCGGTGACCCGCTCGGTGGCCGCCTCGTCGATGAGGGCGGAGACCCGGGTCGCCGGGTCGCGGGGGTCGCCGACGGCCACCGTCCGCAGCCGTCGCGTGATCTTCTCCTCCAGGGTGGCGGCGACCGCCGCGTCGGCGACGACCCGCTGGACGGAGATGCAGGCCTGCCCGGACGCGTAGTACCCGCCGCGCACCACCGCGTCCGCGGCGGCGTCGAGATCGGCGTCGGCGGCCACGACGAGCGCGGTGTTGGAGCCGAGTTCCAGGATGACCTTGCGGGGCGCGGCGTCGCGTGCGAGGCGGTGGCCGACGGCCGCCGAGCCGGTGAAGGAGACCGCGGCGACCTCGGAGTGCGTGGTGAGGGCGCGGCCCACCTCCTCGCCCCCGGTGACGAGTTGGACCGCCCCGACGGGGGCGCCCGCGGCGGCGAGGCGCTCCCGGACGAGCTGGACGAGGCGCAGGGTGGCCAGCGGTGTCGCGGGCGCGGGCTTGATGATCACCGGGCAGCCCGCGGCGAGCGCCGGGGCGATCTTGCGGGAGGCCAGCAGTACGGGGTAGTTGAAGCCCGCGATGCCGACGACGACACCGACGGGCCGCCGGGTCCAGAACCCGAAGAGCCCCTCCCCGGAGGGCTGGAGGTCCAGCGGCACGCGTCTCGCCGTGCAGGTGGGCCACCTCGTCTGCGGCGGCCTGCCAGGTGGCGACGGTCCGCAGCATCTCGATGTCGCAGTCCACGCGCGGCTTGCCGGTCTCCAGGACCAGCAGCTCCGCGAGTTCGGGCAGCGCGTCCGAGAGCGCCGCCGCCACCTCGCCCCAGCACCCGGCGCGGTGTGCGCGGCAGCGCGCCGACCCGCTTGCGCAGCCCGGCCGCGTGTTCGACGGCCTGCTGGGCGAGCCTCTCGTCGCCCACCGGCGCCCGGGCGATCTCGATGCCGTCGAACGGGGAAGACGACGGCGCGGCGGCCGGCGCCGGGAGCCAGGTGTCACCGACGGGGAGCCCGTCGGGGTGGCGCGGGTGCGTGGAGGGCGGGTAGGCGGGGGGCGGAGACGTCGTCACCGTGCGCCTCCGTTCAGGAAGGCGTGCGCGGCGGCCGCGTACACGCGCGTGTACTCGCCGATCTCGCGCACCTCGACGTACTCGTCCTTCTGGTGCGCGATCCATTTGCCGCCGGGCCCGTAGACGACCGTGGGCAGGCCGGCGTCGCGGGTGAGGATGGTGCCGTCCGTGGTGCCGGGGACGGCGCCGAAGGGGGGCGCCTCGCCGTGGACGAGCCGGTGCCCTGCCACCAGTGCGCTCACCACCGGATGGTCCTCGGCGATCTGGACGGCCGGCCGGTCGTCGACCACGGTGAGCGTGACGTCGACGCCGGTCTCGGCGGCCGCCGCGCACGCCGACTCCCGTACGCGGCCGATGAGTTCGGTGTGGTCGGTGCCGGGGATGGTGCGCACGTCGATGCCTACGACGCCGTGTGCGGGGATGACGTTGAGCTGGTCGGGGTCGCCGCCGAGGAGCACGGTCGGGGTGACGGTCACGCGGCCCGCGTGCGGGTGCGTGCCGTAGCGCTCCTCGGCCCAGCTCTGCACGCCGGCGAGCGCCTGGACGATCCGGGCCCCGGCCACGATGGGGCTCCTGGCCTCCTGGGGCATCGCGCCGTGCGCCATCACGCCGTGCAGGTCGAGCCGCAGGCGGATGCCGCCGCGGGCGGAGGTGCACACCTCGTACCCCTCGGGCTCGCACACGATGACGGCGTCCACGGTCCGCGCGAGCGGGGTGGCGGCGAACGCCTTGGCGCCGAGCATCAGCCCCTCCTCGTCGCACAGCACACCGACGACGATCCGGCCGGGGAAGGGCCCGGCGAGCTGGAGGGCGCGCACGGCGTAGATCATGGCGGCGACGCCGGACTTCATGTCGGCGGCGCCGCGCCCCCAGAGCCTGCCGTCGCGGATCAGCGCCCCGTACGGGTCGACGCTCCAGTCGGCCGGATCGCCTTCGGTGACGACGTCGATGTGCCCCTCGAACATCAGGGTCGGCCCGGCGCCGCCTCCACCCTCGACGACGGCGACGGTGTTGGGCCGCCCCGGGGCGACCTCCACGACCTCGTACGGCCATCCGAACGCGGCGAAGAGGCGTTGGACGAGGAGCGCGGCCGGCTGCTCGACCTCGGTGGCTCCGGCGGCGTTGACGGTGCGCAGCCGCAACCAGGTCTGGGTGAGGGCGACCGCGGCGTCGGTGTCGACGGCGGGGACGGTCGGGGGTGCGGTGGCCATGAAGAACCTCCAAGTCGTCCGGCCGACCGCGGACCGCGCGGCCGGCCGTCGGCGCCGGGAGGGGGAGCGCGCGGCGAGCGGTCCGCTGGTCAGACCAGTTGAATTCCCGTACTCTGCCGCCACGTTCAGCCCCGGGTCAACCAGCAGTCCTTGGTCGGCTCGCACCGACCAGCCACCGTGGAGGGGGCCATGGCCGCCGACGACGATCTCTTCCGGCCCGTACGGCCCGTGCGCGCCTACCAGCGCGTGGCGGAGCAGATCGAGGAGCGCATCCTGAGCGGTGAACTCCCGCCGGGCGCACGGCTTCCCGGGGAGCGTGAACTCGTCCAGCGGTTCGGGGTCGGGCGCTCCACGGTCCGCGAGGCGCTGCGGGAGCTCCAGTCGACGGGCTTGATCCGCTCCCGTCCCGGTGACCCGCTGGGCGCCGAGCCGCTCGGCGTCTCGCCCGACAACCTCAGCCAGGCGCTCGGCCGCCTCACCCGCTCCCGCGTCGCCTCGCTCGGCGAACTGGTGCAGTTCCGCATGGTGCTGGACGCCGAGAGCAACCGCCTCGCCGCGCGCCTGCACACCGAGGAGGACCTCGTGCGGATGCGGGAGCAGATCGCCCGCATGGAGGGCGCTCGGCGCGGCGTCCTCGGGGCTGCGCGCGTTCAGCGAGGCCGACGCGCTGTTCCACCGCGCGATAGCGGAGGCGAGCCGCAACGCACTGCTGGGGCTGTGTGCCCGCGCGGTGCACGAGGCGGTCGTCGAGGTCATCGAGAAGAAGATCGCGGCGGTGGCGGACCCGGCGGCCTGGATGAGCCGCTCGGTCGCCCATCACCGCGAGGTCCTCACCGCGATCGAGGCGGGCGACAGCGCCCGTGCGGCCCGGCTGGCGTACGGCGCTGCACGAGTACTACGCGGACCATGTGGAACCGGAGACGAGGGAGCTGCTGGCGGCGGCGGTCGCGGACGACGCAGTTCCGGCGCGGCCCCGCGGCACGGGACAGGGCGGCGGCTGACGGGCGGCCGGGGCGCGTTTTCGCTGCCCGAGGTCACCGGGACCTGGCCGCCGCTCCGCGCCCCGGCGGGGCTCACCCCCTCCGTACCCCGAGCCGCCCCTCCAGCTGGGCCAGCAACTCGCCGAGCAGGCTCGCTCAGTTGGCCCTGTACGTCCCCGTCGAGGACGGAGAGCACCACCGTCTCGTAGGCGAGCTGTTCCGGCAGGATCGCGTCGACCAGTTCGCGCCCGGCGTCGGTGAGGCGGACGTGCGCGACCCGGCGGTCGCGGGCGTCGGCCCGGCGGTCGACCAGCTGCCGTTCCTGGAGCTGCTTGAGCCGCTTGGTGACCGCGGCCCCCGAGGAGAACGTCTCGCGGGCCAGTTCGCCGGGGGTCAGCTCGTGTCCGGTGCGGCGCAGGGCGCCCAGCAGGTCGAACTCGGCACGGGTCAGGCCCGCCCTGCGCAGCGGCGCGTCCTCGGCCTGCTGGAGGAGGGCCGCGCAGCGGTTGATGCGGCCGATCACCTCCATCGGCCCGGTGTCGATGTCGGGGCGCACGGCCTGCCACTGCCGCACCACCGCGGCCACGGTGTCCCCACCGGGGCCCGTCACCGGACCGTTCTCTGCTCTCATGCTGGTGCGCCCTCCCAGGCGTCGGCGACCTCGTCGCGGGCCGCGCTCGACCGCCGCCGCCGCTCTGAAGTCGGACTGTCGCCGCGAGCGTACGGTGTCCGGCGCGCTCGGCCGCGATCACCCGCTGTTCGGGCAGGGCGCGCTGCCACCATTCACCGGCCGCCGCGTCGGCGGCGGCGCGCAGGTCGACGAGGGCGGCGGTCAGCCGGCGCCGCGCGGAGACGGCCGCGAGGTCGGCCTCCGGCCGCCTCCCGGGCCCGCTCGACGGCCTCCACGGTCCTGCTCGATCTGGTCGGCGGGCGCGCCGGTTGGTGACGAGGACGGCGGCCGCGACGCCCAGCACCGCGCCGACGAGGGTGTCCACGACGCGGTCGAGGATCAGCTCGCCCGGCTGCTGGAACCGCGCGAACTCCGTCACGAGCAGCGCCATCGGCGTCACGCACACGCTGCCCAGCCAGTAGTTCCGGCTGATCAGGGCCTCCGCGCCGAAGGCCAGGGCGAGGCAGCTGACGATGAGTTCCGCGTGGCCGAGGTGGGCGAACGGCGCGATGGCGGCGAAGGCGAGCACCCCGACGAGGTTGCCGACCACGCGCTGCACGCCCCGGTTCCAGGTGAGCGTCACGTTGGCCTGGTAGAGCGAGGCGGCGGTGACCAGCGCCCAGTAGGGGCGGCCGATGCCGAGCGCGAGCGATCCGTACCCGGCGAGCGCGCAGCCGACCGCGGTGCGCAGCGCGATGGGCAGCAGCGGAGAGCCGGGCGTGAGCCGACGCCACAGCGGCATCCTGGGCCCCGCAAGTTCGGCGGCGAGGCCGAGGAGTTCGTCGCGTTCACCGGGGCGTACGTCGGCGGGGTGCGGGACGGCACCCGTGCCGCGCAGTCCGGCCGCCCAGGAGCGCAGGGCGGCGGGTTCGGCGGCGGCGGGGTGGGCGAGGGCCTCTTCGGCGGCGACGACGAGGCGGGCCAGGGCGCGCCGGGCCTCGACGCTGCGGGCCCCGGCGCCGCGGGACCCGGCGCTCCAGGTCCCGGTGGCCAGCAGTGACTGCCACGCGGCGTGCACGGCACCGGCCGCGGCGGCGCGGCCGCTCGGCGGCGGCCCCGGACTCCCGG